>NZ_JCASIE010000030.1:0-37134 GCF_059685865.1 Telluria sp. ZB4P36
GCCGCGCACCTGGAAGCTCGCTGCCAATCAATTCGCCATCATGTTCGGCGAGCGATTCACCAACGCGATTACCTAACTACGAAATCTGGCCCCGCACACAGAATTTCTGACAGGTCCATTGCCGCCGAGCGTTATCTTGAACGCCATCAGAACGGGATCAAGAAGTCCTGGCTCTTTGCCAAACACTACTCAACATTACGATTCAGTGAACAATGTCACTGTTGTAACCAACTCAACAACAGGAAATGTTATCACGGTGCGAAACGGCCCTCCGAGCACTGCAACATGCCCTTAGAACGGCTTTTTTAATGAATTATGACACCTTGCTCACACGCGAGTTGCTCGCGCTCGCTTCTGCATACCGTGCAGGTTCTATCGCCTTGCCCACTTTGGCTTCCCGCGCTGAGTCGCTTGTCGAGCAGATGCGCGACCAATTCCCTACGGACGTATTTTCCCGTGCAATGAATTGTGTCTATCTCATCGAAGATATCAACGCGGTTATTCTTGACGAGAATCGTCAGATTACGGATGGTGAGCGGGCTATGATTGACCGGCAACTGGACTCTTTGTTGGGGTTAGTTTTACCGCCCCCTTATAATCGCTTGGAGATGCGGCAGTGCCGGGACACATGATCAGTGGGACAGGCCTACACGAAAGAGCAGTAAGGCAGGAGTGGGCCGCGTCAACGCCAGGTGACGTCGGCCGTATCTTGATCGTATCCGCTTAGTATTTCCCTTGTATCCTATGGAGCCTAGTCGTATCTCTGTTGTATCTCATCTGCGCGGCGGAAAAATCCACCCTGGTCCGAAAACCCCGCGACTAGGGGGGCGGGCGGGACGCGGGGGAGCCCCCGCAGCTCCCACCAATCTGTCACACATCACGCAACCCTGCGGGTTGGCTAAACAGCCCGCCGTTGCGGGCCTCCCGTTTTAATACAACCACTATCGGGACTATGACCCTCCAGTGATTGTATTTGGTCCGTATCCTGTCGCAGACTACCCGTGCACCGCGGCCGGTGGCACCCCATCAAACGGGTTTCAGCTGGCGCACCTGCCCAGCCGGCGCCCGCTCGACGATCTCCACCAGCTTCGCCAAGTCCACCGGCTTGACGAAGTGCTGGTCGAAGCCCGCAGTCTTGGCCAGTACCCGGTCGTGCGCCTGGCCGTAGCCGGTGAGGGCGATCAGGACCGCCGGGCGCTCGCCCGCGCCGTCGTGCAAGCGGCGCGCCAGGGCGTAGCCGTCGATGTCGGGCAAGCCGATGTCGAGGATGAACACGTCCGGCCACGCGCGCTGCGCCTGCGCCAGTGCGTCGTGCGCATTGTGGGCGGTGACGACGGCGTGCCCGAGCGAGCGCAGGACGTCCGCCAGCGACAGCGCCGCGTCGACGTTGTCGTCCACCACCAGGATGTTTCGTCCGGTCCGCGCGGCCGGCGGCGCCACGGCGGCCACGTCGTCGGTGGCCGGGCCCGCGGCGCCATCCACGACCGGCAGCGTGACCGTAAAGCTGCTGCCCTTGCCCAGCCCCTCGCTGTGCGCCGTGACCCGGCCCCCATGCAGCTGGACCAGGCTGTGCACCAGCGCCAGTCCGAGTCCGAGGCCGCCCTGGGAACGGTCCGGCGTGCGTTCGGCCTGGGTGAACAGCCCGAAAACGTGCGGCAGCATGGCGCGGTCGATGCCGATGCCGTTGTCGCGCACCGTGATCGTCACGCCGGCGTCGCCGGTCTCGACCGACAGCGCGATGCGGCCGCCCTGGGCGGTGTAAATGGCGGCATTGTTGAGCAGGTTGACGATGACCTGCACCAGCCGGATGCGGTCGCCGTGCACCCAGCAGCGCCCCGGCGCCAGGTGCTGGTCGAGCGCATGGCCGCGCGCCTCGATCAGCGGGCGCGCCTGCTCGACGGTGCTGGCGAGCACCGACTTGATGTCGACCCGTTCGCGTTCCAGTTCGACCAGGCCGCGCGTCACACGCGAGACGTCGAGCAGGTCGTCCTCCAGCGAGGTCATGTGGCGCACCTGGCGGATGATCACTTCGCTCGACTGGCGCACCCGCTGCGGGTCGAGCGCGGCCATCGACAGCAGCTGGGCGGCATTGCTGATCGGCGCAAGCGGATTGCGCAGCTCGTGCGCCAGCATCGCCAGGAACTCGTCCTTGCGGCGCGCCTGCGCGCGCAGCTCCTCTTCGCCGGCCTTCTTGTCGTGGATGTCGGTCAGGGTGCCCATCCAGCGCGTGGCCTTGCCGGCCGCGTCGCCTAGGGGCAGTGCGCGGTTGAGCATCCAGCGCCAGTCGCCGGAGTGGTGGACCAGGCGGTGCTCGACCTCGAAGGGCTGGTTGGTGGCCATGCTGTTGCGCCAGGCCGCGAGCAGGGCCGGCAGGTCGTCCGGGTGAATGATGTCGACCCAGGCGTTGCAGGCGATCCGCTCGGTCGGCAGGCCGGTGAACTCGAGCCAGCGGGCGTTCAGGTAGTCGTTGGTGCCGCCGGCGTCGGCCGACCAGGCGAGTTGCGGGATGGCGTCGGCGATCAGGCGGAACTTGGCCTCGCTTTCCACCATCGCCCGCTCCGCCTCGACCTTGGCGCTGATGTCCATGTTGGCGGCCACCGCGCCCAGCATGGCGCCGTCGCGGTCGCGGATGGCGGCGGCGCGTACCAGGAGCGTGCGGCGCAGGCCCGGTTCGCCAAAGGGCTCGATCTCGACCACGCCGGCAGCCTGGTCCTCGCCCTGCAGCACGCGCGAGATCGGCCAATCGTGCACCTCCAGGCGCTGTCCGGCGCGCGGCGACCCGGCCGGCCACCAGCCTTTCCATTCGGCGTATTCGTCCATGCTTTCCGACTGCGGGTAACTGCCCCAGATCAGCCGGTTGGCGGCGTTCGCCTTCAGCAGGCGTCCGGCGGGGTCGACGTAGATGATGCCGACCGGGGCGGCGTCGAGCAGCACGTCGAGCCGGCGCGCGCTTTCGTCGGCGCGCAGCGAGGCCGCCACCGCCTCGCGTTCGCTCGCGATGCGCGCCTGTTCGGCATGCTCGCGCTCGGTGATGTCGACCGCCATGCCGGCGAAGCGGCGGCCTCCGGTGTCGGGATTGGCGAACACCTTGCCGCGCGCGTTGCCCCAGACGTCCACGCCGGAGCGCTGCGGGATACGGTATTCGACGTCGTAGCGTGAATCCGTGATGATGGCGTGGTCGATCGCCGCCAGCACGGCGGGGCGGTCGTCCGGTGGATCATGTCGGTGAAGCGCACCAGTTCCGTGCCCTCGCGCGCCGGCGCGGCGTCGACCTGGAACAGGCGTGCGAAGCGTTCGTCCGCATGGGTGGCGGCGGTATCGAGGTCATAGGACCAGGTGCCGATGTTGCCGGAGGCTTCGAGCGAGAGCGCCAGGCGTTCTTCCGCCTCCTTGTGGCGCGCCAGCGCGCGCACCGGGCTGTACGAGAACGTGAACCAGGCCTGCTCCCGCTTGCCATGGCGTTCCGCCGGGACGGCGTCATTCTCGAACATGAACGATTCACCGTCGAAGGCGCGCTGCACATAGCCGCCGACCGAGTCCCAGGCCTCGGCCCACACCTCGGCCAGCGGCCGGCCGAGCGCCCTGGCATCCTTGTCGCCCGGCAGCGGCAGGTAGGCATCGTTGTAGAACAGCGTGAAGTCCGGTCCCCATGCCAGGAAGTGGGGAAAGGACGAACCGAGCACGATGCCGAGCGTGGTGCGCAACGTCGCCGGCCAGGTCGCGACCGGTCCGAGCGGATGCGCGCTCCAGTCGTGGGCGTGGATGCGGGCGCCGGTGGCGCCGCCGTTCGACAGGAAGGCAGGCATGGGTTCAGGTGGGGTCATCTGGCTGGGCAAGGTCGACAATGTTACTAAAAAACTAAGAAGGCCGCGCCAGCCACGCCGCTAGCCGGCGTTGCTCGACTCGTGCAGGCCACTGCCGACCACGGCCCGCATCATGCCCAGCAGCTGGGCGCCGCGATCCACGCCGAACTGCTGGTCGAAGCGGGCCTGGGCGCGGCGCCAGGCCGGCAGGATGGCCTCGACCTTGGCGCGTCCGGCGTCGGTGAGTTCGATCACGCGTTCGCGGCGGTCCTGCTCGCTGGGACGGACCTGCACCAGCTGATCGCGCACCAGCGGCTGCAGGTTGCGCGCCAGCGTGGTGCGGTCCATGACCATGCTTTGCGCCAGCTGGGTCACGGTGGCCGCGCGCGGCCTGAGCCTGGCGAGGATCGCGAACTGGGTCACGCGCAGGCCGGAGCCGGACAGCATCTGGTCGTAGAACGAGGTGACGTAGCGCGAGGCCTGGCGCAGCGAGGAGCAGTAGCAGGCGGTATCGGGGAGGGGCAGGTCGGCATCCATGTCGGGAGTATAGCCCTGGCGGCCCGCCCGTGGCGACACCTGCCGGAACGACGGGCGTCCCGCGCAGGCTAGCGCGGCGGCGCTCCCTTCAAGCCGAGCAGATCGGCGCGCGGATAGCCCCAGCCGGCCAGTGGGCTTGGGCAGGGCGCGGCGGCCCGGGCCGCATAAGGCAGGGTCGAGAAGTTGGGCTGGTCCGGCGGCCCGAAGCGGATGTCGGTTGCCGACCCGCCTGCCAGCGAGGGCACGCGCGCGAAGCGCAGCCAGGCATCGAAGTGGCAGTTGGCCTGCCGCAGCGCCCGGAACCCGGCCAGGCTGCCGGTCTCGCTGTGCTTCCATGCCAGCGTCCTGGCCGGGCTGCCGGGCACGCCGCCGAAGCGCGCCGGGCAGCGTGATACCGGCGTGACGCCGGGCGCCAGGCTGAGCACGCCGACGCGCACCCCATAGCTGCCGGCCGCCGGCCCCGCGGCAACAGTGGCGAAGGACCAGCACAGCGGGTTGGACGGGAAGGAGGACAGGGCGATGTCGAGGGGGCGGCTGCCGGGCGCCGCCCGCTCCAGCGCCACGCGGATCCCGGCGCGCGCGAACTGGCCGGCCACGGCCTGGATGCCGACGAAGCCGGCGCAGGCGAGCAGGGCGGCCACCAGCCCGGCACGCGCGCCCAGCCGGCGGCTTGCCGCGCCGACGGCCAGCGCCACCACGGCCAGCCCGGCCAGCGAGCCCCATTGGAGGTAACCCAGCCAGGTGAACAACAGCGGCATGGCCGCGAACAGGACCAGCCCCAGACTGCGCCAGGCGGCGCGGCGCGCCGGCAGGCCCAGCGCCAGCGCGACACCGAGGGCGGTCCAGAACAGCGGCTCGATGATGAACACCAGGTCGCCGTACAGCCAGCGCGCGTCGAAGGGATGGAAGGGGTGGACGCCGTACACGTTCAGGGCGTCGAAGGCCAGGTGCAGGACCATGCCAAGCAGGGCGGTGCCGAGCACGGCCCGGCGCGCGCCCGGGTCTTCGCGCAGCAGCCGGCGCGCACCCGGCCACAACAACCAGGTCAGGGCCAGCAGCAGGGCCACCTGCGGCAGCGCATACAGCAGGGTGTGGGTATGGCCTCGGTGGTGGATCAGGTAGCCGAGCGGCGCGGGAAGCAGCGGGGTCAGCACCAGGTCCAGGTCGGGGAAATTACTGGCCAGCATGCCGGTGAGCAGCAGGGCGCGGCGGCGGGTACGGCCCCGGGCCGGGTCGGCCGGGGCGGGCAGGGCGCGCTCGACCAGCTCTCCGATTGCCAGGCCGACAAGCGAATGGGTGATGTTGTCCATACCGGAAGTTTAAACCATGGCAACAATTGAAGACGATCAAAGACGTTCTCGGCCGAATTTGATGCAAGTCAAAAATTTTAAAAGATCGCTTGCTAGAATCGTGCGCTGAGAATTTGCCCGTAGGCAACTAGGAGAGCGTCGTGCGTAGCAACCTGCCGGTGACCGGCATCGAATACCTGTTGAAGCAAAACCAGTCGATCGTCTCGAAGACCGACACCAAGGGCCGCATCATCTACGTCAACCCGAGCTTCATCGACGTCAGCGGCTTCAGCGAGGACGAACTGCTCGGCAAGGCGCATAACATCGTGCGCCATCCGGACATGCCGCCGGAAGCCTTCGCCGACCTGTGGGCGACGCTGCAGGCCGGCGAGCCCTGGACCGGCCTGGTCAAGAACCGCCGCAAGAACGGCGATTTCTACTGGGTGGTCGCGAACGTGGTGCCGGTCAAGGAAGGCGGCCGCGTGACCGGCTACATGTCGGTGCGCACCGCGCCCAGCCGCGAGCAGGTCCAGGCAGCCAGCGAGCTGTACCGCAAGTTCCGCGCCGGCGAAGCCAGGGGACTGGCGATCCGCCGCGGCGTCCCGGTCCAGCTCGGCTGGCGCGCGCGCCTGGACGCGCTGCGCAGCCTGCCGCTGTCGCGCCGCCTCGGCATCATGATGGCCAGCCAGTCGCTGCTGATGGCGGGTCTCGGCATTGCTGCCGACGGCATGGTCTGGCGGCTGCTGGCCGGCGCCGGGGTGCTGGCGACCCTGGCGGCCTGGGCCGAACTGCAGCGCAGCATCGCCCGCCCGTTGCGCGAGGCCACCGCCGCCGTCTATGCGCTGGCCGGCGGCGACCTGTGCCATCCCTGCAAGCCTGGGCGCGACGACGAGATCGGCCGCCTGCAGCTGGCCCTGCGCCAGCTGAACGTCAACCTGAAGGCCATCGTCGGCGACGTGCGCCGCAACGTCGGCTCGATCGAACATGCCGCGCGCGAGATCGCCGCCGGCAACGGCGACCTGGCCAGCCGCACCGAAGCCCAGGCCGCCAGCCTCGAGCAGACCGCCAGCAGCCTGGCGCAGATCGCCGCGGCGGCCGGCCACAACACCGACAGCGCAGTGCGCGCCGACGGCCTGGTGGTGGCGGCCTCGAAGGTCGCGGGACGCGGCGGCGAGGCGGTCGGACGGGTGGGCGACACCATGGGCCAGATCAGCAGCTCGGCCACCCGCATCGTCGACATCATCGGCCTGATCGACGGCATCGCCTTCCAGACCAATATCCTGGCGCTGAATGCGGCGGTGGAGGCGGCCCGGGCCGGCGAGCAGGGCCGCGGCTTCGCCGTGGTCGCCGGCGAGGTGCGCAGCCTGGCGCAGCGCTCGGCCGCGGCGGCCAAGGAGATCAAGGCCCTGATCGAAGCCTCGGTACAGCACGTCGGCGAAGGCAATGTGCTGGTCGGCGACGCCGGCCAGACCATGCGCGAAGTGGTGGCGCAGGTAGCGGAGGCGGCCGCCATCATGAACGGCATCACCGGCGCCAGCCGCGAACAGGGCGAGGGCATCGCCCAGGTCAATGCGGCCATGGCCCAGCTCGACCAGATCACGCGCGAGAACGCGACCCTGGTCGAGGAATCGGCGAATGTCTCGGCCAGCGTGGCCGACGAGGCCAGCCAGCTGGTGCAGGCGCTGTCGGTGTTCAAGCTCGACGATAAATGACAGACTCGGCCGGATTTGATGCAAGTCAAGGATTCCCGAGACACTGATCAATAAACTGCCTGTTATTCGAGCCGGTTTGCAGTTCCGCAAACCGGCAGCAGCAGGAGTTGATTGATGCAAGCAACAGCTTTTCCGGCCTTGGGCCAGCCCGTGCACCCCATTGCCGTCTATCCCACCGTGGACTTCGACGCCGGCCTGCTCAAGCGGCTCGGCAAGAACGGCCCGCGCTACACCTCCTACCCGACGGCCGACCGCTTCGGCCCGGAGTTCGGCTACCGCGACTACCTGCACGCCGTGGCCGGCCTGCGCACCCGCGGCGGCGCGCGTCCGCTCTCGCTCTACCTGCACATCCCGTTCTGCGACACGGTCTGCTACTACTGCGCCTGCAACAAGATCGTCACCAGGCAGCGCGAGAAGGCCGCCACCTACCTGTCTTACCTGAAGCGCGAGATCGCCATGCAGGCCGCCCTGTTCGCCGGCATCAACGACCTCGCGCAGCTGCACTTCGGCGGCGGCACGCCGACCTATCTGACGGACGCGCAGATGGACGAGCTGATGGCCCACCTGCGCCGCAGCTTCCGCTTCGCGCCCGACGAAGCGGGCGAGTATTCGATCGAGGTCGATCCGCGCACGGTGTCCGCCGAGCGCGTGCACAGCCTGCGGCGCCAGGGTTTCAACCGCATCAGCCTCGGGGTGCAGGACTTCGATCCCGAGGTGCAGCGCGCCGTCAACCGGGTCCAGCCCGAGGAAGACACCCGCGCCGTGATCGACGCGGCGCGGGTCGCCGGCTTTCGCTCGGTGAGCATCGACCTGATCTACGGCTTGCCGAAACAGACCCTGGACACGATGCGCCGGACCCTCGACAAGGTAGTGGCCGCCGACCCGGACCGCATCGCCGTTTACCACTATGCCCACATGCCGCAGCTGTTCAAGCCGCAGCGCCGCATCGTCGAAGCCGACATGCCGTCCAGCGACACCAAGCTGCAGATGCTCCAGCTGTGCATCGAGCGCCTGGGCGAAGCCGGCTACGTCTACATCGGCATGGACCATTTTGCCAAGCCGGAGGACGACCTCGCCGTGGCACAGCGCCAGGGCCGCCTGCACCGCAACTTCCAGGGCTATTCGACCCATGCCGATACCGACCTGGTGGCCTGCGGGGTGTCGGCGATCGGCGCGGTGGGCGCGACCTACAGCCAGAACGTCAAGACCCTCGAGGAATACTACGAGCTGCTCGACCAGAACGAGCTGCCGGTGGCGCGCGGCATCCGCCTCGGCATGGACGATGCGCTGCGCCGCAGCCTGATCCAGAAGCTGATGTGCCAGTTCGAGGTCTCGATCGCGGCGCTGGAGCAGGCCTTCCCGATCGTCTTCCACGACTACTTCGCGCCCGAACTGGCGCGCCTGCGCCAGATGGAAGAGGACGGCCTGGTCACGGTCGGCCCCGAATGGCTGGCCGTCAGCATGAAGGGGCGCCTCCTGATCCGCAACGTGTGCATGGTGTTCGACCGCTACCTCGCCGCCGCCCAGGACCGGCCACGCCATTCGCAGACCGTATGAACCTTTCCCTGAACGGCGTCAATCTCCTGCCGGCCTTCCTGGTCGGCCTGGCCGGCAGCGTCCACTGCGCCGGCATGTGCGGCGGCATCGTCGGCGCATTGTCGGCGCCGCCGCGGCCGGCCTTTCCGGTCCCGGTGCGGACCGTCACGGCGCCCGACGCCGTCCACGTCGCCAGCTACAACGCGGGCCGGATTGCCAGCTATGCCGCCGCCGGCGCATTGGCTGGCGGCGCGGCCGGCGGCGCGGCCAGCCTGGCCGGACTGCCGGCGCTGCAGGCCGGCGCTTACGTGATCGCCAACCTGATGCTGGTCGCGCTGGGCCTCTACCTGATGGATGCCTGGCACGGCCTGACTTTGCTGGAGAGGAGCGGGCAGGCCCTGTGGCGGCGCATCGCTCCGCTGCTGCGCCGGATCGGGCCGGCCGCCACCCCGGGGCGCATGTTCGCCGCCGGCTTGCTGTGGGGCTGGCTGCCCTGCGGGATGGTGTACAGCGTGCTGGTGACGGCCATGCTGAGCGGTTCCGCGTTAGGCGGCGCCAGCGTGATGCTGGCCTTCGGCCTCGGCACCTTGCCGATGCTGGCGGCGCTCGGCCTGGCCGGGGTCCGGCTGCGCACCCTGTTCGGGCTGCGCCAGGTGCGCCTGGCCTGCGGCCTGCTGATCCTCGGCTTCGGCCTGCTCGGATTGTGGCGCGCCGCGGGCGGCGTGCCGTCGAGTTGGGTGGACGTCCTGTGCGTCGCGCCCGGGGCCGAAGCGTGAGCGCCGTGCTGGCCGACATCATGCCGCCGCCGGCCGCGGCCACGAAGGGCGGCGCCGGCTGCTTCCACTGCGGCTCGCCGGTCCCGGCGGGCAGCCGCTGGCAAGCCATGGTCGACGGCGCGCCGCGCAGCATGTGCTGCCCCGGCTGCGCCGCTGCCGCCGAGGCGATCGTCGGCGGCGGATTCGGCGATTACTACAGCAGCCGCACCGAATATGCGGCATTCGCCACCGGCGGCGCGGACGATCCCGAGCTGGCGCTGATCGACCAGGTGGGCATGGTGGGCGAGGGCAGTTTCTCGATCGAGGGCGTGCGCTGCGGCGCCTGCGTCTGGCTGGTCGAGCGCCGCCTGGGCCAGCTGGCCGGGATGCGCGAGGTGGCGCTGAACGTCGGCCTCGGGCGCGTGTTCCTGCGCTGGGACCCGGAGCTGTGCCGTCCGAGCGCGATCGTGCGCGCCTTGCGTGCGATCGGCTACGCCGCCGCACCCTACGATGCGCAGCGCCATGCGCAAGCGCTCGAGCGTGCGCGCCGCACCCTGTTCCGCCGGCTGTTCGTGGCCGGCCTGTCGATGATGCAGGTGATGATGTACGCGGTGCCGGCCTACCTGGCGGACGAGGGGACCATGGACGCCGACATGGCGGCGCTGATGGCCTGGGCCTCGTTCGCGCTGACCTTGCCGGCCGTGTTCTATTCGGCGCTGCCTTTCTTCGCCGGCGCCTGGCGCGACCTGAAGCGCGGCCTGCCGGGCATGGACGTGCCGGTGGCGCTGGGCATCGCGGCCGCCTTCGCCGGCAGTTTCGCGGCGCTGGTGTCCGGCAAGGGCGAGGTCTACTTCGACTCGATCGCGATGTTCGTATTCCTGCTGCTGGGCAGCCGCTACCTGGAGCTGGGTGCGCGCCGCCGCGCCACCGAGGCCCTCGACGCGCTGCGCGGCGGAGTGCCGGCGTCGGCGCTGCGGCTGCGCGGCGATCCGGATGCGCGCGACACCGAGCTGGTGCCGGCCTCCAGCCTGGCGGTGGGCGAGCTGGTGCTGGTGCCTCCCGGACGGGCGGTGCCGGCCGACGGCGTCATCGTCGAGGGCAGCAGCGAGCTCGATTTTTCCCTGCTGACCGGCGAAAGCCGGGCGCGCCGCATGGGGCCGGGCGATGTCCTGCCGGGCGGCGCGGTCAACGCCGCCCAGGCGATCGTGGTACGCGTCAGCGCGGCCGCCCGCGACAGCACCCTGGCGATGCTGGTGCGGCTGGTCGAGCGGGCCGGGCATGGCAAGCCGGCCATCGCCCTGTGGGCCGACCGGGTCGCCGCCTGGTTCGTGCTCGGGCTGCTGGCGCTCACGGTCGTGGTCTACTTCATCTGGAGCACGGTCGACCCCGCGCGCGCCTGGCATGCCGCGGTCGCGGTGCTGGTGGTGTCCTGCCCCTGCGCCTTGTCGCTCGCGACCCCGACCGCGCTGGCGGCGGCCACCGACCGCCTGCTGCGCCGCGGTGTGCTGGCGATCGCCCCGCACGCGCTGGAGACCCTGGAACGCGCCACCCATATCGTGTTCGACAAGACCGGCACCCTGACCCTGGGCCGTCCGGTGCTGCGCCAGGTGCTGCCGGTCGGCGCGCTCGACAGCGACCTGTGCCTGCGGATCGGGGCCGCGCTGCAGGCCGAGAATTCGCACCCGATCGGCATCGCGATCCGTGCGGCGATGCCGGCGCACGGCCTGGCGGCGCGCCAGCTGCGCGCCGAGATCGGACGCGGCTTCGAAGGCATCATCGACGGCGTGGTCTACCGCATCGGCACCGCCGAATTCGTGCAGGGGCTGGCCGGCGGCGTGGTGCGCTCGGCGGTGCCGACCGGCACCAGCAGCGCCTGGCTGGCCTGCGAGGGCCAGTGGCTGGCGCGCTTCGACCTCGCCGACGGCCTGCGCCAGGAAGCGCAGGAGGTGGTGCGCCGCTTCCAGGAAGCCGGCAAGACCGTGATCCTGCTCAGCGGCGACGACCAGGCCGCGGCCACAGCGGTGGCGCGCCAGCTCGGCATCGCCAACGCCTTCGGCGGCCGGCTGCCGGCCGAGAAGCTGGCCTTCGTGCGCGAGCTGCAGCAGGAAGGGGCGGTGGTGGCGATGGTGGGCGACGGCAGCAATGATGCCGCCGTGCTGCGCGGCGCCGACGTGTCCTTCGCCATGGGCCACGGGACCGAGCTGGCCCAGGTCAATGCCGACGGCGTCCTGCTGGGCGACAGCCTGGTCCCGCTGGCCGACGCGGCCGACACCGCACGCCGCACGCTGGCCGTCATTCGCCAGAACCTGGTCTGGGCCTCGGTCTACAACCTGGTCGCGATCCCGGCGGCGGCGACCGGCCTGCTCAATCTCTGGTTGTCCGGGATCGGCATGGCCGCCAGTTCGGCCGTCGTGGTGCTCAACGCGCTGCGCCTGCGCAAGGAGTAGGCATGGAAGCCTTGTACTTGCTGGTTCCGCTCAGCGTGATCCTGGTGGCGCTCGCGGTGTGGATTTTCTTCGGGGCGGCGGAAAGCGGGCAGTTCGAGGATCTCGAAGGGCCGGGGATGCGCATCCTGGTGGACGACGACCGGCCCGGGTGATGGGCCCTACATCGACGGTCCACGACCCGTACGCTGATCCTTCTCGAGCTGTTCCTGGCACTGGATGCACAGCCGCACCGTCGGCGTGGCCAGCAGACGCGCTTCCGGGATGTCGCGTCCGCAGGATTCGCAGATGCCGGCGCCGCCGGATTCGAGCTTGCCGATGGCGACGTCGATCTCGTGCAGCAGCGCCGATTCGTGGTCGGCCAGGTGCTGCTCGTTGTGGCTCATCATTTCGGATTGCGCCGCGTCGTCGCTCTGGCCCTGGTGGGAGAGAGGACCGATGGCGGGTGCTTCGTCGTCCGGCGAATCGGTGCGCGAGCGCACCGTCTCCAGTAAATCCATACGCGCCTGGTGGAGGCGCTGGTTCAATTCTTCCGATACCGATGTCGATAGAGGCGGCATGAGCGTTGTTCCCTGTTGGCGTTCAGCTCCATAACTCATCTGATGCTGAACAATTTGATTCACATCAAGGATTTTTACGGTTCGAAAAACGACACTCCTGATTGTCATCCATCAAGGTATTTTCAGGAGAGCATCTTGGCCTGCAGTCTAATCTATAACTACAAGATCGTGCGCCAGTTTGCCATCGCGACCGTCGTCTGGGGCGTGATCGGCATGGCTGCCGGCGTCTTCATCGCGGCCCAGCTGGCCTGGCCCGCGCTGAACTTCGACATCGCCTGGCTGAGCTACGGACGCCTGCGTCCGCTGCACACCAATGCCGTCATCTTCGCCTTCGGCATCTGCGGCCTGTTCGCCACTTCGTACTACGTGGTGCAGCGTACCTGCCAGGTGCGGCTGTTCAGCGACAGGCTGGCGGCCTTCACCTTCTGGGGCTGGCAGGCGGTGCTGGTGTCGGCCGCGATCTCGCTGCCGATGGGCTTCACCCGCGGCAAGGAGTACGCCGAGCTCGAATGGCCGATCGCGATCCTGATCACCGTCGTCTGGGTGGCCTACGCCGTGGTCTTCTTCGGCACGATCGTCAAGCGCCGCGTCCAGCACATCTACGTCGCCAACTGGTTCTTCGGCGGCTACATCCTGGCGGTCGCCGTCCTCCACGTGGTCAACGGCGCGGTGGTGCCGGTATCCGCCATGAAGTCCTACTCGGTCTACGCCGGCGTGCAGGACGCGATGATCCAGTGGTGGTATGGCCATAACGCGGTGGGCTTCATCCTGACCGCGGGCTATCTCGGCATGGTCTATTACTTCATCCCGAAACAGGCCGAGCGTCCGGTGTACTCCTACCGCCTGTCGATCGTCCACTTCTGGGCCCTGATCTTCACCTATATGTGGGCCGGCCCGCACCACCTGCACTACACCGCGCTGCCAGACTGGACCCAGTCGATCGGCATGGTGTTCTCGCTGATCCTGCTGGCGCCTTCGTGGGGCGGGATGATCAACGGGATCATGACCCTGTCGGGCGCCTGGCACAAGCTGCGCTCGGACCCGATCCTGAAGTTCCTGATCGTCTCGCTGTCCTTCTACGGCATGGCCACCTTCGAGGGCCCGATGATGTCGATCAAGACCATCAACGCGCTGTCGCACTACACCGACTGGACCGTCGCCCACGTCCACGCCGGCGCCCTGGGCTGGGTCGGTTTCATCACGATGGGCTCGATCTACTACCTGATCCCGCGCCTGGCGGGAAAGAAGCAGATGTGGAGCATGCCATTGCTTGATGCCCACTTCTGGGTCGCCACCATCGGCATCGTGCTCTACATCGCCTCGATGTGGATCGCTGGCGTGATGCAGGGTCTGATGTGGCGCGCGGTGAACCCGGACGGCACCCTGACCTATACCTTCGCCGAAAGCGTCAAGGCGACCTACCCGTACTACGTGATCCGCTTCAGTGGCGGCTTCCTCTACCTGTCGGGCATGGCGCTGATGGCCTTCAATACCTGGAAGACGTTGAGCGGCACGCAGAACGTGGACGCCAGGATCCCGACCGGCCCGAGCAAGCCGCAGCCGAACCACGCGCAGCCTGAAGCGGCGCACGCCTGAACCCTGGAGTAGAACAATGAAATTCACGCATGAATGGATCGAGAAGAACCCCTGGCTCCTGATTGGCCTGGTGCTGCTCGTGATTTCCTTCGGCGGCCTGGTCGAGATCGTGCCGCTGTTCTTCCAGAAGTCCACCACCGAGCCGGTGGCGGGCCTGAAACCTTATTCTCCGCTGCGCCTGGCGGGCCGCGACGTCTATATCCGCGAGGGCTGCTACAACTGCCACTCGCAGATGATCCGCCCCTTCCGCGCCGAGACCGAGCGCTATGGCCACTATTCTGTGGCGGGCGAATTCGTCTATGACCACCCGTTCCAGTGGGGCTCCAAGCGCACCGGCCCGGACCTGGCCCGCGTGGGCGGCCGCTACAGCGACGAATGGCACCGCACCCACCTCGACAACCCGCGCGACGTGGTGCCCGAATCGAATATGCCGGGCTACCCGTGGCTGGCCAAGGCCAGGCTGGACCCGGCCGAGATCATCCCCAAGATGCGCGCCATGCGCCGCATCGGCGTGCCCTACACCGAGGCCGAGATCCAGGCCGCGCCCGGCGAAGTCGCCGGCAGGACCGAGCAGGACGCGCTGGTCGCTTACCTGCAGGGCCTGGGCACCCAGATCAAGAAGAGGAACTAGCATGGCTCTTCAACAGATCTTTGACGACGCCAGCAGCGTCATGACCGTCGTCAGCTTCATGACCTTCCTGGGCATCGTGGGCTGGACCTATGTGCTGCGCAAGGGCAGCGATTTCGACAGCGCCGCGGCACTGCCGTTCGCCGACGAGGCAGGGGAGAGCGAGCGTGGCTGATTTCTTCAACGCGTTCTGGCACTGGTACATCGCCATCATCACGGTGCTGTCGATCCTCGGTTGCGGCATCCTGCTGTGGTCGCAGTCGACTTACCGCGTCAAGCTGCGCGCCGACGGCACGCACGACAAGACCACCGGCCACGTCTGGGACGAAGACCTGACCGAACTGAATACGCCGATGCCGCGCTGGTGGATCGTGCTGTTCTACCTGACCATCGTGTTCGGCTTCGCCTACCTGCTGCTGTTTCCGGGCCTGGGCAGCTATGCCGGCAAGCTGGGGTGGAACTCCACCGGCGAGTACAAGGCCGAGCTGAAGCAGGCGAGGGCGGACTTCGGGCCGCTGTTCGCCCGATACGCGAAGCAGGACCTGAAGGCGGTGGCGGCCGACCCGCAAGCCCAGGCCATCGGCGAGCGCCTGTTCCTGACCTACTGCGCCCAATGCCACGGCTCGGATGCGCGCGGCAGCAAGGGCTTCCCGAACCTGGCGGACCGCGACTGGCTGCATGGCGGCGAGCCCTCCGTGATCAAGCAGGCCATCTTGGCGGGCCGGGTCGGCGCCATGCCGCCGATGGGCGCGGCGCTCGGCTCGGACAAGGATATCGAGAGCGTGGCGGCCTACGTGCGCAACCTGTCAGGCTTGAGCGCGGACCCGATCAAGGTCGCCTTCGGCAAGCCGAAGTTCGCCGCCTGCGTGGCCTGCCATGGCGCCAAGGGCGAGGGCAACCCGGCCATGGGTGCGCCCAACCTGGCGGACAAGGTCTGGCTGTACGGCGGCAGCCAGGAAACCGTGATGGAGACCATCCGCAAGGGCCGCAGCAATACCATGCCGGCCTTCGGCGAATTCCTCGGCGAAGAGAAGGTGCACGTGCTGGCGGCCTATGTGTGGGGCCTGTCGAATCCTGCCATCACGACGGCGGCGGCAAAATGAATGCGCCCAAAGAGGCGGTGATCCGCATGTATGCGCCGCGCGAGGAGATCTATCCGCGTGAGATCAAGGGCCGCTATGCTTCGTTGCGCTGGGCCTGCGTCTGGCTCACCCAGCTGCTGTTCTACGGCCTGCCGTGGATCCGACTGCACGGCCGCCAGGCGGTCCTGTTCGACCTGGCCAGCCGCAAGTTTTATCTGTTCGGGCTGGTCTTGTGGCCGCAGGACTTCATCTACCTGGCCGCGCTGCTGATCCTGTGCGCCTACGGGCTGTTCCTGGTGACGGCGGTGGCGGGCCGGGTGTGGTGCGGCTTCGCCTGCCCGCAGACGGTCTATACCGAGATCTTCCTCTGGATCGAGCGTAAATTCGAAGGGGCGAGGAGCGCCCGCATCCGCCTCGACCGCCAGCCCTGGAGCCTGGAAAAGCTCGCGCGCAAGGGCGGCAAGCATGCCGCCTGGGGCGGGGTGGCGGGGTGGACCGGTTTTACTTTCGTCGGCTATTTCACCCCGGTGCGCGAGCTCGCGCAAGGCATTGCCGGGTTCGGGCTGGGCCCATGGGAGTGCTTCTGGGTGCTGTTCTATGCATTCGCCACTTACGGCAACGCCGGCTGGCTGCGCGAGCAGGTCTGCAAATACATGTGCCCGTACGCGCGCTTCCAGAGCGCGATGTTCGACAAGGACACCCTGATCGTCACCTACGACGCCGCCCGCGGCGAACCGCGCAATCCGCGCATGGGCACGGCCAATAGCGGGGACTGCATCGATTGCAGCATGTGCGTGCAGGTCTGCCCGACCGGGATCGATATCCGCCAGGGCCTGCAGTACGAGTGCATCGGCTGCGCCGCCTGTGTCGACGCCTGCAAGGTCGTGATGGACAAGATAGGACGGCCGCGCGGCCTGATCCGCTACGCGACCGAGAACGCGCTGGCGGCGAAGCTGGGGCCGGCCCAGGTGCGGCGCCGCGTGCTGCGCCCGCGCGTGCTGATCTATGCGGCGGTGCTGGCGATCCTCGGCATCGCCATGCTCGCCTCGCTGGCGCTGCGCAATCCGCTCAAGCTCGACGTGATCCGCGACCGCGGTTCGATGGGGCGCGAAGTGGAGGACGGGATGATCGAGAACGTCTACCGGCTGCAGGTGATGAACACGACCGAGCAGGCCCAACGCCTGCGCATCACGGTGGACGGCGTCGCCTCGGCGCGGGTCGCGGACGGGGACCTGGTCGAGATCGGCCCGGCTACCACGCGCGCGCTACCGGTGCGGGTGCGCATCGCCGGCGCTGACGGCCAGCCGGGATCGAACCGGATTGCCTTCACCCTGGCCTCGCAGGATGGCGCGGCGCTGCGGGTGAGCGAAGAAGCGGCCTTCATCGTGCCGAAATAAACAAGGAGAAGGACATGCAAGCCAATCTCGCCCCGGCCGCGCCCTGGTACCGGCACCGCTGGCCCTGGTTCCTGATGATCGGTCCGGTACTGGTGCTGGTCGGCGGCGCCGTCATGGTCTGGCTGGCCACGAGCCGTCCGGATGCGATGGTGGTCGGCGACTATTACAAGCAGGGCAAGGCCATCAACCAGGAACTGCGCCGCGACCGCGTGGCGAGCCGCCTGGGCCTGCGCTTCGAGGCAGCCTGCGACGCTCCGGGCGGCCGCATCACGGGCATCCTGCGCAGCCATGGCGAACCGGTGCGGGCGCCATTCCACATCCGCCTGGCACACCCGACCCAGCCGGAGCGCGACCGTGTGCTCGAGGCGCTGCCGGATGCACAGGGCCGGTTCAAGGCCGACGCGCCCGGACTGGAAGCGACGCACTGGCAGGTGGTGGTCGAGGGCGGGAAACGTGACTGGCGCCTGGCGGGAAGCTGGAGCTGGGCCAGGGATGCGGTGCTCGTGATCACGGCCGACCCGGCCTAGGAATGCGCGCAAGCCGCGCACCGTCAGCGCTCAGTCGGCCTTGAACGTGCGGCCGGTCGCCGCCCAGTAGATGCCGCCGTACAGGTGGTGCAGGAAGAGCGGATCGCGGTAGGTCGCCGCGATGTGGCCCAGCGCCGTGTAGAAGGACCGGCCGCCGTCGTACGGCTGGTACCAGCTGATGGGGTGGAAGGCGCCCATGCCCTTGCCGGGGCGGTCCGGCTTGCCCGTTTCCGGCCTGTAGGTGGATTCGTCGACCGTCAGCAGGTAAGTGAGCGCCGTCGAGGTGGGGGGACCGAACTCGTACCATTCGTCGGTGAACAGGGTGCGCGGCGCGAAGCGCTCCATGCCGGGGAAGTTGCGATCGCGGACCTGCAGCACGGCGGTCTGCACGGCCGGGTGCACGCGGAACATGTGGCCGACCAGCTTCGTGTACCAGGGCCAGCCGTATTCCGTGTCCGAGGCGCTGTGCACCCCCACGAAACCGCCGCCCTTGCGGATGTGGCGTTGGAAGGCGGCCTGCTGCTGCTCGTCCAGGACGTCGCCGGTGGTCAGGAGGAAGACGACCGCCTGGTACTTCGCCAGCTCGGCGTCCTTCATCACGCGGCCGGCATCGGCGGTCCAGAACACCTCGAAATCATGCAGCTTGCCGAGTTCCTGCACGGCGCTTACGCCGGCATGCACGGCATCGTGATGCCAGCCGGCGGTCTTGGTGAACAGCAGGACCTTGAACTGCTGGGCGTGGGCCGGCGCGGCACCCAGGATGGACGCATACAGCAGCGCGGCCGCAGTGAAAGAAAATTTCATGAAGTTCTTCATGGTGAAATATTGTGTCAATACGGCCGGCCTGTCTCTAGCGCGCGTGCATTGTTGATCCGGCCATTTCCATGTTAGATTCCTCGGCGGCAAGCACGGCGCCTGCGCCGTCACCGAATACTACACGACAAGGAAACGAGACCACGATGCCATCCCTCCGCCAGCGCAGCCTGCGCGCCGCCATCGGCGCCCTGTTCATCCCCGCCGCCATCGCCTGCGCGGCCATGCCGGCCGTGGCGCATGCGGCGCCCGCGGCGAAAACCGCGGCCGCCAAGCCGAACAAGGCCTTCGACACCTGGGCCGGGAAGTTCGCCGAAGACTGGGTGCGCATGAGCCCCCAGCTGGCGACGTCGACCCAGTACTTCAGCGGCGCCGAGCAGGCAAAACTGGACCGTGAGCTGACCCCGCTCACCAAGGCCCATCGCCAGAAGATGCAGGCGCTGGCCCGGACCGGGCTGGCGCGCCTGGACAAATGGATGGCCGGCCCGCTCGACGAGAACCAGCGCGTCTCGGCTGCCGTGATGCGCTGGTCGCTGCAGAACGTGATCGCCAACGAGCCCTTCGAGGACCATAACTTCGTCTTCTCGCAGTTCAGCGGCACGCAGGTCAGCCTGGTCAACTTCATGACCACCACCCATCCGCTGCGCAACCCGGCCGATGTCGAGAGCTACCTGGCGCGCCTGGAACAGATCGGCGCCCGCATGGATGAAGCGCTGGCGCGTGCCCGCGATGCCGCCGCGCGTTCCCTGATCCCGCCGCGCTTCATCCTGGAGCGTGCGCAGTTCCAGGTCGACAGCTTCCTCAAGCCGGCCGCCAACGAGAACGTGCTGGTCACCTCGCTGGCCCAGCGTACCGAGAAGATGGAAGGCCTGAACCCGGACATCCGCAGCGCCGCGCTGGCGCGCGCCGCCCGCATCGTCGACGAGCACATCCGCCCCTCGTACAAGCGGGTGCAGGACTTCATGCTCGAGATCCAGCCCCGCACCGGCGACGTGGCCGGCATTTCGCGCCTGCCCAACGGCAGCGCGGCCTATGCGCGCGCGGTCGAGAACTTCACCAGCACCAAGCTGACCCCGAACGAGATCCACGAGATCGGCCTGCGCGAAGTGGCGCGCATCGAAGGCGAGATGGACCGGCACCTGCGTTCGCTCGGCCTCGTTGATGGCAATATCGAGACCCGCATGAAGCAGCTGGATGCGCGCTTCCAGCCGAAAGGCGAGGGCGATCCACGTCCCGCCATCATCGCCAGCTACGGCGAGATGGTGAAGGACGCCGAGCGCAGGAGCGCTGCGCTGTTCAAGCTGAAGCCGCGCGCACCCGTCGAAGTGCGCCGCGAGCCGCCGCTGACCGAACCCTCGGCCGCCGCGCACTACTCGCTGCCGGCGCCCGACGGCACCCGTCCCGGCATCTTCTGGGTGCCGCTGCGCGGCCCGAGCTTCGACATGATCCGCATGCGCAGCCTGGCCTACCACGAAGCCGTGCCGGGCCACCACTTCCAGCTGGCGATCCAGCAGGAGCTGACCGGCATCCCGAAATTCCGCAGCCAGCGCATCTTCAGCGGCGGCAGCGCCCACGCGGAAGGCTGGGCGCTCTACACCGAACGCCTGGCGGTGGAGCAGGGCTGGTACGAAGGCGACGTGCCCGGCCTGCTCGGCGCCCTCGGTTCGGAACTGTTCCGCGCGCGCCGCCTGGTGGTCGACACAGGCCTGCACTCGAAGGGCTGGACCCGCCAGCAGGCGATCGACTACGGCATCGGCGCCCAGGAAGTCGAGCGCTACGTCGCCTGGCCGGGCCAGGCCAACGCCTACATGATCGGCATGCTGCGCATCATCGACCTGCGCGAGAAGGCGAAGAAGGAATTGGGAGAGAAGTTCTCGCTGCCGGGCTTCCACGACCTGGTGCTGGGCGCCGGCTCGGTGCCGCTCGACGTGCTGGGCGAGCTGGTGGACGGCTGGATCGCGAAGCAGAAGAAGGCTTGACGTGGAGCGCAGGGCCGGCGCAATGAAGCTGTCGGCGCTGCTGGCGATGGCTTGCCTGTCGATCCCGGCGTCCGCCGCCTTGCCTGCGCCACAGGCGGCGGCCCTTACCCGGCAGCTGCAGGCCATCGTCGACGATCCCGCCATCCCGCTGCCCGGCCTGGCAGCGGTGGCGATCCGCGCGGGCGAGATCGTCTACAGCCGCCAGTTCGGCGTCAAGCGCATGGCGTCCGCCACAGCGCCGGCACAGCCGATGGATGCGGACACGATGTTCCGCGTCGCCTCGGTGTCGAAATTCGTGACGACGCTCGGCACGATGAAGCTGGTGGAGCAGGGCAGGCTGGCACTGGACCTCGATGTCAGCGATTACCTCGGCTACCGCCTGCGCAATCCGCATTTCCCGGACCAGCCGATCACCCTGCGCATGCTGCTGACGCACACCTCGTCCTTGCGCGACGAGGGCGGCTTCAAGTTCGACCCGGCGGTCGACCTGGGGGAGGGAAGCTATTTTGACTACGTCAACTTCAACTCGGGCATCATCGCCACCATCATGGAGCGCGTGGGCCGCGAGCGCTTCGACCGCCTGATGCGGCGCCTGGTGTTCGATCCGATGGGCCTGAAGGGCGGCTTCTACCTGGCCGGCTTCGCGCCGGCGAAGCTCGCCGATGCGGCCACCCTCTACCGCCGCCGCGAGAAGGACGGCGACGAACGCTGGGATCCGAAAGGCCCCTGGATCGCGCAGTCGGACGATTTCGCAGTGCAGGCGCCCCTTGCGCCGCCGGGCCTGGACTGCTACGTGGCCGGCACCAACGGCACCCTGTTCGGCCCGCAGGGCAGCCTGCGCATCTCCGCCGGCGGCGACAGCGACAATCCCGAGCTGCACCCCGGACGCTTCTCGTCCAAGGCGCGCTTCCAGGAGCGCATCACCGAAGCATTGTATCGGGGCGCCATCGTGACGCCGAAGGAGTGATGCCGATGCCGTTGCCAAGGCCGCCCGCCGGCCCTACACTAGCGGGATCAGCCGGTACTCATGATCGTCTTCTTCAGGAGCACAGCATGGAAACTCAGGAACTCTTCCGCGGACGCCTCATCGACCACATCCAGCTGGTGGTGCGCGACTTGCCTGCTTCCCGCAGGTTCTACACCGCCGTGTTCGAGGTGCTGGGCATCCCCCTCGGCGGCTCGGGCGACAATTATTTCTGGGCCGACGAGCTGTTCATCTCCAGCCGCGACAGCGAGGCGGCGCAAGGGGTGCTCACCGGGCGCCACCACCTGGCCTTCCAGGCGCGCGACCGCAAGATGGTGAATGCCTTCTACTTCGCGGCGCTGGCCGCCGGCGGCAGGGACAACGGCCGTCCCGGCGAGCGCGCCTACCACCCGGGCTACTACGGCGCCTTCGTGCTCGACCCGGACGGCAACAACATCGAAGCGGTCTACCACGGCGAGGCGAAGCAGAGCGCGCCCTACGTGCGCGTCACGTTCTAGCGCCGCCGGCGCAGGCTGGAGCGGAAAGCCGCTATACTGCGCGACCATGCGCATCCAGCTTTTCTCCGACCTGCACCTCGAACGTTATGCGGGCTTTGTCCCGCAGATCCGCGACGATACCGACATCGTCATCCTGGCTGGCGACATCGGCTCCTACCAGTCCGGCTCGCGCCTGACGGACGACGACTTCGGGCTGGAGCGGTTTTCGCCGCTGCGGCCGGGTGCGGGCAGCGCCCGGGTGCTGTACATCCCCGGCAACCACGAATTCGACGGTCTCGAGTTCGACGAGGCCTATGCGCGCCTGCAGGGCACCTGCGCGCGCCTCGGCATCGAATGGCTGGACCGCGAAACCCTGGTCATCGGGCAGCTGCGCTTCATCGGCACCACCCTGTGGAGCGACTTCGACGCGCTGGCCGTGCAGGAACAGGACCTGAGCAAGCAGCTGCAGCGGCGCGAGAAGGCCTTCCGCGCCGCCAATTACTACCTGTCGAAGAACACCACCCTGAAGAACGGCGAGAAGGTGCTGGCCGAGGGCATCCGCGCCATGTCGCTGGAGTGCCAGGACTGGCTGCGTGGCGCGCTGGCGCTTCCGTTCGAGGGCCGCACGGTGGTGGTGACGCACTTCGCGCCCAGCCTGCAGAGCGCCGACCCGCGCTACGGCCTCACCCCCGGCACCGCGGGATTCTGCAATGCGCTCGACGCGCTGTTCCCGCAGGCCGATGTCTGGATCCACGGGCACCTGCACTGCGCGAACGATTACCTTGTCAGCGGCGTCGATGCGGACAGGTCCTGGTCCTGCCGCGTGGTGGCCAATCCGCTCGGTTACCTCAGCAAGGGCGAACAGGAAGCCTTCCGCCCGGACCTCGTCATCGACATCTAGATCGCCGGGAGCACCTGGCGCTACCGCCGGCAGCGCATGCTGCGCCATCCGCGATGGTGCTTTCAACAAGCCCGCCAAGCCGGCATGATGCGCTCGTCCTGTTACCACGAGCCCCTCATGCCGACGATCCCGCTTCCCGCATCCGCTTCACGATGGTTCTCGCGCCGCTTGCTGGCGCTCATGCTGCTGGCCCTCGCGCCTGGCCAGGCGCAGCCTGCCGGGATCGCCACCGCCGTCACGACGCCGAGGAACTGCAGCCCTTCGCTTGCGGTATGCGCGGCAGTGGCGGGCTGGAAGGCCCTCCAGATGTGGCGTCCTCGCAAAATTTGGGCGTTGATAAGGAACGCATCAATCATTCAGGGCCGGCTGGCGATGACACGAGCACGGTCAAGCCATGTATTGTGGCGTCATTTGATACACTTTAGCTTAGGGGTTGCGATACATATCATGCACATTGCCAAAAGACTTCTTTCGCTTGTCAGCGTTGTCTTCGTCTGCGCATCACCGGCCAACGCCGCCGACACATCGCCTGCGGCGATGGTCAAACAACTTACCGTGCTCGCTGGGACCGGTAACGCGGAGGTCAAGTACCACCTCGGGATGTTCCACAATAATGGCATTGGAACTCCCCAGGACAATAAGACAGCATTCCGCTACTTTTCCGAGGCGGCGGAATCCGGGAATTTACTTGCTTC
Organism: Telluria sp. ZB4P36; assembly: GCF_059685865.1. NCBI lineage: Bacteria > Pseudomonadati > Pseudomonadota > Betaproteobacteria > Burkholderiales > Oxalobacteraceae > Telluria > Telluria sp. ZB4P36. The sequence goes on from NZ_JCASIE010000030.1 coordinate 23,716, forward strand.
GTACAAGCTGGGTTGCTACTTCGCCGGACAGTTCCCTGGCGTTGTGCCATTGGATGAACAGTCCGCATTGAAGTACAAGCTTCGCGCTGCAGAAGGCGGCTATGACATCGCCCAGCACGATGTTGCCATTTACTTTGGCAAGAAGGGGGACCTCAACACCGCTTTAATGTGGTGGGAAAAGGCGTCTCGCCAAGCGTTCATGCCATCAACAGCATACCTGGCAAATTATTTTTCGAGCGTTGGTTCGAAGGACAAGGTGAAAGGACTCGCTCTCATGCTCCTCCTTGGCGAACAGCTCCCCAACACTCCCAAGGAACTCGCGAACCGATTGGCGGCCGTACAGGCCGGGCTATCTGAGGACGAAAAACTGCAGGCCGAGCGCATTCGGGCTTCCTGGTTCACCGGACCAACACCACTGAGCACTGCCGCGCGTACCAGTGTCGCCGGGTTACCGGCATTGATCAGCTCCTTCAAGCACTAAGTCCCTCTATGTAACTCGCGTAACCGCGCGGACAATTGCTATCGCGTTTGCGCGCGCCGATAGGCGGCCGGCGTCGTATCCATGGCCCGGCGCATGGCCCGCGTCAGGGCGCTCTGCTCCGAGAACCCGGCGGCCAGCGCGATCTCGGCCACCGGCCGTTCGGTAGCGGCCAGCCACTCGCAGGCGCGCCGCAGCCGGCAGGCCAGCAGCCAGTCATGGGGCGTGCTGTCGTGTTCGAGGCGGAACAGGGCATGCAGGCGGCTGGTAGGCCCACCGTGCGCGCCATGCTGTCGGTGTTCCAGGGCAGGCCGGGTTCGACCTCGATGCGGGCGAGCAGGCCGGCTGCGCTGTTCCCAGCGTGAGGGTGTCGAGCAGCAGCGGCGTCCAGCCCTGCAGCACCGATGGGGCGGGCGGCTGGGTGGCGGCCAGGATGCCCATGAATTCGACCAGCTTGCGGGCGGGGGGCCGATGGCGGTGAAGGGGCGCTCCAGCAGCCGCTGCCACGGTCCCTGTTCGAAGCTGGCCGCGCCCACGTCGAGGATCAGGGACTGGTTGGCGACCGGGCTGCACTGCGAATGCCAGGAACCGGGCGCCACCAGCGCGGCGTGCAGCGGATCGAGCCGTCCCTGGCGTCCTTCGATCTCGAGCGCGACTTCGCCGCAGACGGGCAGTACCAGCTGGGCATAGGCATGGCGGTCCCGGAAGCGGGTCTCGCCATCGCTGCGCAAATGGAGGTCCACATGCGCATCGCGCAGGGGCGCGGCCATCGCGGCTGAACTAGCCCATCGGGCTGCAGACGTCGGTGCCGGCCGCCAGCGCCTTGAGCTTGACCGGGTCGAGCAGGGTAAGGTCGCGCTTGTCGACCTGCAGCCAGCCCTGCTTCTTGAAGCGCGACAGCAGGCGGCTGACGCTTTCGATGGTCAGGCCGAGGTAGTTGCCGATATCTTCGCGCGACATGCGCAGCTGAAAACCGTTCGGCGAATAGCCGCGTGCGGCATAGCGCGCCGACAGGTTGACCAGGAAGACCGCGAAGCGCTGCTCCGCCCGCATATTGCCGAGCAGCAGCATGACGTTCTGCTCGCGCGTGATTTCCTGGCTCATGATGCGGTGGAAGTGGCGCAGCAGGGCAGGCACCTGGCCGAACAGCTCTTCCAGCCGGGTGAAGGGGATCTCGCAGACCTCGCTGTCCTCGAGCGCCACGGCATCGCAGTGGTGGGTGCCGCTGATCGCGTCCATGCCCAGCAGTTCGCCGGCCATCTGGAAGCCGGTGATCTGGGTTTCGCCGGCCGCGTTCACCTGGTAGGTCTTGAAATGCCCGAAGCGCACCGCGTACAGGTTGCGGAAGGGCTCGCCCATGGCGTACAGGCGCTCGTCGCGCGCGAGGCGGCGGCGGCGGCCGATGATCTGGTCGAGGCGGTTGATGTCGGCATCCTCGAGCCCCATCGGCAGGCACAGCTGGTGCATGCTGCAGGCGCCGCAGCTGGTCTTGAGGGCCTGGATGCTGACCGGCGCTTCGCCCGGAAGCGACATGGGTTGGTTCATGGCGAAAAAAAACCGAAATGCTGACGCAGCCATTATAGACGGCCGGTCTGCATCCCGGTTTCATTTTCCCGAGGGCAGGTCGGTTACAGGTGATGCCGGTGTTCCGCCTTCATCCTGTAATACTCTTCCCGGCCCCTGGCGCGCACGGTCGCGGCGATCTCGGCCGCCTCCAGCGCCGCCTGGTTCACCGTCGCGAAGGCGTCGGCATCCCCCTTGAGCGCGTCGACGGTCTGCTGCGACTGCGCCGTCCCGGCCAGGGCCAGCCCGAAGGTCGCGGCCACGGCCAGCTCGGCCGCCAGGGTGTCGAGGGTCGGCGCCACCACGCCCCGAACCTTGGCCGCCTCGGCCGCTTCTTCGGATGCCTGGGACGCCGCCAGCGCGCGCGCCAGGCCCATGTCGCCTGCGACCCGCATCAGGAAGTCGAGCGCGGCCTGGCTGCCGCTGCGGTTGGCCAGGTCGCCCAGGCGGAGCAGGGCGGTATTCCGTGCATTGAACACCGCCCGGCCGGTGCGCGGCCCCTGCACGAAGTCGATCAGGGGCTGGACCGCGATCTCGCTGCCGATATAGCCGAGGGTGGCCACGATCTGGGTCAGGAACTCGTCGTGTTGCCCGGGCTCCTGCACCAGCCAGTCGAGCAGCAGGCGGGCATCCTGCTCGCCGTATTGCGAGGCCAGCTCCCAGGGCACGCCCTCGACCCAGTGGCGGGACACGAAGTCGCGCACGTCGGCCGGCGCCTGCAGGCCGCCCGCACCGCAGGAGCAGCCGCCGGCCGGCATCACATTGCCGGTGATGGTGAGCGGGCCTGCCAAGTATGCCGTCGACTCCGCCGCATTGACCACGTTGTGGTCGGTGCCGACGGACGGGTACATGACGGCGCGCGGGTCGTCGGTGCGGTGGCCGAGGCCGCAGTTGTGGCCGTATTCATGCACCCAGATCAGGCCTTCCTGGCTGGCGGTGAAGCGCACCGCGGCCACGTTGACCGAGGCGCTGCCGACCGGGGCGCAGCCGATGATGCTGTCGCCGGGGCCGCCGCACCAGCGGATCGCCTGCACGACCTTGATCCCGGTGCCCGCGCTCAGCAGCGCCGTCAGGTCGGCCGCCGTCTGGATGGTGCCGGGAACGGTCGCCGGCAGCACCCGGACCTCGCCGTTGCGCACGAAACGGACCGGGGTCGCGACGTCCGGGCCGGTGTCGTCGTTCTGGAGGATGGTGCCCATGTCGGCCAGGATCCGGTCGGCGTCGGCCTCGCTCAGGGCCACGCTGCTGTGGCGGTGCACCGTGACCGAGACCGTGCGCAGGTCCGGGGGCGTCACGGGCGGGTTGACGATCAGGTAATCGACGTAGAGCGAGATGTCCGAGCTCCACTCGATGTTGATCCAGACGTCGACGCCGTTCCAGCGCGGGGCCACGTTGTGCACCGTGTAGCGCGCCGCACCGATGAACTTGCCGGCAGGCGGTCCGCCCGGTACGCCTTCGCCGATCGCCACGAACACCCTCGAGCCGGGCTGGATGGCGTTCCAGTTCAGCCGCAACAGCCATTCGCCGCGCCGCGCGCCCCAGTCGTGCCGGTAGGTGAAGCCGTCCCCCTGGAGCACCGGCTGCACGGTGGCTTGCGCGACCCGGGCCTCGGCTTCGGCCCAGGGGCCGCGAATGTCCGAGGAACCGGCAGGCTGGTCCGGGGTCCGGGGCCGGTCGAGGACCAGGGCATCGCGGTCAAGACGGTCGTTTGGTGACATGTTGTTCTCCTCGTGTGGTCAGGGTGGATGATCGGAGGGCGTGAATCGTCAGCCAATATAGACGAGTGCTTCGGGCCGGCAGGACCGATCTGACGCACCATTAATATGGATCAGTGGCCCTCGACGGCAGTCTTCGGCGTATCAAATCGACATCGCCAAGCGTGCGCACCCATCCCGCATGCTAGATTCTGGACACCACAACGGAGTACGACGAGCGAAGGAGCCCGCATGTTCGGTTTGTCCGCTTTGGATCTGGCGCGCGTGCAATTCGCGTTCACGATGTCCTTCCACATCTTGTTTCCAGCAATCACAATCGGCATGGCAAGCTACCTGGCCGTCCTCGAGCTGTGCTGGCTGCGCACGGGGCGCCAGGTCTACGTCGACCTCTACCACTACTGGCTCAAGATCTTCGCCGTCACCTTCGGCATGGGCGTGGTGTCCGGCATCGTGATGGCCTACCAGATCGGCACCAACTGGAGCTACCTGTCCGAATTCGCCGGCAGCATCATGGGACCGATCCTGTCCTACGAGGTGCTGACCGCCTTCTTCCTCGAGGCCGGTTTCCTGGGCGTGATGCTGTTCGGCTGGACCCGCGTCGGTCCGGGCCTGCACTTCGCCTCCACCTGCGCGGTCGCGGTCGGGACCCTGATCTCGGCCACCTGGATCCTGGCCGCCAACAGCTGGATGCAGACCCCGCAGGGCTATGCGATCGAGGGCGGACGCATGGTGCCGGCCGACTGGCTGGCGATCGTGTTCAACCCCTCCTTTCCCTACCGCCTGCTGCACATGGTGATCGCCGCCTACCTCACCACGGCGCTGATCGTCGGCGCCTCCGGAGCCTGGCAGCTGCTGCGCGGGCACGACAACCCGGCGGTGCGCAAGATGCTGTCGATGGCGATGTGGATGATCCTGCTGGTCGCGCCGGTCCAGGCCGTGGTGGGCGACTTCCACGGCCTGAATACGCTCAAGCACCAGCCGGCCAAGCTGGCGGCGATGGAAGGGCATTGGCAGAACGAGGGTGACAAGGCCATCCCGCTGCTGCTGTTCGGCGTGCCGGACATGGAGGAGGAAAGGACGAAGTACGCGGTCGGCATCCCGCACCTGGGCAGCCTGATCCTGACCCACAGCTGGCGCGGGCAGATCCCGGGGCTGAAGGATTTCCCGCGCGAGGACCGGCCCAACGCGCTGATCGTGTTCTGGAGCTTCCGCCTGATGGTGGGCCTCGGACTGCTGATGATCGCCTTGGGCGCCTGGAGCCTGTGGCTGCGCCGCAAGCGGGGAGGAGAAGCGCGCCTGTGGCACAGCCGTCCCTTCCTGCGCTTCGCATTGTGGATGGGGCCGGCCGGCCTGATCGCCATCCTGGCGGGCTGGACTACCACCGAGGTCGGGCGCCAGCCCTGGGTGGTCTACGGGGTGCTGCGCACCGCCGACGCGGTCTCGCCGCACGGCGCCGCCACGCTGGCCCTGACCCTGGTGCTGTTCGTGGCCGCCTACTTCTTCGTGTTCGGCACCGGCACCGTCTACCTGCTGCGCATGATCCGCAAGGGGCCGCAGCGCTTCGAGCTGAACCGGCCCACCGAGGGCGGGCCGGGCGAAGAACGCACGCCGATGCGGCCGCTGTCCGCGGCGGACGTCGGCAACGACGACGAGCCGGGGCCGGAAGGGCCGGGCGGGCCGCACGACGGGCAACGGGAGGGCTAGGCATGGGTATCGACACCACCGTCATCTGGGCGGTCATCATCTACTTCGCCGTCTTCATGTACGTGCTGCTGGACGGCTTCGACCTGGGCATCGGCCTGCTGTTCCCCTTCACCCCGAAAAAGCGCGACCGCGACACCATGATGAACACGGTGGCGCCGGTCTGGGACGGCAACGAGACCTGGCTGGTGCTGGGCGGGGAGGGGCTGCTGGCGGCCTTCCCGGTGGCGTATTCGATCATCCTGTCGGGGCTCTACCTGCCGCTGATCTTCATGCTGGTCGGCCTGGTGTTCCGCGGCGTGGCCTTCGAATTCCGCTTCAAGGCCAAGGAACACGAACGCCACCTGTGGGACAAGGCCTTCATCGGCGGCTCGGTGGTGGCGTCCTTCTTCCAGGGCGTCTCGCTGGGCGCCTTCCTGGACGGCATCGCGGTCTCGGGACGCAGCTATGCCGGCGGGCCGCTCGACTGGATCGCCCCTTTCCCGCTGCTGGCCGGGGTCGGCGTGATGATCGCCTACACCCTGCTGGGCGCCACCTGGCTGGTGATGAAGACCGAGGGCGAGCTGCAGGCGCGCATGGTGCAGGTGACCCGCCCCTTCGCCCTGATGCTGCTGGCGGCGATCGTCATCGTCAGCATCTGGACCCCGTGGCGCGATCCGGCGGTGGCCGAGCGCTGGTTCAGCTTCCCGAACATCCTGTTCCTGGCGCCGGTGCCGGTGCTGGTGCTGGTCTTCATCGTGCTTCTGCTGCGTTCGCTCACACGCGCGCCGCACCGGGTACCCTTCGTGGCGGCGCTGTCCCTGATCTTCCTCGGCTACAGCGGCATGGCGATCAGCATCTGGCCGCACATCGTGCCGCCCGCGATCACCATCTGGGAGGCGGCTTCACCCCCGAGCAGCCAGGGCTTCGCGCTGGTCGGCACCCTGCTCATCCTGCCGATCATCCTGATGTACACGGGCTGGTCGTACTGGGTTTTCCGGGGCAAGGTCAAGGCCGACGCGGGGTATCACTGAGATGGCGACCCGGCCTGGCGCGGCCCGGCGCAAATGGCTGCGGCGCCTCGGCTGGCTGGGCGCGCTCTGGCTCGGCGGCGTGGGCACCCTGGCGGGGGTGGCCTACGTGATCCGCACCCTCATGCACGCACTGGGAATGCGCTGAGGGAAGCCGCCTCCCAACCGTGCGCGGCCTGCTGCAAGGGAGGACTACACTGGTCGTGACCCTTTGCTAACAGGAGTACAGCACCGTGTCCCTCACCGACGCGCCGCCGATCGACCGTCCCATCGACCCCGCCACGCACGTGAACGTGCCCCCGCCGCTGTCCGGCGAAGACCAGGCACGCGCCGACCTGTACGCTCTGCTGTCGCGCCTGCTGCTGGCGGCGCCGGATGGCGCGCTGCTGGACGCCCTGGCGCATGCCGACCCGATCCTGTCCGAAGGGGGCGACCCGGCGCTGGAACAGGCCTGGGAAGCCCTGAGCCTCGCCTCCGGCGTCATGGACCCGGACGCGGTGGCCGGGGAATTCGACGCGCTCTTCATCAGCGTCGGCACGCCGCCGCTCAACCCCTACGGCTCGCGCTACCTGTCCGGCTACCTGAACGACACCCCGCTGGCCGAACTGCGCGCCGACCTGGCGCGCTTCGGCATTGGCCGCGCGCGCGGCGCCGGCGAGTTCGAAGACCACCTGGGTGCCCTGTGCGAGACCATGCGCGTGCTGGTCGCCGGCGCGCCCGCGCAGTCAGGCACGATTCCGCGCCAGCCGCTGACGGTCCAGCAGGCCTTCTTCGAAGTCCACATCGCGCCCTGGTACGAGCGCTGCCTGGACGACATCGCGTCCACCGATGGCGTCAATTACTACCGGCTGGTCGCGCGCCTGGCCGGGGCTTTCCTCGCCATCGAAGCGGAAGCCTTCGTGGTCGGGGAAGCCCTGACCGAATCACCAGTTTAACCAAGACGAGGCACAGGCATGGAACAGCATCCGCAAGCACTGGAGCACGACACGGACGGCAAGGCGGCCGCGCAGCCCGACCCGGCCCGGCGCAGCTTCCTGAAAGCCGCGCCGCTGGGCGCGCTGGCCGTGGTCACCGGCAGCGCGGGCGCCGCCGAAGCACCGGCAGCGGCGCCGGCGGCGTCCGCGCAGGTCAAGCGCGGCTACCACGAAACCGAGCACATCCGTCGTTATTACGAGACCGCCGCCTACTGGTGAGCATAACGGGAGAGTCAGCATGTCCCTAGTCAAGTCGGTCCGCGACAGCGGACTCAAGCGGCGCCGCTTCCTGGTCGGCGCGGGCGTCGCCGCCGGCGCCGGCGCCCTGGCCCGGCAGCTGCCGCTGAACGTGATCGAACCGGCGCATGCCGACCAGGCCCCCGACGCCCCGGTGCCCACCGAGATCAAGCGCACCGTCTGCACCCACTGCTCGGTGGGCTGCTCGGTGGACGCGGTGGTGGCCAACGGGGTCTGGGTCCGCCAGGAAGCCGCCTTCGATTCGCCGATTAATATGGGGGCGCACTGCGCCAAGGGCGCGTCGGTGCGCGAGCACGCCTTCGGCGAGCACCGCCTGCGTTACCCGATGAAGCTGGTGGGCGGAAAATACCAGCGCATCTCCTGGGACCAGGCCATCAACGAGATCGGCGACAAGCTGATCGAGCTGCGCCAGAAATCCGGACCCGACGCGCTGATGATCATCGGCAGCTCCAAGCACAGCAACGAGCAGGCCTACTTGCTGCGCAAGTTCAGCGCCTTCTGGGGCTCGAACAACTGCGACCACCAGGCGCGCATCTGCCACTCGACGACGGTCGCGGGCGTGGCCCAGACCTTCGGCTACGGGGCGATGACCAATTCCTTCAACGACTTGCACCACAGCAAGGCCGTGATGTTCATCGGTTCCAACCCGGCCGAGGCCCACCCGATCTCGATGCTGCACTTCCTGCATGCCAAGGAGCTGGGCGCGAAGATGATCGTGATCGATCCGCGCTTCACCCGCACCGCGCGCTTCGCCCACCATTACGTGCGGGTACGCCCCGGCACCGACATCCCGCTGGTGTGGGGCATCCTGTGGCACATCTTCCAGAACGGCTGGGAAGACAAGGAATACATCGCCGCCCGCACCTACGGCATGGAAGACGTGCGCAAGGAAGTGGCGAAATGGACGCCGGATAAAGTCTCGGACGTCACAGGCGTGCCGGAAGCCTCGGTGCGCATGGCGGCCGAAATGCTGGCCAAGAACAAGCCGTCCTCGGTGGTCTGGTGCATGGGCATCACCCAGCACACGGTGGGCACCGCCAATGTGCGCGCGCTGTCGATCCTGCAACTGGCACTGGGCAACATCGGCAAACCGGGCGGCGGCGCCAACATCTATCGCGGCCACGACAACGTGCAGGGCGCGACCGACGTCGGCCCGAACGGCGACTCGCTGCCGGGCTACTACGGTATCGCCGAAGGCGCCTGGAAACACTTCGCCAGTGTCTGGGGCGTGGAGTACAACTGGATCCTGTCGCGCTTCGCCTCCAAGGAGCTGATGGAGAAGCCCGGCATCACGGTGTCGCGCTGGTTCGACGCCGTCAACGAAGAGAACCAGTACGTCGACCAGCCGAGCAACCTGCGCGCGGTGTTCTACTGGGGCCACGCGCCGAACAGCCAGACCCGCCTGCCGGACATGAAGGCGGCGATGCAGAAGCTCGACATGATGGTCGTGGTCGACCCCTATCCGAGCATGACGGCCTCGATGCACGGGCGCACCGACGGCGTCTACCTGCTGCCGGCCGCCTCGCAGTTCGAGACCTCGGGCTCGTGCACGGCCTCGAACCGCAGCATCCAGTGGCGCGAGCGCGTCATCCTGCCCCTGTTCGAATGCAAGACCGACCATGAGATCATGTATTTGCTGGCGAGGAAGCTCGGCTTCCACAACGAGCTGTGCAAGAACATCAAGGTGGTGCAGAACGAACCGGTGGTCGAGGACATCCTGCGCGAGATCAACCGCTCCTGCTGGACCATCGGCTACACCGGCTGTTCGCCGGAGCGCCTGAAACTCCACATGGAGAACAAGCACACTTTCAACCCGACCACCATGCGGGCCGACGACGGTCCCTGCAAGGGCGACTACTACGGCCTGCCGTGGCCGTGCTGGGGCACGCCGGAGCTGAAGCACCCGGGCACGCCGATCCTGTACGACCTGAGCAAGACGGTGGCCGAGGGCGGCCTGCCGTTCCGCGCCAACTGGGGCGTCGAGCACAATGGCCAGACGCTGCTGGCATCCGACGGCTCGACCAACAAGGACAGCCAGCTCGACACCGGCTATCCGGAATTCGACCACGTGTTCCTGAAGAAGCTCGGCTGGTGGGCCGAGCTCACCCCGCAAGAGCAGGCCATGGCCGAGGGCAAGAACTGGAAGACCGACAACTCGGGCGGGATCATCCGGGTCGTCATCGCCCACGGTTGCGCGCCCTTCGGCAATGCGCGGGCGCGCTGCAACGTCTGGAACTTCCCCGACCCGGTGCCGGTCCACCGCGAGCCGCTGGCCTCGCCGCGCCGCGACCTGGTCGCCAAATATCCGACCTATGACGACAAGGCCAACTTCTGGCGCCTGCCGACCCTGTACAAGTCGGTGCAGGACGTCGATTACTCGAAGGATTTCCCGCTGGTCATGACCTCGGGCCGCCTGGTCGAGTACGAGGGCGGGGGCGAGGAAACCCGCTCCAACCCCTGGCTGGCGGAACTGCAGCAGAACATGTTCGTCGAGCTCAACCCGCGCGACGCGGTCCAGATCCGGGCCAAGGTCGGCGACTACGTCTGGGTCGAGACCCCGACCGGTGCGCGCATGAAGATGATGGCGATGGTGACCGAGCGGGTGCCGGTCGGCCTGGTCTGGATGCCTTTCCACTTCGGCGGCTGGTGGATGGGCGAGGACCTCGAGCGCCATTACCCCGAAGGCGGCGCCCCGACCGTGCGCGGCGAAGCCTGCAACACGGGCTGGACCTACGGCTACGACGCAGTGACGATGATGCAGGAAACCAAGGTGTCGCTGTGCCGGGTTGTCAAAGCCTAGTGCGCGCCTGACGAGAAACGAGGACAAGCGGAGGAGGACAGCATGGCCGCAAGGATGAAATTCATCTGCGACACCGAGCGCTGCATCGACTGCAACGGCTGCGTGACCGCATGCAAGAACGAACACGAGACCCCATGGGGCGTCAACCGGCGCCGCGTGGTGACCATCAACGACGGCATCCCGGGCGAGCGCTCGGTATCGGTCGCATGCATGCACTGCACCGACGCACCCTGCCTGGCGGTGTGCCCGACCAACTGCATCTACCACACCGAGGACGGCATCGTCCTGCACAGCAAGGACCAGTGCATCGGCTGCGGCTACTGCTACTACGCCTGTCCCTTCGGGGCGCCGCAATTCCCCGAGACCGGCATGTTCAACCACCGCGGCAAGATGGACAAGTGCACCTTCTGCGCCGGCGGCCCGGAACCGGATACCTCGGAAGCCGAATTCAAGAAGTACGGCCGCAACCGCATCGCCGAGGGCAAGCTGCCGGCCTGCGCCGAGCAATGCGGCACCAAGGCCCTGCTGGGCGGCGACGCCGACCAGATCGCCGACATCTACCGCCAGCGCGTCGAGACGCGCGGCTACGGCCCCGAGCTGTGGGGCTGGAAGATCGCCTATGGCCGCCCCAAGCGCGGCGGCGAAGTCAAGGCCAAAGGCGACCTGCCGCGTAGCAACCAGCAGGTGGGCGACGTGCAGAACCATCCGGGGAGGTTCCCGCAATGAGCAAGCTCCGCTACTGTGCACTGGCCCTGCCGCTGCTGCTGGCGGGCTGCCTCGAGGTCGACCAGCATCCCGAATGGCTGCGCGGCGAATACGCCGGCAAGGAAGACAACCGCCACTACCAGGTGCGCTTCCACAATGACCGGCTGGCCTGGTCGGCCAGGGTGCAGGACCGTGGCATGAAGCAGAACGAATACAACCGGGCCAACCCGTAAGGAGCCGACGATGCCGACCCCACCCCTGCGCTCCAGCCCCGGCGCCATGTGCGCCTCGCTGGTCCTGATCGTCGCCCTCGTATTCGCGCTGTTGCTGCCGTCGGCCTGGGCTGGCGTGCCCAACAAGGACGCCAAGCCCGCCTACGCCGAGGAGCAGACCATGCTCCAGATCGAGGGCGATTCGGTGGTGCGCGAGCCCGGCCGCGGCAACGCATCCTCCGGCCGGGTCCACATGGACCGCCACTTCCTGGGCCAGTACGGGGCCACCGAAGCCAACGTCATCGTCCAGCGCGGCGGCAATACCTGGCGCCACCTGCGCAACGGGCCGCTGGCCAGCATCGCCGGCTTCATCCTGCTGGCGGTGCCGCTGCTGATCTTCGTGTTCTACAAGGCGGTCGGAGGAGCGAAAGAGGTGCCGGCATCCGGACGCCGCATCAAGCGCTTCACCGCCTGGGAGCGCCACGTGCACTGGGCCACCGCCTATAGCTTCATCGCGCTGGCGATCACCGGCATCATCATCATGTACGGCAAGAAGATCATGCTGCCGTGGATGGGACACGACCTGTTCTCCTGGTTCGCCATCATCTCCAAGTACCTGCACAACTTCGTCGGCCCGCTGTTCATCGTCTGTTCGGTGCTGATGTTCATTACCTTCGTGCGCCGGAATTTCTTCCACCGCCAGGACTGGCAATGGGTGAAGCAGGGCGGTGGCCTGGTGTCGCACAAGCACCCGCCGGCCGGCTTCTTCAACGCCGGCGAAAAAGCCTGGTTCTGGCTCGGCGTGACCCTGCTGGGCATCCTGATGTCGATCACCGGCCTGGTGCTGGACTTCGTCACCTTCGGCCAGACCCGCTATGTGCTGCAGGTGGCGAACTTCCTGCACGTGGCCGGCGCCGCCCTGTACATCGCGGCCGCCATGGGCCACATCTACATCGGCACCTGGGGCACGCCGGGCGCCTACCAGGCCATGCGCGAAGGCACCGTCGACGAGAACTGGGCGGCCGCCCATCACTCGCTGTGGCTGGAACAGGTGAAGAACGGCACCGCCACCGACCCCGCGCACCGCCCGCACCCCGATGGCAAGCCGGCGCGTCCCGCGCCGCGTCCGGGCCCGGCACACTGAGGATCGCCATGAACGTATCCACCATCCTGATCCACGGCACCCTGGCCGCCCTGGCCGCCCTGGCCATGCTGGCGAGCGGCTGCGACCGCGGCCGCCACGCGAGCGTGGGCGGCATCGAGCAGACCAAGTACCCGGGCCAGGTGACGGCGGGCGGGCGCACCGCCGGCGCCATCATCGCCACGACGGCCAAGCCCGTCACCGACGCCACCTATGCGGGCGGCACGCCGGGCCATGCTGGCGGCGCCGGCGGCACCAGCTCGGGCGCCGAGACCGCCGGCACGGTGCGCGAAACCGGCCAGGGGCCGAGTACCGGCGTCACGGCGCCAACCGGCGCCCAGCCGGGCACGCAGACCCAGCCGGGCGAGAACGGCAAGCCGGCGGCGCCGGCCCCGGGCACGGTGGAAGCCCCGGCCGCCACCAACACCGCCCCGCAGGGCCCCGCGGCGCCGGGAACACTGGGAGCCAAGCAATGAGCAAACACCTCCGACTGAGCTGCGTGCTGGCCGGCCTGCTGGCCTGCAGCGCGGCCTCGTGGGCGGGGCTGCCGAAGCCGACCCCGGCCCAGCAGCAGGAAGCCGCCGCCAAGAAAGCCGCGGCCGACGCCAAGGCGGCCAAGGACAAGGAAGCGCTGGCGGCCTCGATGGACGCGCTCAGCACGCGCTGGCGTTCGCAGGCGCCGTCCAAGGGCTGGAAAGTCAATCCGCCGGTGGCGATCGCGGCAGCGCCAGCACCTGCGGCCGGGACGCCGCCCGGTGCGGCGCCGCCGGGCGCCGCCCGCGCCGCGGGAGCCCCCGCGCCGCTCAAGTCCATCATCGGCGGGATGCACCCGGACATGCGGCAGGCCGCCGGTACCCCCGTG
>NZ_JCASIE010000031.1:0-35605 GCF_059685865.1 Telluria sp. ZB4P36
CGTCAACAATCGCATCAAGGTCATCAAGCGCATGGCCTACGGATTTCAAGACGCATCCTACTTCTTCCTGAAAATCAAGGATGCGTTCCCCGGGAAAGTGCGATGAACCTTTTTTTTCGCCTGCGCGGTCGCCGGACTGGCAGGGCGCCATCCCAGCGGTTAAGATGGAAGAATGAAGACTGACCAGGCAAGCACCTTGTTCAACGCCATTGTCCCGGCGGCATTTGGCGCCATCGGCATCCGCACCACGGACGGCCGCGTGCGCGAACTGGTGTATCTGCAGCCCTCGTTCGAGGAAAAAGCCGCCGACAACGCCGTGGCCGAACAGGCCGCCCGCCAGGTCGCGCACTACCTGCAGGATCCCGATTTCCGCTTCGAGCTGCCGCTGCTTGATGCCGGCACCGATTTCCAGCGCCGCGTCTGGTCCGAGATTTCCGCTATCCCGCGCGGCAACGTCAAGACCTATGGCCAGGTGGCCAAGCTGATCGGCTCGGCCCCGCGCGCGGTCGGCCAGGCCTGCGGCGCCAACTGGTTCCCCCTCATCATTCCCTGCCACCGCGTGACCGCGTCCGGCGGGCTGGGCGGCTTCTCGAACCAGGACGACGAAAACGGCTTCCACCTCTCGGTCAAGCGCTGGCTGCTACGCCACGAAGGCGCCACCGCATCCCCATGGCAGCAGCAATCGATCTGGGACTGATCGACGAGTTCTGCGACACCCTCTGGCTGGAACAGGGGCTGGCCCAAAATTCGCTCGACGCCTACCGCCGCGACCTGAAGCTGTTCGCCGGCTGGCTGCAGGCCAGGCGCCCGCAACGCCCCAGCCTGCTGGGCGTGGAGCCCGAGGACATCGCTGCCTATTTCGCCGAACGCCATGCCGACACCCGGCCCAGCTCGGCCAACCGGCGCCTCTCGGTGCTCAAGCGCTTCTACGGACTGGCGCTGCGCCGCAACCAGATCCCGCACGATCCCTGCCTCAAGATGGCCTCGGCCAGGCAGCCGACCCGTTTCGTCCACACGCTGAGCGAAAGCCAGGTCGAGGCCCTGCTCGCGGCGCCGGACGTGTCCACGCCGCTGGGGCTGCGCGAACGCACCATGCTCGAGCTGATGTATGCGAGCGGGCTGCGGGTGTCGGAACTGGTGGCCCTGAAGCTGGTCGAAGTCAGCCTGAACGACGGCGTGCTGCGCGTCACCGGCAAGGGCAGCAAGACCCGCCTCGTGCCTTTCGGCGCAGAAGCGCGCCTCTGGCTGGAGCGCTACCTGAAGGATGCGCGCGGCATCATCCTGAACGGGCAGGTCGACGACGCGCTCTTCGTCACCGGCCGCGGCGGCGCGATGACGCGGCAGATGTTCTGGATCCTGATCAAGAAGCATGCGCAAAAGGCCGGCATCCAGGGGCCGCTGTCGCCCCACACGCTGCGCCACGCCTTCGCCACCCATCTGCTGAACCACGGCGCCGACTTGCGCGTCGTACAACTGCTGCTGGGGCATGCCGACATTTCGACCACACAGATCTATACGCATGTTGCGCGCGAGCGCCTCAAGCATCTGCACGCCCAGCATCACCCGCGTGGTTAATTCAAGCCACTGCGCCCGCAGTCGGCCATAATGGGCCTCGCATCAAGCGCAGCACGCAGCACCGACCCACATCCACCGGCAACGAGGTAAACATGGCAAAGACGAACTTCCAGTACGAAAAGCGGCAGCGTGAACTCGAGAAGAAGCGCAAGGCGGAAGAAAAGGCCAGGCGCAAGCAGGATACCAAGCGCGACGGGCAGCCCGATGCGCAAGCCGGGCAGGAAGACGGCGACCCGCAACAGGAAGCGGCTCCGCAGAACGCTGCCTGAAGGCAGGTCCTGCGAAGCCGGGAGGGGAATTTTTCGCGCTCAGGCTCCGTCCTGGCAATAGGGTGGAGCTCCTTGCGCATGTTGGCAATATAAACAGACGCGGCGCCCCGATCCACCCGCATGCGACAGGCGGTTGGCCGGCGGGTCTGGAATGCGGAAAAACGCGACGGAATGCAAACGGGCCTTGCCTTTGCGCGAGCACAAACGGCGCGTCGGAAAGGTGGGAAGAATGATGGGATTGTCATGAAATTCATGACTATTTCCATCTGAAAAGGATCTTTCCGTGAGCGAACAAGCGCGCGACCCGACCGGCTGGCCCAGTGGGCCGCGCGGGCCCGACTTGCCCGCCTCGCCGCCGGCTGCCGTGCCCGAGGGCATGTCGCCTGACGGTCCCGGCCGCCAGGCGCTGGACTGGCTGTACCGCTTCGTCGCCGCGATCGAAATGGCGCCGGCGGTCGCCGTCCATTCGACCGATGCGGCCGGCATCGTGCGCTTCTGGAATCATGCCTGCGCCCAGCTGTTCGGCATTCCGGCCAGCCATGCGCTGGGCCGGCCTTTCCGCGAACTGGTTTCCCACCTCGAGCGCCAGGCCGAGTTCGACGGCGTCATCGCCGACATCTGGCAGGGCGGCGCCGCACCGGCGCCGCGCGACTGGCAAGTCGAGACCGCCGCCGGCCGGCGCCTGTGGCTGCATTCCAACCACTTTCCCGTCAAGCGCGACGGCGCCACCCAGCAGGTGTTCTGCATGGAGGTCGACATCACCGCGCGCAAGCAGGTCGAGGCCGAGCTGGTCCAGGCGGCGCGCGTGTTCGAGAACGCGCACGAGGCCATCATCGTCATGGATGCCGAGTACCGGGTACAGACGGTCAACCGGGCCTTCACCGACATTACCGGCTTCAGCGCCGCCGACATCGTCGGCTCGACCCTGGCCAGCCTGCCCTGGGGCGAAGCGGGGGCGGGCTTCTATGAATCCATCTGGTCCCAGCTCGACGGCCACGACCGCTGGCAGGGCGAGCTGCCGGCCCTGCGCAAGAACGGCGAGCACTACACGGCCTGGGTGGCGCTGAGCACCATCCGCGACCCGCACGGCGAAGCCAGCAGCTACATGGCGATGCTGTCCGACATCAGCGAACGCAAGCGGGTGGAAGCGCAGGTGCGCCACCAGGCCGAGCACGACATGCTCACCGGCCTGCCGAACCGCGCCCTGTTCCTCGACCGCATGCACCATGCGCTGGCCACCTGGCGCCGCCAGCGCGACAGCTTCGCCGTCCTGTTCCTCGACCTCGACCGCTTCAAGGCCATCAACGACAACAATGGCCACCAGACGGGCGACGCGGTGCTGCGCGAAATCGCCACCCGCCTGCGCGGCTGCGTGCGCCGGGTCGACACCATCAGCCGCCTGGGTGGCGACGAATTCGTCGTGCTGCTGGCCGACATCGGCGGGGGCGACCAGGCGGCGCACGTCGCCGACGCCGTGATGCAGGCGGTCTCGCGTCCCATCGACATAGCCGGGCAGGCCTTGTCGCTGTCGGCCTCGATCGGGGTCGCGATCTGTCCCACCGACGGCGTCGACGTCGACACCCTGATGCACCATGCCGACGTGGCCATGTACCACGCCAAGCAGAACGGCCGCAGCAGCTTCCGCTTCTTCAGTCCCGAGATGAACGCACGCATGGTCGAGCGCGGCGACATGGAAAAGCGCCTGCGCCAGGCGCTCGAGCGAGGCGAGTTCGTGCTCGAGTACCAGCCCGAACTCGACGTCGGGTCCGGCAAGGTGGTCGGCATGGAAGCCCTGATCCGCTGGCGCCATCCGGAGCGCGGCCTGCTGCTGCCGCACGAATTCCTGCCGGTGGCCGAGGAATGCGGCCTGATCGTACCGATCGGCGAGTGGGTGCTGGTCGAGGCCTGCACCCAGGCGCGCACCTGGCGCGACGCGGGGCATGCGGTAACGGTGGCGGTGAACCTGTCCGACATCCAGTTCCTGCATGGCCGCCTGCTCGACACGGTGGACGCCGCGCTTGCGCAGTCGGGGCTGGCGCCGGCCTGGCTCGACCTGGAAATCACCGAGGGCGCCATCATGCGCGGCGACGACGGACTCGACGCCACGGTGGCGGTCCTGCGCGAACGCGGCGTGCAGCTGACCATCGACCGCTTCGGCACCGGCCTGTCGAGCCTGTCGTCGCTGCGGCGCTTCCCGCTGTCGAAGCTGAAGATCGACCGCAGCTTCGTGAGCGACATCGAGCACGATCCGATGGATGCGGCGCTGATCCCGGCGATCATCGCGGTGGCGCGCAGCCTGCGCCTGCGCGTGGTGGCCGAAGGCGTGGAAACCGAGGAGCAGCTACGCTTCCTGCGCCAGCACGGTTGCGACGAGTACCAGGGTTTTTATGCGGCCGGGGCGAGCGCCCGGCCCGATTTCAAGCCGACTTCGCACTGATCCGACGCTGTTCTACATGTCAGTCCAGCCTGCCGTTCGGCTGTCCGTCCTGCGGATACAGCCGGATCCGCGCCAGCACCTGCCCATGGTCTGAGGCCTCCGGCAGCCCGAGGTTCAGGTGGTCATTGAGGTAGACCACGTCCACCACTTCGCCGATCGCATCCGGCAGCTGGGGATTGAACTCCTGCGATACCAGGATATGGTCGATGGTCGAGTGGCGGCTTTCGTGGACGATCGAGAAGCCGACGTGGCGCAGGTTGTCCTGATGCATGTGCAGGCGCGCGGCGTCGAACATGCGCTCGCCCAGGGGTGCGCCTTCGCCCAGCACGATCTCGGTGGTCACCGAATCGGCGACGTCGTTGAAGTCGCCCAGCACGATGCGCGGACGCTGCTTGTCGCGCGCCATGTCGGTCAGCAGCACGCGCAGCGCGGTGGCCTCGGTGCCGCGCCGGATCAGCGAGCGCAGGCAGGCCAGGGCATACAGGTTCGGGTCTTCGCCGGTATCGCTGCTGCGGTAGTCGGGACGGCGCGACTTCAGGTGCACCACCACCACGTCGATCACGATGCCCGGCGCCAGTTCGACCTCGGCGTGCAGCGGGGCGCGCGTGAAGCGGTCCGGGTCGCGGCTGCCCGGCGGCATTGCCACGTTGTCGGGGAACATCGCCATGGCGCGCCCGTGGCTCAGCACCGGCAGGCGCGAGACCAGCGCCACGCTCGGCGTCAGGCGCGGCGCTTCCGGGTCGGGATCGAAGCCCAGGTGGACCGCCTCGCGGTAGCGGCGGGTACGCGCCAGCACCTCCCTCAGCGTGGCTTGCGAGAAGATCTCCTGGAAGCCGATGACGTCGGCATTGAGCAGGTCGATCTGGTGCGCGGTCCAGTCCAGCTTGGCCTCGTATTCTTCTTGCGTGCAGGGCGTCAGGTTCTCGTAGCACTGCATGCCGGGCGGGGCCAGGTTGAAGGTATTGAAGGTGGCAAAGCGAATTTCTTCCTGCATAATGGAAACCCCTTATGTTCGTATTTAGCGTACCACGCATGGCCAAGAAAGAGCACGTATCTGAAACACCCGCGACCCAGTTCCTGCGCAAGCATGGCGTGGTTTTTACCGAACATCCTTACGAGTATGAGGAACATGGCGGCACCGCCGTTTCTTCGCGCGAACTCGGCGTGCCTGAGCACAATGTCATCAAGACCTTGGTGATGCAGGATGAGGCGGCGCGCCCGCTGATCGTCCTGATGCATGGCGACTGCAAGGTGTCGACCAAGAACCTGGCGCGGGCGATTCCCTGCAAGTCGGTCGAGCCCTGCAAGCCGGAGGTGGCGCAGCGCCATTCCGGCTTCCAGGTCGGCGGCACTTCGCCCTTCGGCGTGCGCAAGGCGATGCCGGTCTACGTCGAGGAATCGGTGCTGGCCCTGGACAAGATCTACATCAACGGCGGCCGTCGCGGCTACCTGGTCGGCATCGCGCCGTCGGTGCTGACCGGGGTGCTGGGCGCGCGGGCGGTACAGTGCGCGCTGGCCGAGTGACTTGCTGTAGGGCATGGTGTATAGTCCGTGCGCCTGCATATCTGCACTGACAAGAAAACGCCAGAGAGACGAGATGAATACCCTGATCGCCACCATTGCCGCCTACCTGATCGGCTCGATTTCCTTCGCGGTCGTGATGAGCCGCGCCTTCGGCCTGTCCGACCCGCGCACCTATGGTTCCAAGAACCCGGGCGCCACCAATGTGCTGCGCAGCGGCAGCAAGAAGGCCGCGATCGCGACCCTGCTCGGCGACGCCGCCAAGGGCTGGCTGGCGGTCTGGCTGGCAGTTCACTATGGCCCGCAGTACGGACTCGATGACGGCGGGATTGCGCTGGTGGCGATTGCCGTGTTCCTGGGCCACCTGTGGCCGGTGTTCTTCAAGTTCGTCGGCGGCAAGGGCGTGGCGACCGCGCTCGGTGTACTGCTCGGGATTAACGTGTGGCTGGGGCTGGCGACGCTGGCGACCTGGCTGATCGTGGCCTATGCCTTCCGCTATTCCTCGCTGGCGGCGCTGATCGCCTCGATCTTCGCGCCTTTCTACTACGGCCTGCTGTTCGGCGCGGACGAGATCCTGTTCGCGGTGGCGGCGATGAGCGCGCTGCTGCTGTTCCGGCATAGCAGCAATATCGGTAACCTGATTGCCGGAAAAGAGTCGAAGATCGGCAGCAAGGCGAAAGGCACGGCCAAGAAATAAGGCCGTAATCGCGTTACCATTACGCCACCTGGCACGCCCGTGCCGCAACGAACAGGAAAGGTGGCGTCATGACCAAGCAATTCCGTATCGATTTCGTCTCGGACGTCTCGTGCCCATGGTGCGCGATCGGGCTCAGCTCGCTGGAACTGGCGCTGGCCCGCGTCAAGAACGAGCTCAGCGCCGACCTGCATTTCCAGCCTTTCGAACTGAACCCGAACATGGGCCCGGACGGCCAGGACATCGTCGAGCACATCACCGAGAAGTACGGCGCCACCGCCGAGCAGCAGGCCAACAGCCGCGAGATGATCCGCCAGCGCGGCCTCGATGTCGGTTTTACGTTCGACATGGAAAGGCGCGGCCGCATCTACAACACCTTCGACGCCCACCGCCTGCTGTCCTGGGCCGAGGACGAGGGCCGCCAGCGCGACCTCAAGATGGCCCTGTTCGAAGCCTACTTCAGCCATTGCGAAGACCCCAGCAACCATGACGTGCTGCTGAATGCCGTCGAGCGTGTCGGCCTGGACCGCGACACCGCGGTACGCATCCTCGCAAGCGACGAGTATGCCGAGGAAGTGCGCGAACGCGAGCAATTCTTCCAGCGCGCCGGCGTCCATTCGGTACCGGCCATCATCATCAACCAGCGCCACCTGATCTCGGGCGGCCAGCCGCCCGAAGTATTCGAGCAGGCGCTGCGCGACATCGCGGCGCGCAGCGAAACCCCACAGCCGCAGGCTTAATTCAGTTCCAGTACGAT
Source organism: Telluria sp. ZB4P36 (assembly GCF_059685865.1). NCBI lineage: Bacteria > Pseudomonadati > Pseudomonadota > Betaproteobacteria > Burkholderiales > Oxalobacteraceae > Telluria > Telluria sp. ZB4P36. Next base: position 7,254 of record NZ_JCASIE010000031.1, read on the forward strand.
CGGCTGGTGATCCGAGGCCGCGGTCTCGGACTGCACTTCCACCGTCGCCACGCGCGACGCCAGGTCGTCGGTGACGAAGAAGTAGTCGTAGCATTCGGGCTTGTCCGGCCACGGATAGCCGTGCAGGCCGGTGGTCGGGGCGCGCGCCACGCCGCCGTGGGCGACACGCCAGGCATCCAGGAAAGCCGGGGCGCCGTCGATCGGCGCCAGCAGGGCCTGGTAGTCGCTCGAGTCCGGTGCGAAATTGAAGTCGCCGCAGAGGATGCTGGAGGCCGGACGGAAGCCCAGCTGGTAAGGCGCGTCGAGGTTCGGGTCGGGCTGAAAGATGCGCGCACGGGCACTGGCCTCGGCGTGCAGTTCGCGGATGCGCGCCACCTGCGCCATGCGCTGCAGCGGCGAATAGTATTCGAGGTGGGTGGTCATCAGGCGCAGCTTGCCGCTGGGCGCATCGATGACGGTTTCCATCAGCCCGCGCGGCATGCCGGCCGGCTTGTCCGGGTCGGCCGGCCAGGGCAGCAGGTGGCGGTGCACTTGCGAGATGCGGTAGCGCGAGAGGATCAGGTTGCCGAACAGGCGGGGCGAGTTGTTCTTGTAGAGTTCACTCGGGGCGTGCTCCATCATGTGGTAGCCGCCGAAAGCGCCACCCAGCTGCTTGAACTGGTTGGCGGTGGCGCCGCCGTCCAGTTCCGGGTGATTGGCCGCTACTTCTTGCAGGCACACTACGTCCGGATTCAGCCGGCGCAGGACGTCGATGATCGCATGGATGCGAATCCGCCCGTCCTTGCCACAACCCCAACGAATGTTCCAACTTACAACGCGCATCGTCTAACCTCCGTAAATCTTAACCGTCGGATATTGCCATTGTTTGGTTAGCGGCGGTCACACGGTAGGATCGATATCAGCTTAGCAAGTTCAATTTTGATAACACGGTTTTAAGCGGCTTCCAGCTCGTCCAGCGGCCAGCGCGGACGCACGTTGAACGCATAGTCGCGCTGGGCCAGCGCCGGGTTGCGCTCGAGACGCATGGCGCCCGCGAAGGCAATCATGGCGCCGTTGTCGGTGCAGAATTCCAGCTCCGGATAATAGACCTGGAACTTGCGCTTGGCCGCGGCCGCATTCAGCGATGCGCGCAGCTGGCGGTTGGCGCCGACGCCGCCGGCGATCACCAGGCGCTTGAGGCCGGTATGGCGCAGGGCGTTGACGCACTTCGCGGTCAGCACCTCGACGATGGCGTCGACGAAGCCGCGCGCGATGTTGGCCTTGTCCTGCTCGCAGATGTTCGCGACCACCTTCTCTTCGTGGTTCTTGACCACGGTAAGCACGGCGGTCTTCAGGCCCGAGAAGCTGAAGTTGAAATCCTTCGAATGCAGCATCGGGCGCGGCAGCGTATAGGCGGCAGGGTCGCCGAACTCGGCCAGGCGCGAGATCGCCGGTCCGCCCGGATAGCCCAGGCCCAGCAGCTTGGCCGACTTGTCGAAGGCTTCGCCGGCGGCGTCGTCGAGGGTCTCGCCCAGCAGCGTATAGCGGCCGACGCCGTCCACCCGCATCAGCTGGGTGTGGCCGCCCGAGACCAGCAGGGCGATGAAGGGAAAGTCGGGGCGTTCGCTGGCCAGCAGCGGCGACAGCAAATGGCCTTCCAGGTGGTGCACTCCCAGTACCGGCTTGTCCAGCGCCAGCGCCAGCGAGCAGGCCACCGAGGAGCCGACCAGCAGGGCCCCGGCCAGGCCCGGGCCCTGGGTGTAGGCGATGGCATCGATCGCATCCATCGGGATGCCGGCGCGCTGGATGACTTCTTCCAGCAAGGGCAGGGCGCGGCGGATGTGATCGCGCGAAGCCAGTTCCGGCACCACGCCGCCATACTCTTCGTGCATGGCCACCTGCGAATGCAGGGCATGGGACAGCAGGCCGCGCTCGGTGTCGTACAGAGCCAGGCCGGTTTCATCGCAGGAGGATTCGACGCCGAGGACAATCATGGGGGAAACAGCTGGAGGGAAAAGCGCGATTTTACAGTAGGGTGGGGTAATCTGGGCCAGTGGCCCAGATTACGTGCCGCCCACGCTACGAAAGACGGTTAGGGACGCTGCAGCAACTCCTTGTGCGCACTGCGCAGCATCGCCTCGGTCTCTTCCCAGCCGATGCAGCCGTCGGTCACCGAGCAGCCGTACTTCAGCTGCGACAGGTCTTCCGGAATCGCCTGGGCGCCGCTGACGATGTTCGACTCGATCATCACGCCGACCAGCGAGCGGTTGCCGTGCTTGATCTGCTGGATCACGTCCGACATCACGAGCGGCTGCAGGTCCGGTTTCTTGTAGCTGTTGGCATGCGAGCAATCCACCACCAGGTTGGCCGGCAGCCCGGCCTTCTTCAGCGCCTGCTCGGCGATCGCCACCGACACCGAATCGTAGTTCGGACGGCCGCCGCCGCCGCGCAGCACCACGTGGCCGTAGGCATTGCCGCTGGTGCGCACGATCGATACCGTGCCCTGGCCATTGATGCCGAGGAAGGCGTGCGGGTTGGCCGAGGACAGCACCGCGTTGACCGCAATGGAGACGTCGCCGTCGGTGCCGTTCTTGAAACCGACCGGGGTCGACAGGCCGGACGACATCTCGCGGTGGGTCTGCGATTCGGTGGTCCTGGCGCCGATGGCGGTCCAGGCGATCAAATCGCCCAGGTACTGCGGCGAGATCGGGTCGAGCGCTTCGGTGGCGGTGGGCAGGCCCAGCTCGCAGACGTCGAGCAGGAAGCGGCGCGCGCGTTCCATGCCGACGTCGACGCGGAAGGAGTCGTCCATGAAGGGGTCGTTGATATAGCCCTTCCAGCCGGTGGTCGTGCGCGGCTTCTCGAAATACACGCGCATCACCAGCACCATCGTATCGGCGACTTCCGCCTGCAGCGCCTTGAGGCGGCGCGCATAGTCGAGGCCGGCTTCCGGATCGTGGATCGAGCAGGGGCCGACGACCACGAACAGGCGCTTGTCCTTGCGGTCGAGGATGTTGCGCAGGGTTTCGCGGCCGCCCATCACGGTGGCGAAGGCGCGGTCGCTCAGGGGCAGGGTGGCGTGGAGTTCGTTCGGCGTCGGCATCTGCGCGAACGAACTGACGTTGGTATTTTCGATTGCAGGCGTGTTGATCATGGTGCATGAGTGTCAAGAGGGACTATCCAGTGTAGACCGAAAATGCTGCACTTGCACAAGGCCAGCCAAAAACTCAGGCCGGCGCGCACATGCTGCGGTCAAGCGTTGTATCCTTGCGCAATGAACAAGACAAGCGAAGCATTCGCCGCCGCCCCCTTCATCAAGGAAATCGGCCGCGGCGTCAAAGGGGCGCGCAGCATGTCGCGCGAGGATGCTAGAGCCCTCTACGCGGCGATGCTGGAAGGGCGCGTGTCCGACCTCGAGCTGGGCGCCATCCTGCTGGCGATGCGCATCAAGGGCGAGTCGGTGGAGGAACTGGCCGGCTTCATGGATGCGGCGGAATGCGCCTTCGCGCCGCTGCCGAGCCCGCCGGGCGAGTTCGCCCCGGTACTGATCCCGAGCTATAACGGCGCGCGCAAGCTGGCCAACCTGACCCCGCTGCTGGCGCTGCTGCTGGCGCGCGAGGGCGTGCCGACCCTGGTGCATGGCGTGCGCAGCGATCCGGGCCGCATCACCACGGCCGAGATCCTGGCCGAACTCGGCCTGGCCGAAGCCGGCTCGAGCACCGACATCCTGCAGGCGGCGGCCAGCCGCCGCCCCGCCTTCATCCCGATCGAGGGGCTGGCCCCGAGCCTGGCCCGCATGCTGTCGCTGCGCCGCATCCTCGGCGTACGCAACTCCACGCATACCCTGGTCAAGATCCTGCAGCCCTACAACGGCCCGGCGCTGCGCCTGGTCTCGTACACGCATCCGGAATACCTGGCGACCTTGGGCGAGTACTTCGGCACGGCCGCCCCGCCGCAGCGCGGCGACGCCTTCCTGATGCGCGGCACCGAAGGCGAAACCGTCGCCAATCCGCACCGCGCCCAGCAGATCGACTGGTTCCACGGCGGCCAGCGCACGCTGCTGGTCGAACGCGACGCGCCGGCCGACCAGCTGGCCGAGGTGCCGGAAGCGCGCGATGCTGCCACCACGGCGGCCTGGATCGCGGCCGCCCTGCGCGGCGACGTTCCCATCCCGGGGCCGATCGCGGCCCAGGCCGCGCACTGCATGCGCGTGGCGCGCGCGCTGCGCAGCTAGCCCTTGGGCCCCTAGCCCGACCGCGGCCGCGGCCGGGTCTTCCTTTCGTATGAAAGCCGTCCTCTGCGATGGCTTTCCTGCTTTTGGCATCCTCGATAACGTTGGAACAAGACAACGTTTTGTTGCAACAAACAAATCTTGCAGTTGGCTGACAGAAACAGTGACTTTCCACAAAAAGGCCTTAGGATTTTCTTGCAAGATTGCAAAACGATACTGAACAACAACGGCAATTGTTTCTGGATTCGTAACGTTGGGGTGAGGTGTCGTGATAATGACTCGTCCGGCTTTGCAGGATGCCACTTCTTCACACACTGAAGGAAGACCAGAATGACCAAGCACTCCCGCTTCACCAAGCACCTGACCCTGGCCGCGCTCGCGCTGGCGGCCGCCGCCGCCGCCGGCAGCGCCGTCGCCGCGGTCGCCACCGCCACCTCGACCAGCACCGTGGTCACCCCGATCGCGATCACCAAGGCCGCCGACCTGTCCTTCGGCAGCTTTGCGGCCGGCGCCTCGGTCGGCACCGTCACTATCAGCCCGAACGGCACCCGCGCCGTCGCCGGCGGCGTGACCGCCATGGGCGGCACCATCACCGCGGCCCGCTTCGACGTGGTCGGCCAAACGGGCATGACTTACTCGATCGCGCTCGGCGGCAGCGCCAACCTGAGCGACGGCGGCAACAACATGGCCTTCACCAGGATCAGCGACCTGACGGCCAGCGCGATCACCAGCGGCAACGTGACCTCCGGCACCCTGACCGCCGGCGCGCAGTCGATCTACGTCGGCGGCGAACTGAGCGTCGGCGCCAGCCAGCCGGCCGGTACCTATACCGGCACGGTCACCGCGACCGTCGAGTACAACTAAGCATCGTCGCAGCGGCCCCGCAGCCCTGAACCATGCCGGTACGCCGCTGCCGCCTCCTTCTGCTGCTGGCCCTGCCGTCCGTGATCGGCGCGGCGCAGGCCCAGCAGCTTGTACTGAGCAACACGCGCGGCCTCGATTTCGGCCGCTTCGTGGCCGGCGGCGGCGGCAGCATCACCGTCAGCGCGCTTGGGGTGCGCTCGCGCACCGGCAGCGTCGTGCTGCTGAATTCCCCGACCGTGGGCCAGGCCGCTTTCAATGTGGGCAAGAGCAGCAATGGCGGCAACAACAAGGCCGTCATCATTTCGCTGCCCGCCGATGGCAGCATCCGGCTGAGCAGCGGCGCCAGCAGCATGGCCGTCGGCGGCTTCGTCAACAACCCGGCCAGCATCGTCTCGGTGCCCAACGGCGGTACTGCCCTGTCGGTGGGCGCGACCCTGACCGTGGCGCCGAACCAGCCGGCCGGGACCTATACCGGCTCGTTTCCCTTGACCGTCAATTTCCAGTAAAGCCCCCACCATGTTTTCCCTGACGTCCATAAGGCTTCGCGTGAGCCGCATCCACCTGGCGCTGCTGCTGGTCCTGTCCTGGCCCGCCCAGGCCGAACTGATGCTGCACCCGACCCGCATCGTCTTCGACAAGAACCTGCGCGCCGCCCAGGTCGAACTGATCAACAACGGCAGCAAGCCGGCCAGCTACCGGATATCGCTGGTCAACCGCCGCATGAGCGAGGCCGGCCAGTTCGCGCCGGCCGATACCCCGGGCGAGGGCGAGCGCTTCGCCGACGCCATGCTGCGCTATTCGCCGCGCCAGGTCACGCTGCAGCCGGGTACGGCGCAGACGGTGCGTATCATGCTGCGCAAACCGGCCGACCTGGCCGAGGGCGAGTACCGCTCGCACCTGCTGTTCGACAAGCTGCCGGAGGTCGAAGGCAGTACCAGCATCGAAAACCGCGGCGCCCCCGGCGGCCAGATCGGCGTGATGATGAATGCCCTGGTCGGCGCCTCGATGCCGATCATCGTGCGCCACGGGAACGTCGGCGCAACGGTCAGCCTGGCCGGTTTGGCGCTGCAGAAGGATGCGGCGAGGAAGCCGCTGTTCGCCCTGCGCTTCGAGCGCGAGGGCGCCAGCTCGGTGTACGGCGACGTCAGCGTCAGCTTCACCCCGCGCGGCGGCAAGCCGCAAGAGCTGGCCCAGGTGGGTGGCATCGCCGTGTACACCCCGAACCGCGTGCGTCAGGCGGTCCTGCCGCTGCAACTGCCCAAGGGCACGCAACTGGCCGGCGGCACGCTCGAGGTGGTCTACCGCGAGCGGCCGGAAGCGGGCGGAAAGCTGCTGGCCCAGGCCAGCCTGAACCTGCCTTGAGCGCGATCGAAGCTTAAGCGTGCGGGCCTTGCGTACCGGCGCCCTGGCCGCCGGCTTGATCTTGCTGCCGGTGGTGCTGACCGCCCTGCCTGCCGTGTCGCAGGCGGCGCCGATGCCGGCCTCCGAAGCCAACCTGGTCCTGCTCGAAGTCCGGCTAGGCAACCAGATCCTGTCCGATGCCGTCAACGGCTACGAGATCGGCCGCGACGTGTACCTGCCGCTCGGCGAAATGGCGCGCCAGCTGACCCTGGCCATCCGCGTGACGCCGGGCGAGGGCAGGGCCGGCGGCTACATCCTCAGCGAAGACCGGGCCTTCAGCCTCGACGTGCCGGGGCGGGTGCTCGAGATCGCGGGCCGGCGCGAAGAACTCGACCGTTCGCAGTTCAAGCTGCATGCCGACGAAATCTATGTGGCGAGCAAGCTGCTGGCGCGCTGGCTGCCGGTGGACCTCGAGCTCGACATGCCCAGCCTGGCGCTCAAGGTGAGGCCGCGCGAACAGCTGCCCTTGCAGGCCAGGCTGGCCCGGCGCGAGCGCGGCGGCCTGCCGGGCTCGCCGGGCGGCTACCAGGAACCCGGCTATCCGCGCCTGTCCACGCCCTACCGGCTGGCCGAGGCCCCCTTCATCGACCAGACCCTCGGCCTCTCGACCAGCAGGACAAAGGGCAGCAGGCTGGCGGAAGCCGGCTACACGGCCTACCTGACGACCGACCTGCTCGGCATGGAAGCGGCCCTGTACGCCAGCCATAACCGGCACGATCCCGCCCGCGGGCTGCGCCTGGCGCTGGGGCGCAACGATCCGGATGCTGGCCTGCTCGGCCCGCTGCAGGCGCGTACCGCGCTGTTCGGCAGCGTGCCGCTGCCGGGCATGCCCAACATCTCGGCCAGCAGCCCGACCGGCAATGGCGCCCTGGTGAGCAACCGTCCGCTCGACCAGCCGACCAGCTTCGACCGCCACACCCTGCAGGGCCCGCTGCCGCCGGGTTGGGACGTCGAGCTGTTCTACAACGAGGCCCTGGTCGGTTTCCAGCAGTCGCGCCCGGACGGCAAGTATGGCTTCGAGGACCTGCCGCTGGCCTACGGCCCCAACGAGTTCCGGCTGGTCTTCCATGGCCCGCTGGGCCAGCTGCGGGTCGAGCGCCAGAGCTTCCTGCTGGAGCAGTCTGCCGTGCCACGCGGCGCCCTCTACTATGATGCCGGCGCCCACCGCGACCTGCTGGGCCGCGAGCGTGCGCTGGCGCAGTTCGAATGGGGCGTGAGCGAGCGCATCAACGCCACCGGGGGCTGGCAGCGCGTGCCCCTGTCCGACGGAAGTTCCCGCAACTATGCGAATGTCGGCCTGCGCGCCTACTGGAGCGGCCTCATCGCGACAGCCGACGCCGCCAAGGCCCGGGACGGCGGCCGCCTGGCCCAGCTGGGGCTGAAGACCCGGCTCGGCATGGTCTCGCTGTCGGCCAGCCGCACCCGGCTCGACAAGTTCCAGAGCGAATTTTTCAGCCAGACGGCCGACCCGGTACGCCTGCGTGACGAAGTGCGGCTCGAAGGCGTGGTGTCGCCGGGCGGTGCACGCTTCTTCCCGGTGGCGCTGCAGCTGCGCCAGGACCGGCTGGCCTCGGGCACGCGCAACATCGACCTGCAGGGGCGGGTCTCGGCCTACCGCGACGGCATCGCTTTGACCCATGCCCTGCGCTGGGCTTCGCTCGGCGGGCAGGAGATCGCGGACGGCCAGTTCCAGCTGAGCCGGCGCGTGGCCGGCATCGGCCTGAGCGGGCAACTGCAGTACACGATCGTGCCGGAAGCCGCCCTGGGCAGCGCGGCCGTATCGGCCGACTACGCCATGAGCGACGGCTATGTAGTGAACCTCGGTGTGATGCGCTCGTTCCAGGACCGCGAGCTGCGCGCTTTCGGCGGCCTCAACAAGAGCCTGGGCAACTACGGGCTGGGCGTGAACGCTTTCTATGCGAACCGCGGCGACTACGGGCTCGGCCTGCAGTTTTTCATGGCCATGGGCCTGGAACCGCGCAGCAGCCGGCTGATGACGGACGCCCAGCCCATGGCCGCCATGGGCGCAGCCTCGATCCGGGTGTTCCTCGACAAGGACCTGAACGGCATCATGGACGGCGCGGACGAAGCCATCCAGGGAGCGGGCTTCACGGTGAACGGCGCCAACTACGCGGTGCGCACCGGCGCCGGCGGCATCGCCTATTTGCCGCGCCTGCCGGCGCACCGGAACACCGACATCGGCCTCGATCCGAACACGCTCGACGATCCGCAATGGCAGCCGCGGGTGCCGGGTATGCGCATCGTGCCGCGGCCGGGCAAGGTCAGCCGGCTGGAGTTCGCGGTGAACCTGACGGGGGAGGTGGACGGGACCACTTATCTGTATGCGAAAGGGGCGCGCAAGGCGGTCGGCGACCTCCAGCTGGAGCTGGTGGACGCCTCGCGCAAGGTGGTGGCCAGCATGCGCAGCGCCGCGGACGGCTATTTCGTCATCACCGGGATTTTCCCGGGCGAGTACTTCCTGCGCGTGTCGCCGGAGCAGCTCAAGCGGCTCGGGCTGACGGATACGGGGATGCACATCATCTCGATTGCACGCGATGGAACCGTGCTGAATGGACGCGACCTGGACGTGCGAGCGGCTGACGACAGCTGATGCCTTCGTATACAATGGCCGGTTTGGCGATTCGCAGGGCACGGTAACAAGGCATGGCAAAACACTACGACGTAGCAGTAATCGGCGCGGGCGCCGCCGGCATGATGTGCGCGGCAATCGCGGCCCAGCGCGGCAGGCGCGTGGTACTGATCGACCATGCGGCGCGCCTGGCAGAGAAGATCCGCATCTCCGGCGGTGGGCGCTGCAATTTCACCAACATCAACGCCGGCCCGGCCAACTTCCTGTCGCAGAACCCGCATTTCTGCCGCAGCGCGCTGTCGCGCTACACGCCGCAGGATTTCCTGGCCCTGGTCAAAAAGTATCGCATCGCTTACCACGAGAAGCACAAGGGCCAGCTGTTCTGCGACGACTCGTCCGAGCAGATCATCCAGATGCTGCGCGCCGAATGCGCGGCGGGCGAGGTCAGCTGGCGCATGCCCTGCAAGGTCGGCAGCATCGAAAAGCTGGATGCCGGTTTCCACATCACCGCGGAAGGCGGCGACGTCACCTGCGACAGCCTGGTGATCGCCACCGGCGGCCTGTCGATCCCGAAGATCGGCGCGACCGACCTCGGCTACCGCATCGCCAGGCAGTTCGACCTGCAGGTGGTCGAGCCGCGTCCGGGCCTGGTCCCGCTCACCTTCGACGGCCCCAGCTGGGAAGCTTTTGCCCCGCTGGCCGGCATCGCGCTGGAAGTGGAAGTCAGCACCGGCAGCGCCAAGGGAAAAAATAGAGCCCAGCACGGCCATTTCCGCGAAGACCTGCTGTTTACCCACCGCGGCCTGTCCGGTCCGGCGATCCTGCAGATCTCGAGCTACTGGCAGCCGGGCACCCCGATCATGGTCGACCTGCTGCCGGAGATGGACGTGGCCGAGGAACTGATCTCCTCGAAGACCACCGTCAAGAAGCAGCTGGGCAATGTGCTGGCGCAATGGCTGCCGGCGCGCCTGGCCGAAGGCCTCCTGACCGCCAACGGCTTCGCGCCGGACGCGCGCCTGGCCGACATGGCCGACGCCAGGCTGCGCAAGCTGGGCGACGCCATCAACCGCTGGGCCATCGTCCCGACCGGCTCGGAAGGCTACAGGAAGGCCGAGGTGACCCTAGGCGGCGTGGACACGCGCGAACTGTCCCAACAGACCATGATGGCGAACAAGGCGCCGGGCCTGTACTTTATCGGCGAGGCCGTCGACGTCACCGGCTGGCTGGGCGGCTATAACTTCCAGTGGGCATGGGCGTCCGGCTACGTGGCCGGCAGCAGTGTTTGAGGCTGTCGCTGTCGGTGTGGCAATTGGAGAACAGCTTGATAAAATCTTCCACTGAGCCGCAAATAGTGCTAAACTTTCGTTCTTCCTAAATCCAACGGTTTCATTTTTACATGACCACTATCCGCCTTAAAGAAAACGAGCCGTTCGAAGTCGCTATGCGTCGCTTCAAGCGCACTATCGAAAAAACCGGTCTGCTGACCGAACTGCGCGCTCGCGAGTTCTACGAAAAGCCAACTGCAGAGCGCAAGCGTAAGCTGGCAGCCGCAGTGAAGCGTCACTACAAGCGTATCCGCAGTCAGCAGCTGCCGAAGAAGCTGTACTAATTAGACTGCATTGACGGCTTGTCCCGGCGACGATTGTCCCGGCGAGTCGCTGAGCGTCCACAAGCCCGCTCCGGTATTGCCGCAGCGGGTTTTGTCGTTTATACCAATCGAACACGGAGAATCCATGAGCCTGAAAGCACAAATCACCGAGGACATGAAAGCCGCGATGCGCGCCAAGGAAAGCGCCCGCCTGGCCACCATTCGCCTGATCCTCGCCGAGATCAAGCGCAAGGAAGTCGACGAACAGATCGAACTGGACGACACCCAGACCCTGGCCATCGTCGAGAAGATGATCAAGCAGCGCAAGGATTCGATCACCCAGTTCGAAGCCGGTGGCCGCGCCGACCTGGCCGACATCGAGAAGGCCGAACTGGTCATCCTGTCGGCCTACATGCCGGCCGGGCTGTCGGATGAGGAAATCGCCGCCGAAGTGACTGCGGCAGTCGCTTCGACCGGTGCTGCCGGCCCGCAGGACATGGGCAAGGTGATGGGCGTGCTCAAGCCGAAGCTGGCGGGCCGTGCTGACATGACCGTGGTGTCGGGCCTGGTGAAGAAGGCGCTGAGCGGCGCATGATTGCCGTTGAGCGCCGTTAAGCAGGTGGTCGGCTTTGTCAGCCGACCCCATCCAAACGGATGCCTTGTCATAAATCAACTTGGCTTCACCGCTGCGGTATAGTCTGAGTTGAGACAAACACTGAGTACTCCTAGTGATTCCGCAATCCTTCATTACCGATTTGCTCAATCGTGTCGATATCGTCGACATCGTCGGCCGCTACGTCCAGCTGAAAAAGGGCGGGGCCAACTACATGGGCCTGTGCCCATTCCATAACGAGAAATCCCCCAGCTTCACGGTCAGCCCGACCAAGCAGTTCTACCACTGCTTCGGCTGCGGCGCCCACGGCACCTCGATCGGCTTCCTGATCGAATACTCCGGCATGGGCTTCGTCGACGCCGTCAAGGACCTGGCCCAGGGCGTGGGCATGGTGGTCCCGGACCAGGACGACAAGATCCCGCCCCAGCAGCGCGCCGCCCAGCAGGCCCAGTCGCTGGCCATGACGGACGCCCTGAACCAGGCTTGCGCCTATTACCGCGCCCAGCTGCGCGAAGCGCCCAACGCCATCGCCTACCTGAAGAATCGCGGCCTGACCGGAGAAGTCGCCGCCCGCTTCGGCATGGGCTACGCCCCGTCCGGCTGGGACAACCTGCGCTCGGTCTTCCCCGACTACGACGCGCTGGCGCTGGTCGAATCCGGCCTGGTGATCGACAAGGTCGACGAGGACGGCAACAACAAGAAACGCTACGACCGCTTCCGCGAGCGGGTGATGTTCCCGATCCGCAATACCAAGGGGCAGGTGATCGGCTTCGGCGGCCGCGTGCTCGACGGTGGTGAACCGAAATACCTGAACTCTCCTGAAACACCGCTGTTCCAGAAAGGCCTGGAACTGTACGGCCTGTTCGAGGCGCGCCAGGCGATCCGCGACGCCGGCTACGTGCTGGTGACCGAGGGCTATATGGACGTCGTCGCCCTGGCCCAGCTCGGCTTCCCGCAAGCTGTCGCCACGCTCGGCACCGCCTGCACCAGCACCCATGTGCAAAAGCTGCTGCGCCAGACCGACAACGTGATCTTCAGCTTCGACGGCGACAAGGCCGGCCGCCGCGCCGCCCGCCGCGCGCTGGAAGCCTGCCTGCCGCAGGTGAGCGACAACAAGACCATCAAGTTCCTGTTCCTGCCCCAGGAACACGACCCGGACAGCTTCGTGCGCGAGCGCGGCGCCGAGGCCTTCGAGCAGGAAATCATCGATGCGATGCCGCTGTCGCAATTCCTGCTGCGTGAAGTAACTGCCGAGCACGACCTCGATACGCCGGAGGGCAGGGCCCACGTTCAGTTCGAGGCCAAGCCACTGCTGCAGGCGATGGCGCCCTCGGGCCTGCGCCTGCAGATCGTGCGCGGGCTGGCCAACCTGACCCAGTCGACGCCGGCCGAGATCGAATCGCTGTTCGAACTGTCCAAGCCGGTATCGGTGCTGCGCCGCGCGCCGCCGCGCCAGGGCCGTCCGAAACCGGTCGGGCTGGAACTGCAGATCCTGCGCATCCTGGTGTCGCATCCGCAACTGGCGCAGCTGCTCGACGACGCGGCCCAGGCCTCGTTCGACTATTTCGGCCAGGAAGCTGCCGACGGCTTGCGCCACCTGGTCCAGCTGGCCCAGAGCCTGGGCGAATACGGGACTTTCGCCGCCTTGTCACAACAGTTAAAAGAAGTGACGGCAGAATACGACAGTTTGATCTCGGAAATCGCCGCGGAGCCGGAATCGGACCTTGAGGCAGATCGCGTCTGGCTGCTCAGTGCGGTGCGCCAAATCAAGAAGGACGCTTTAAAACAAGAACTTAACCAGTTGTTTTCTTCCGGCCTGTCCCCAGATCAGGTGAGTACTCGCTATCGCGAGATCGTTGCCCAGCAGGACCTCCTGGACCGTGAAGATGCTGCTGCAATGACGCCCCGGTAATGCCTGCCAACGGCCACAAGTGTGGTCATTTGTGCAACTTGGAAAAACAGGGGTGCGTGCTATAATAAAACGCTAACTATTGCAACTGTTGAAACCATTTTTCGTTTCAATCGCGGCGTGGAGTTTCAGTTAGCAAGGCAACAGATCGTTGCCTGCAGGGTGATGTAAGGTAATAAAACTTTATCTTTAACCATCGTAAAGTTAGTCGTTGTGACTTCGAAAGCGCCTGTGCCAACCAAGAAACCCGAAACCAAAGTGGCTGCAAAAACCACGAGAGCGTCCGCCAAGGTGGACAAAGGCCAAGACCAGGCCGAGGTTCGTACGGCGAGCCCGGCACCGGTTAACGCGACGACCGATGCGGCCGCACTGGCTGCCATCGACACGTCCGGTTACGTCCTGCCATCCGTCAAGGTCCCCGGACGCCGTGGCCGCAAGCCCAAGGAATTCACGCCCGAGAACGATGAGATCGCCGCACTGAACGCGGTCGAGCGCGCCGAACTGAAAGCCGCGGACAAGGCCAAGGCCAAGGACCGCAAGGCGAAGGAAAAAGCGCTGCTGAAAGACGCGTTCTCCTCGGATACCGAGGCGAGCGAAGAAGAGCTCGAGATCCGCCGCAACAAGCTCAAGGCCCTGATCAAGTCGGGCAAGGAGCGCGGCTTCCTCACCTACTCCGAGATCAACGACCACCTGCCGGACAATATCGTCGATCCGGAAGCGATCGAAGGCATCATCGGCACCTTCAACGACATGGGCATTGCCGTCTACGAGCATGCCCCTGACGCCGAAACCCTGCTGCTGTCCGACAACGTCCCGAACGTCACCAGCGACGACGAAGCCGAAGCGGCCGCCGAAGCGGCCCTGTCGACCGTCGACTCCGATTTCGGCCGCACCACCGACCCGGTCCGCATGTACATGCGCGAAATGGGTTCGGTCGAGCTGCTGACCCGCGAAGGCGAAATCGAGATCGCCAAGCGCATCGAAGACGGCCTGAAGGACATGATCCAGGCCATCTCGGCCTGCCCGGTGACGATCGCCGAGATCATCGACGCGGCCAGCAAGATCGAGAAGGACGAGATCAAGATCGACGAGATCGTCGACGGCATGGTCGACCCGGAAGAGGACGAGAACACCTCGCCGACCGCGGTCGCCCCGACCTCGACCGACGATGAAGACGAGGACGAGGACGAAGCGGAAGAAGCCGAGGAAGAGGAAGAAGAAGGCGCCGCCGCATCGGGCGCGGCCGGCTACTCGGCCGAGCAGCTGGAGGCGCTGAAGCAGGCCGCCCTCGGCAAGTTCGACAACATCGCCCAGCAATTCGACAAGATGCGCAAGGCCTTCGAGAAGGACGGCTACAACTCGAAAGCCTACGTCAAGGCGCAGGAAGCGATCTCCGACGAGCTGCTGGGCATCCGCTTCACGGCCAAGGTGGTCGAGAAGCTGTGCGACACCCTGCGCGGCCAGGTCGACGAAGTGCGCCACATCGAGAAGCAGATCCTCGACGTGGCGGTGAACCGCTGCGGCATGCCGCGCGCCCACTTCATCAAGGTCTTTCCGGGCAACGAGACGAATCTGGAATGGGTCGACGGCGAAGTCAACGCCGGCCACGCCTACAGCGCCATCCTGGGCCGCAACATCCCGACCATCAAGGAACTGCAGCAGCGCCTGATCGACCTGCAGGCCCGCGTCGTGCTGCCGCTGCCGGACCTGCGCAACATCAACCGCCAGATGGCGGCCGGTGAGATGAAGGCGCGCAAGGCCAAGCGCGAGATGACCGAGGCCAACCTGCGCCTGGTGATCTCGATCGCCAAGAAGTACACCAACCGCGGCCTGCAATTCCTCGACCTGATCCAGGAAGGCAACATCGGCCTGATGAAGGCGGTGGACAAGTTCGAATACCGCCGCGGTTATAAGTTCTCGACTTATGCGACGTGGTGGATCCGCCAGGCCATCACCCGTTCGATCGCGGACCAGGCGCGCACCATCCGTATTCCGGTGCACATGATCGAGACGATCAACAAGATGAACCGGATCTCGCGCCAGATCCTGCAGGAGACCGGTGCCGAACCGGATCCGGCCACCCTCGCCATCAAGATGGAGATGCCGGAAGACAAGATTCGCAAGATCATGAAGATCGCGAAGGAGCCGATTTCGATGGAGACGCCGATCGGCGACGACGACGATTCGCATCTGGGCGACTTCATCGAGGACAACAACACGCTGGCGCCGTCGGATGCTGCGCTGCATGCTTCGATGCGCGGTGTGGTGAAGGACGTGCTGGATTCGCTGACCCCGCGCGAAGCCAAGGTGCTGCGCATGCGCTTCGGTATCGAGATGTCGACTGATCACACGCTGGAAGAGGTGGGCAAGCAGTTCGACGTTACTCGTGAGCGGATTCGCCAGATCGAGGCGAAGGCCCTGCGCAAGCTGCGTCACCCGTCGCGCTCGGACAAGCTGAAGAGCTTCCTCGAGGGCAGCAGCTGATTGTTTGTTGTAGTCTAGCCTTGACGTACCTGCACTAAAAGCAATATCCTCTCGCCACTCTGCTTCACGGTACCGCGCCGCTGAAGCGGGTGGCGAGATCACTTCTAGCCACTGTCCCGATTTCTGGGCCTCTAGCTCATGCTTGGTTAGAGCAGCGGACTCATAATCCGTTGGTGCCCGGTTCGACTCCGGGGAGGCCTACCAATTCAGTTTTTGCTGTGAAATCAAGCCCTTACGAGAATTCGTTCGGGCTTTTTTTGTGCCGAATGGGACAATTCAGCTGTCAAAAACTGCCCTTTGCCGGAAAACTGCCGGAACAGGATGATTCGATTCAAGCGTTACTTAACGATTGGAGAATCATCTATGGCATATATCAAAAAGCGTGGCGAGTACTGGAGGGCAGAAGTGCGCCGGAAAGGACATAAGCCGGTCTACCGCACGTTCGACACACAGATCGAGGCTCAAAAGTGGGCTCGCCGGCTAGAGGCTGAGATCGACACAGGCTTCTATGTCGATAATTCCGCAGCGGAGAAAATGACCCTTGGCGTCGCTCTGGAGCAGTACAGGCGTGAGGTGGCCGCAAAGAAGCGACACCCAGCCCAAGAGAACGGCCGAATAGATCGCTGGCTTCGCAGCGATCTTTGCTACCGTACCCTGGCTAATCTGAAAGGCGCTGACTTTGCCAAGTATAGGGACCAGCGCAGGGCACAGGGGAGGGCGGAGAACACCATCCGCCTCGAGCTGCAGTTGGTGAGCCACCTCTACGAGATCGCCCGTAAGGAGTGGGGGATGGAGGGACTGATGAATCCGCTGAAGAATATCCGAAAGCCCAGCGTCAGCGCCTCACGTGATCGGCGACTCGAAGCAGGCGAGTACGAAAAAATCAAAGACGCGCTGGTCGCCACTGGTAACCGATATGCGGCACCAGCATTTGACCTGGCGATCGAGACCAGCTTGCGACAAGGAACTTTGTTCAGCCTGCGGTGGGAATGGGTGGATCTGCAGAAGCGCCTGATCAGGATCCCGCTGTCGGCTCGTGGAGCGGACAACAAAGGGGTCCCAGCGGCGCTGCCGCTCTCCACGAAGGCATATGCCATCTTGCTGGCTCTACACCCTGCAGACCCCACCGGAGAGCTGCAGGTGCGCCCAACAGGCCCTGTGCTGGACACCACGCAAAATGCCGTAAGGTGTATTTGGAAGCGCGTGCTGCCGTTGCTAGGTGTGGAGAACCTTCGTTGGCACGATCTGCGGCACGAAGCCGCATCGCGCCTGTTTGAAAAAGGCCTTCATCCGTTCGAGGTCGCAAGCATCACTGGACATAAGAGCATGCAGATGCTCAAGCGGTATACGCACTTGAAGCCGGAAAGCCTAGTCGCAAAATTAGGTTGAGCGCAGTGTTGACCAGGTGCTGAGGTCCTCGACTGCTACTGGCTGGCTCGCATTGTCGCTGGCCGGGACGACCGGCCAAAACGCTCCTACATGCGCCCAGGGCACGTGCGGGTGCCCTCCGGGCATCCGGGCCTTCGCCCGGACTCAAATCGCCCGCACCGGTATTCACCAGTTAGTTTAGCCTTCAGAAAGCGATTCCATCCCTGCAGTAATCCCGACAATTTGCCAGTGACTTAGAGTAATATTGTGTAACGATAAAATTACGTGATTAACTTCAAGTTGTAGCTCCCATGGCGGCGGATAACAACACCACTCTGACCCACCTGTATGGAGTCTTCGGACTCATTCCCGCGGTTATTGGCTTGGTATTTTTGGTCAAGACGGATGCGCCCTGGCAGCAATACGCACTCTTACTGTCGGGCTGGGTCACCTGCGTTCCGCTTTGGCTGATGCTCATCAAGTGTGTGAATCACTCCCGGATAGACGCCGATCGCATTCGAAGCGACGCCGAAGTTATCGGTGAGCTACGAGAGCGTATCAATGGGCTCGAAAGATTAGTCGAGTCGCGTGGCGAGACCATGGATGTTCTCGCTAGCCTAGTAACAGGGCGGGCCGCCACTCCACGTGCTCGCCCAGCGCCGGCACAACATGAGGACCAACAATGATCCAGATCTCCTTTGACGACTACGGATATTTTCCAGCACTGCGCACGCGGCAAGCTGAGCTGAAGGGACTTGAGCAGCTGTCGCATGATCAGAAGCGTCAGTGTTTGCCAATGCTTACATTGGGGCGTTGGCCGAAGGCGACGGACTTTAATAAAGCTGCTGAGAAGGCCGAGACAGCAATGGCGAGGCTGCCGCATGTTCTCGATCTCACAAACGACATTTCCCACCTGGGAGATGAACAACGTAAGCTTCGAGATCCTAGTGATGCTTTTAGTGCGTGGCGCAGCTTCGTTGGCCAATACGAGTGCGCCATTCCAGTAGTCCAGTTAGTTCCAGGCTCGAAGGCAAGAGACCAAGTTCGTCAGGCCACTCTGTTCGAAAAGGCCGCTGGCAAAATTGCGTTCCGTATTCGGGATTTTGCGATCGACACCCCACTTGTCATCAATGCTATCAGCGCTATGGATGATCCAGGCAATGCATTGGTGTACATTGATTGCCAATACATTAGAAGTGCGTTAGCAGCGTACGTCACAGCAACGATTGCCACAATCAATCAACTTCGAGCGGAGTTTCCCGAGATTTTCATCGTGGTTTTGTCCACAAGCTTCCCACCATCCGTTCTGCCGTTTGCTGAATCGTCACAGCAGCGAGGTGTCATCGATATTCAAGAACGTGACTTACACTCCCGTATTGGAGGTAGCGCTGTGGCCGCATATGGCGACCACGGTTCGGTTCATTCCGTGGTGTACGACGACATGAAAATCATGCGCTGGTCAGCCAGGATCGACTACCCGCGTGAGCTGAGCTGGCACTTTGAAAGGCGCCCCGGAGAGCAAGGGGATTCCGGATATATTTCAGCTGCAGCTGCCATTGCTGCGACTGATCCAGGAATTGGTACGAGGGGTATCTGGGGCGAAGATATGATCGTCAAAGCTGCTCAGGGCGATCCACATGGTCGAGCACCAGCCCCCTGGATTGCCGTTCGTGTCAACATTCATCTGGCGCGGCAGCTTGCTTTCTCTCAGAAGCTCGGCGGCCAAGAGAATCAGACTGGTGAAGACGACGGTGATGACTTTGACGAATGAGGACGCTTCCGCGGAGTAGCTGTCAAAGGTTGCTGTGCAAGCGTCTTAAGATACTCTTCGATCGAGGGAGGGGCTAACATCTGCCCCTGTCCTTTTTTGTCAATACGCTTTTGTATACGTTCGTTGCGTCGCTGAAGGTAGTCTAAGACGTACGCTCGTATTGCTTTCAGCGGGATCTCAGCTGCAGCAACAACAAGATCACCGCGGTGGCGGGCGGACTTTATGCAGTGTAGCTGTAAGAGCTTGCGGAGCTCGTCCACAGGGAGAAACGATAGCCAACGGCCGATCGAATCTTGTCTCAAGTTTTTTGCTTTGCGGACCTTGCGGATTGATCCGTCTTCCTTAACTGTCCAGATGCCCACCTCGTCAAACGACTGGGCTTCTATCCCGACCAAGTGACGTTCCGCGCACACAACTATTACTTGTTCAAAGAACTGGATGTAAGACTTGAGTTGGCCGTCTAGGCGGTCCAACTTGTCTCGATCACTTTTGATTTCAAAAGCAACAAGCTTTGTGCCGGCCACAACTAAGTCTGCTCTGCGTGCAAACTCATCAACGAACATCTCGGGAATGAACGTCGAGTTTGCCCAGGTCGACGTCCGCGACATGGTTGCAATGATTGCATTCCTGATATCTAGCTCGGTCATTTGGCTTGCAAAAATGCCATGAGTAAATCTAGCAAAAACCTCTAATTTTACACCCTTAGCTCACACAAGGACACCGGTTTCGAGGTCAGGGTGCCGGTGTAAGCGTTCGACTACCTACACTGGCCCAGAGTGCCCCCAGATTCATTCACTTGCCAGCGAAGTGTAACCGTGAACTGCGTCCCACCTTCAATTTACGGGTGCGGTAGCCTCGCTGGGTCCATTACTCCAGCTCCAAGTTCCGTACAAATAGATCGAAGGCACCTACGCAAACTGGTCCACCCGCCACTGCTCGCTGCCGTTCACTGGCGATCACGTCCTGCAGCCTGCCTACATCTCTACACGCTCTGGCTACTTCCTCTACGGAAGCTTGCAGGACATCGTAGATCTGCTTGAAAACACGAGGCTTCGCACTCTCCAGGTCTGGAGCGGTCTCCACGATAAGATCTTCGATGAGTGGTTTGGATACAAGCGAATGGTTGTTAGAATTGTGGCCAGCCATGGTACCTCCAGTCAGGTTATCAGGTTAGGCGAGTCCATCGGGTGCAACCGATGAATTCGCCGATTACAGAACTTAGTTTTGTGTGCGCTATGTTGAATTACGTTAACAGTATTTCCTACGGTTTACAACTCGCTCGGGTCACATTGACCCATTATCTAACTTCGCAACTCATTCATCCGGCGCACAGGGTCACATTGACTTCAGTGTCGCGTAGGCGATCGGTCGCGCTCGCCCAAGCTTTGTAATCTGCGTCAAAGTGACTCAGTGGCCCCATCTTCAGCAATCAAAGCTTAAGCGTGCGTCGAGCGCCTGGCGTCGCCTTTTTTGTAGCTCGAACCGAGCGGGCAGCGTTAACTGACGTTGGGACCAGGCCACCAGATCCTGACCCCATCTGCGCCTGACCATATAACCGCTTTGTCTCGTCAACGGTATGGCCTAATGCGATTGATACCTTTTCCTCAGGAAGAAACTTCTTGAAATCACTCGCTGCTTGATGGCGCAAGCTATATGGCGTGATTTCTGAGTTTCGGCGAGGCCAGAGTTTTTTGCCTACGCGTCTCACGGCGGAGGTAAAGTTAACTTTGCTTTCGGTCACCGCAAGAATTCCTTCTTCTCCAAATTGATCGAAAATCTCTTTGTGCAATGATTTGATCAGTGGGCTTGAGTCAACTTGTATTTCGTATTGGATCTCCCGCCAAGGCTGGCCCTGCTGTTCCTTAACCTTGGCTCCTTCGATCTTCAGAGTAATACCCGTGGCAGTAGCTTTAATTTCTACTCCCTTCTCGAGTTCTGCAGGTCGACATCCGGTAATCGCCGCAATCATGAAGTCAGTGCGATATTTACTGTTGGCGAATTCGCCGAGCATCTGTTCACGCCAATTCTCGGGCAGTCCACGCAGATCTTGTCGCTTCGAGTGTCGTTTTGCAGGCTCAGCGATTGGGCAAACTCCACGACTGTTCTCGATAAATTCATTAAGAGAAATGAGATTCTTAATCGAATGAACTGTCGATATCCATTCGATATTCTTTCCTAGCTTCTGCTGCATATCCTGGAGTGGGACCAAGTGATCGAGCGAAGACTTTATGTGGTGACGCAAGGCTGCGAGCCGTCGGTGGTATGTCCTTTTCGACCGCGTAGTAGAAGTTATAGACTCCCAGAGCTGGGAAGCTTGCCTCGCATTATATTTGTCTGCCAAACGCTGGATCTCGCGATCGTATCCTAATAGTGTGGCGGAGGATGCTGAACTAGTTGGCAATGTCTTCATGAGATCTCGTCCAGATTTCACGATCGCATATAAACTTTCTTTGGCGCTCGGATCCATGTTCTTTTGTGCTCTTAGTCTACATTCGTTCTCGGATGGGCACTTGTCGCTACGCTCCCCGGTAAACCGGTCAGTGCCCACATTCTCTGTGCTTAACATCTTACCACAGAGAATGTCTTGCTGTGGAGCACAGAGAATGTGTTGTTGCTGAGCACAGAGAATGTCTTGCTTTCGAGAACGTGTGGCGTATAATCGATAGCATAAACACGCTTAATTGGTCCCTGAGTTTTTGTGTGGTCCGCAGTCGGGAGAATGTTAATGTCAAATAATTTATTGCAGGGCAATCCTTATGGTCTTGCATTCGAGCGTCAAGCTCGAAATAAGGAAAACGCGGCCTGGGCATCCGAGTGCGCTGCTTTAAGAAAGAGGCTTGAAATTGCAGAGGTTGAAAGGGAGGTCAGCGTTGCTTACGTTACGGCTTTACGACATGCGCTTCGAGATATTATGCCTAATCACCAATTACTAAATGAAAGGGTTGCAGTTGATCTTTTCGAGCGTACTCGAGCTGCAGCTTATAGCAAAAGGCGCTCTGGCGATGAAAATGTAGAGCAGCCACGGGGGATGCGTCCATGAGGCATGCTAATACGCTTGCTTTATTTATCGTTTATAGTCTAGGCGGCGCAGGTTATGCCAGCGCAGGCGAGGAGCCGACCAAGGGGGCAGGCCAAAGTGTGTCGAATCCGAATCCATGCCCAACAAACGATAGTGTTTGTGCAAAGGAGAAAGCGAAAGAGCTGGAGAAGACAAGCAAGGAACATGAGGCTAAAATGGAGGAGTTAAAGGCTTTAGCCTTGGCGAAACCTTAATTCTCCGCACTTTAATCCGCTGGATGGCACATGGTATATCCTGCTAACACCGACATAGCAATAGCTGAGCGCTGCGCGATATTAGGATTGTCGCGGGCGCAGGCAGAGGAATTTGCTCGGGTTGGGCCATTTCCTTGCGATGTATATCAAGCACTCGGTATTGGCGAAGCGAGTAAAAAGGATTGGTTGAAACTTGCAGCGCAGACAGCAAGTGTAAGCTATCGCAGTGTTTTAACTGCTGAAAATCTTCTAGCAGTTCTAGTATCCGGCACCATTCCTTCGGAGTTCGCTGCACACATTTATCATCTCCTCGAGGAAGCTCCCATTAGGGTGCTGGTCGGAGCTGTTGAGCAGGCCGCGGAACGGAGCGGTATGCCTATCGTTGGCATTTGGCGCAATGTGCACCAGTTCGGAACCAAGCGCCTTAACGGAGCTTGGAATTTGACTAAGCCCTAATCCAACCTGTAGCGTTCGCTACCACAACCGCCAGGTACGGCTTTTTTCAATTTGTTTTCGCGACTGGGCGTGCCACTTCGATGCAATGGCCTCCGCACATTCTTCTGCCGACCAAGATGTGGGTGCCATTTCAAGGCTCATTCGTAACGCCTTTTGAATAGCGCTCGGCCATTCGGGCTCGGGTTCGTCACCTACGTCGTAAAGGGTCAGTCCCGCAATAAGGGGATCGTTAGCCCGCCCGCGCAGATGTCCCTCAGCCCTACGCAACAACACCGCGTTCATCGCCGCGAAGGGCCAGTTGTGCCCCGTCAGTTTTGGATCCGCCCGTACGATTAGAACGTGGCTCAACTCGTGCAAATATAGTTTCAGCAAGCGACGAGGTGAGTCCCAGGAGTCGAAATGAATGTGGATCTGCATGTCTGGGTCGATGAGTGGTCGCCAGCACCAGGCCGGATAGTATTCCCCCCTTGGCGTTTCTTCGGTAAATACCACGTTGGAGACAGACTCCAGAACGAGACGGTCGACGAGCTGCTCCCCCAGGACTGAGACGGCGGAATGCGGCACAGGGCGGCAGCCGATCGATGTGAGGTTTATTGGCATCGGGTGTCTCCCCACATTTATGTACCTTGCGGCCGCGTCGAGCGGAGCATTGTTTTCATCTCAGCCAGTATTTGTCGGCCCTCAGCACTTGGCGCAGATGGCCGAAGGACGGCAGTGTCCTCTCGGATCGTGGCCGGCGCACTGGCGCGTCGGCGCTGTACCACACGGCAATGCAACCGTTCGAAGTCTCCTAGAAGCGCCTTGGCTGTGAGGCGCTGGAACCATGCGCTGGGCAGCTTTATCGCTTGGCGTTCGCCGCGCTTACCGGCCTCTAATACGCCTGCTAGTTCGTCTAGAAGGTCTTGGCAGAGCGCGCGATCGGCAACCTCATGTTTTTGCAGTACTGCTATGAGCGGGCCCTGCATGTTGGAGACCGAGGCCTCAAAAACTAGATTTTCATAAAGTTCACCACCACCACGCTTTTCCTGTGCGGTCCCATCAGTGCTCGCGGGTTCAGTGGTGGTAGTGTCTTTAGATGGTAATTCTTCAGTTGGTAATACTTTATGGCCGCTGTACCCGGCGACGGTCGAGCCGGCGACGGTAGATCCGGGCACGGTTTTGCCGTCGCCGGGAAACCCGGCCATGGTTTTGGGTTCAGGGTTGAAGATGATGTTCCAGACCCATTGGCCGCATGGGCCGTTCGCCTTATGGCGAACAAGATAGCCGGCCGCCTCGAGCTCAGAGGCAATGCGCTGCCAGCGATCCTTCCCAAGCATGGGCTCCTTGGAGTCTGGTGTCGCGCCCAGCGCCGGAGACGTGTTGCGCGCAAGCCGTCGGCGAAGAGCTATAACGCTGATCTGCCAGCCAGGAGGTTTAACGGCTAGCCAAGCGGCTACAGCTCTGCTGTCTAGGTCGAGCCTGTCGTCTTCAAGTAGCGCCTCGGGAACGATGCCATAACGTGACTGATACTGGACGTGCACAACTCCGCCGGTGTGATGAGGGAACGCCTCGCGTTTCACTTCACTGCGCCCCATTAACGTTCACCTTTCAGATCTGCTGCGTGACGAGGGCGGCCGACCCGTCGTTCGCTCGGTGCGACCGTCACTTGAATCGAAGCCCGCTCCCGTGCAGCAGCTGCTTGTTCGAGCCAGAGCCGAATATCGCGTACGAACCAGCACGCCTTACGCTTTTCTGGAAATGCGGTGGTCGGGAGTTCGCCGCGATAGTTCATCTGGCTCAAGGCTGCCGGCGTAGTGCAGAGCAGTTCGGCAAGCTCATCCCTAGTGACGATTGCCTGGTCTGCCATCCGCGCAAACATTACGCGGAAATCTGTCTGCGAATTTCTCATGTGATCACCTGTGTGCTGGAGTTAATCTACGGCAGACTGTATGATTGCCTCATGGAAAAGTCGCAGGGCAGTTTTTGCATTTGGAGGCGTTGATGGCGGTCGATCGAAAGCACCTTCCTAACGTTGGGCCAAATCGAGGCCGAGCCCTCTCCGGCCCGATCAAGGGGTTTGTGCATCGGCTCGTCTATGCTGTTAAGAGCTCAACAGGACTGTCGTATCGCGAGCTCGACAAGGCGCTTGGTTTCCCGATAACCACTGATTCTGTTACCGAGTCATACGTGACCTTGAACTCGAGGCGTGCCAGAGCGGTGCAAGCTGCAAGTGTCCAAAGTCTCGAGAACAGGATCGCTAAATTTCTACAGCGTCCAGCCTTCAATGTAGTGGTGCGCAACCTTGGGACAGGGACTCACGTCACCAACCTTTCAGGCGGAATGGAGCCCATCGCCGCAGTAGCCGAGTACAAGCCACCGAGAAGCAGTCGTGACGTCGAATTTGCAGCGATGGATTCGCGGGGATTGATCTTCGTTGGGTATGAATACCTCCCCGACCACGAGATGATGGGATTCGGAAAAAATGCCCTCCCGGAGGCGCTGGATCTTGCTGTGTACCGCGGCCAAATCGAGCGTGCAGCGTCGGCCTATCCAGTGGATCACCCTTCTCACGCGACGATGCAGAACTATGCACGCGAGCGTGAGGCTTGGCTGGGTTCGCTGGTATCGTCTTGTGCCGGAAAATTGCCGGACTGACACGCTAATCTGGTGTGATGTACAGTGATCGCGTGTGACAAAAATCCTTGTTAAATCAAGTGATTAGGAGTAACCTCCTGGGCGCTTGATTCGACTCATAATCCGTTGGTGCCCAGTTCGACTCTGGGGAGGCCTACCAATAAAATCAAGTACTTACAGCGTTAAGTTGTGAGCGGCAAGTTCCGCAAAATAGAGGGAATTCCGCAAAGCTGATTGCGACCTAGATGAAACGTTCTTGTAGTACTCATGTCAAAGATATAGCAACTTGCATGTTGAGCCGCCCCAGATTTGGTAATATACTGTATGGATATACAGTTGATCTGTGCGGCCTGATCTGTTATAAGTGATTTAGGTAGGTTGCCTGTTTGATATGCTAAAAAGCACATTGTTGTGTTTTTTACTCTACTTACTGACGGAGATTGGAAAATGGGTTTCGGAGTGCCTTACCATAATACTGGCAGCGAAGCGGCAGGTCGTACGCTCCAGCGTTATTGGGATGGATATCTACCCGTTCGGCCAGAGCAAATTGCGCAGCTCATGAATATCCAGCTCGTGGGTAGGGGAGGATTTCGCGATGAGGATTATCCTTATAGTGGGTACTTCTTTACCGAAAATGGCCGGCCGACTATTGAATATAATGTAAATGATGCTTTAGTGAGAAGGCGTTTTACAGTTGCACATGAACTGGGCCATTATGTCCTTGGGCACCAACACGCTCCACGAGATTACCCTGACAGCTTCGGTTCGCGTAATGGGAACCTAATAGAAGTACATGCTAATCAATTTGCAGCAGAGTTGCTAATGCCAGCTGATGTTGTGAGAGATTTTGCCTTAGATGGTATGAATCTCGATCAACTTGCGGAAACATTTGCCGTTTCACGCGTCGCTATGGGGCACCGTTTAAGTAATCTCAGCCTTACTTTATGACAGATAATAATTTGGGTAGTAATAGGCCGGATGAGCCTAGCGGTGATAGCGGTGAATATAGCGCAGCACCTCAAAATAGGCGTAGGGTACAAGGTGATGACTACGCTGAAGGGAGCAACGTCTCCGAGTGGAAAGTTGCAGAGCGAATAGATTATTTCGCGAGGCGTGTTGATAAAGTCAACAATTTACGTCGGTCGGTACTGTGGGTTTGTATCGTTGTAGTAGGCTGCCTGCTTTGGGCGTTAGGAATGACAGTTAACTCGTTTGTAAAGCAAGTTGACAAGGTTACGCCAGCAGTTAATGAGCTTGTGCTAAAGCCTAAAGCAGCGGACACTAAGACTGAATCGAATACAGCAAAGGCTAACGGAAATTCTGTTACGTCAAAGGAAGTTAAGGTAGACGGTAACGTAACAGGCACGCAGTCTACTGTTACAAGTTCCGTTAGTCCCGCTTCTTCAACCACGACGGTGAGTGTAGATTTGACGTCGATCGGTTACCCTATCGTCGCTGTGGTTACTGTTCTAGTTATCTCAATTGCCGCGCTAACGATTGTATTACTTCGTACCACGTACGCGTTGACAACAACTGGGGAGACAGCTGAAAGCAAAAGCGCTCCTGGCGACGTAGGTATCCCGCTGCCAGGTGTCGAAGTTGCAACAGCAGTTGCAGAAGCGTTAGCAGGTGCGCTGAAAGGGTTGTTCAAGAAAGAATAGTGCTCTAATAGGGTGGCGATAAGCCACCTTTTATTTTTTAGGCTTGATCAGCTTGCCTTCCGATGCTCGGCATATTGCCTCGTCATCGTTTTCAAGTGTGGTCGAGCGGGCTCTGTGCTGTTTCAATGCCCTGCTATTCTCATAATTCTTTGGTGCCCGATTCGATTCTGGCGTGCCTAGCATTAATCAATGACTTTAAGTGGGCTTGCGGGATTTCTGAGTTTCGTAATCATGCTAGTTCGCAATTGTGACTGTCTATGACTGCAAATGCATCGCAAGCCCCGGTAGCTAAATTTAAAGAATCTTCTTCGATCGGGCATTACGAAAGCGTCTTGAAGAATTTGATCTCTGAATCTGATCGTGGTTGCGCGTTAGTGGCTGCATCAATGTTGGATCTTTGGTTGGAGAAACTGTTAGAGAAAAGCTTTGTTAATAATCCGAAGATCATAAAAAGGATGTTAGATCAAATGCGTCCGCTCGGTACGTTCAGCGCACGGATTGACTTGGCTTATTTGCTGGGTCACTTAAGTCATGAAATACATCGTGACTTACATCTAATTCGGGAGATCAGAAATACTTTTGCACATAGCATGGATCCCCTTTCATTTTCAAATGAAAAGATTCGTCCGCGCTGTTTGGAATTGAAAATGATCTGTTTTGACAAAATGCCAGAACGTGATCTTTTTATCCAAGCCGCTGCGGGATGTGTAGGTGCACTACATGCAATTATCCAGCACACCGAGCACCCTCAAGAGCCACCTGCGGTAGACCTCGAATCTGTAAGGAAAGCTATGATTGCGGCTGCACGAGAAAAACTTCTCCAAAAAGCTAGGCAGACGGATAGCCCTATTTCATTGGAGTGACGAGCTTGCCTTTACGATGGCGGACGTATTACATGGGCATCGTAGCTGAGGTATGGCCGAGCTGGCTCTGGGGTGCTTCCATTCCGCGCTGCTCTTCCTTTTCGGTTACAGCCTTGGCGCGCAGGTCTCGGAACTGAAAGTCGCGAATCTCCTTCTCAAGGTCAGGACGCATGGCCACCGTCTTGTCGCGCGCTCGTAGTTGGGGGCACGCTCGTGGTCGGGTCGGGTCTGACACTCGGACACTGCCTCGTCAGCAAGCCAAGTCTACGCTTTAATGTTAATTCTGAGCCGACCATACGTTGGTGCTTGGTGCGACTTCGAGAGACTATCAATCATCCGCTGCATTGTAGCCGGGGTCTGTAGCCGGGGTCAGGTCTGACAATCAGACAAGGCCTGGGTCCTGTACTGAACAGGCCTCAGGCCTTTTAGTTTGAGTTCGATGCGGTCGTGATTGTAATAGTGGATGTAGTTGGTCAAACCGTTTCGTAGCTCATCGATGGTATCAAATTTGTTTAGGTAGAAGAACTCGGACTTAAGTACAGCAAAGAAACTCTTCACGGCTGCGTTATCGGAGCCTGTCAGATTTTCTGTGTGGAACGGGGTCATGAAATAATGCCGAAAGGACTGTTCCATGACCGAAGTGATGACCACCAAGAAGCCCAAGAAACAGAAAGCAGCGTATCCGTTC
>NZ_JCASIE010000032.1:0-35479 GCF_059685865.1 Telluria sp. ZB4P36
AAGGGTCGTTCGAGACCAGGACGTTGATAGGCTGGGTGTGGAAGTGCAGTAATGCATTAAGCTAACCAGTACTAATTGCCCGTACGGCTTGTCCCTATAACCTTGGTAGGCTATAGATCAAGTCAAGAATACAGCTGCAGTTTGTTGATACTGCTACCCAAGAATAAAAAGAAACTTACTTCTTCCCGATTGTGGATGGCTCGCAAGAGACATCCAGACAAGTCAAAGCCTGATGACCATAGCAAGTCGGTCCCACCCCTTCCCATCCCGAACAGGACCGTGAAACGACTTTGCGCCGATGATAGTGCTGCAACCAGTGTGAAAGTAGGTTATCGTCAGGCTAGTTATAAGAAGAACCCCACCAGGTGATCCTGGTGGGGTTTTTTGCTTTGTACGTTCAAGGTTAGCAAACGTAACGTTCGTTGAAATCGCCTTGCCCGAGCCTAGACTGAACTGACACTCACCGGCAGGGGGATCAGATGATTGCTCAAAGCGTAGGACTGGTAAAACGATGTGCGGTCGGACTCCTGCTGGCTGCGGGACTCGGCGGATGTGCGGTCTACGGGCCGCCCTACGCGGGCTACGATCCCTACTATGGTTCGGGCGGCTACTCCAGCTATGTCGGACCCCCGGTCGAATTGAACCTGGGACTCGGCTATTACGGCGGTTCCCGCTATGACCACCACCGTGGCCACGGCTGGCGCGATGGCCGGGGACATCATCGCGGCGGTGGCTGGGATCGCGGCCGCGGCCGCGGTCGTCACTGAGCGTTCAGACCCCGTCGCTGGCGACCGGTTCCACTTCCTTGGCCTTGACCTGGCCGCGGCTGATGCTGTCGCCGTCGTTGCGGCGCAGGCGTCAGAACACGGCCGAGGATAGCAGGGTCAGCACCGCCAGCGTCGCGAAACCATGGTGCAGCGCCTGCGATACCAGCACCCGGTTGTCCTGCGCCACCGGCCCCAGGAACCAGGCGGTGACGATCGAGCCCGCGGCCAGGCCGAAGCTCATCGACAACTGCTGGAAGGAGCTCGACATCGTGCTCGCCATGCTCGAATCCTGCGGCTCGATGTCGGCATAGGCCAGCGTGTTCATGCTCGAGAATTGCAGCGAGTTGAAGAAACCCTGCGCCAGGCTGATCGCGACGATGACGTAGAAGGGCGTGCCGGGGCTGACCAGAGTGAACAGGGAGATCGTCAGCCCGATGAACACCGTATTCACGGTCAGCACCTGCCGGTAGCCGAAGCGCGCCAGCAGCCGGGGCGCAAACATCTTCATGCCCATGGCGGCAGCGGCGGCCGGCATCATCAGGAGGCCCGACTGCCAGGCCGGCAGGCCGAGGCCGAGCTGGTACAGCAGCGGCAGCAGGAAGGGCAGGGCGCCCACGCCCAGCCGGGTCAGGAAGCCTCCCGCCACCGAAATGCGGAAGGTGCGCACCTTGAACAGGGTGAGCCGCAGCAAGGGATGCTTGATGCGCAGGGCGTGCCAGGCATAGGTCGCCAGCAGGCCGAGGGACAGCGCCAGCATCAGCGCGGCCGTCGCCGCATCCAGCCTGTGCTCGCCAAACACTTCCAGCAGCCAGGACAGGATGGCGGTGCCGCTGCTGAACAGCACCAGGCCAATGACGTCGAGCGGGCGCCGTTCCTGCCCCTGGTAATCGGGCATGTGCTTCCAGACCAGGTAGAGCGCCGCCAGGCCGACCGGCACGTTGACGAAGAAGATCACGCGCCACGAGGTCCAGTGCACGATCAGCCCGCCGACCGTCGGTCCCAGCAGCGGCCCGATCAGCGCCGGGATGATCACGAAGTTCATCGCGCCCAGCAATTCATGCTTGGGAAAGGTGCGCACGATGGCCAGGCGGCCGACCGGCATCATCATCGCGCCGCCCAGGCCCTGCAGCAGGCGTGCGGCCGTCATCATGTGCGCGTTCACGGACAGGCCGCACAGGACCGATGCGATGGTGAAGATCGAGATGGCCGTGAAGAACACGCGCCGGGTGCCGAAGCGGTCCGCCATCCAGCCGCTGAGCGGGATGCCCACGGCCAGGCCGAGGATGTAGCTGGTCACCACCGATTTCAGGCTCAGCGGCGTGACCTGCAGGCTGGCGGCGATGCTGGGGATGGCGGTGTTGACGATCGTGGCGTCGAGCTGCTCCATGAACAGGGCAGTCGCGACGAGCCAGGGCAGGTAGCGCTTGATGATGCTGGGATCGGTCAATCGGGCCTCGTGTTACCGGCAGGCCGGGGCGGCCCGCCTCGGCCCGATTGTGCCATGGATCGCCGCCGGGCCACGCCCGGCTGGGCGATACTCAGAAGCGGTAAGCCGCCTTGGCGATGAGCCAGTTGGCGCCGGCGTTCGGGCGCTTGATGCTGGCGTTCGAGTAGTGCTGGAACTTCAGGCCGAAGTCCCACTTGCCGGTGGTGTAGCCCACGCCGACGTGGTCGCCGAACTGGAAGGCGGTGGCCAATTCCTTGTCCTCGTTCTTGTAGAGCGTGGAGAACAGGTTGACGCCGATGCCGATCTCGCCGTACAGGCCGAGCTTGCTGTCGCTCTGGTAGCGGAATACGGGGGTAAAGCCGATCACGGCGATGTTCTTCTTGCGGCCCGGCACGTTCTGGTAGGCGTTCAGGCGCCACAGGGCCAGGTTGGTTTCCCAGTAGCCCGACAGGTGGTAGCCATTGCGGGCGAACCAGCGCTGCTCCCAGTCGTTCTGCACGGCGAGGCGCAGCATGCGTTGTTCCGGATTCGTGCCGAACTCGACGGATGCAGAGTCTGCCCAGCCGCCAAGCGGCTGGTTCTGGGCCTGGGCGGCCTGGACGAACGAAGCAGCCGCGAGCGCGACAGCGATGCCGGCAATTTTTTTCACGTGAGGCATAGTCTTCTTTCTTAGCAGTGCAACAATATTGTGCAACGCATTATTGTACTAGCGAGAACAAATCGGCGCTGGCCGCCACCTTGTGCTGCCGCGAAGGTATCATAGACACCCCGCAGAACGCTCACTCTTTTCTCTATTCCCGCATGACCGAACCGACCAGCACTCCCCTGTATCCGCTCGCGGCGCCGACCCAGCAGCAAGTCGCGCCCACCGTCCTGCCGCACGACCCTGTGGCGGATCATATTGCCACCCATCTGGGCCGGATCGACACCGTATTCCACGACACCATTGCCGACCCGGTGCAGGTCGACATCCACGTGGTGCCGGCCAACGAGCGCACACCCTTCCTGCGCCTGGTGACCTCGGGCATGAGCAGCCGCCCGATGACCGTGCCGGAAGGCGCGCCGCCCTTCGCCGAACTGATGATGGCCCTGCCTGCGGAGTGGAAGCTGGACGAGAAATCGGTGCGGGACGAGCGCTGGTATTGGCCGGTGGCCCTGCTGCGCCACCTGGCCCACTATCCGCACCAGCACGCGACCTGGCTCGGCCTCGGCCACACGGTTCCGAATGGCCATCCGGCCAAGCCGTATGCGAAAGGTATCGAGTTCACCGGCGCCATCCTGCTGCCCCCGGCTTCGGCGCCGAATGCCTTCGCCTCGCTCGAACGCGACGGCAAGGACATTTACTTCCACTGCGTCGTGCCGCTCTACGACGCCGAGCTGAACCTCGTGAAGCGCAAGGGTTTCCCGGCGCTGCTCGACGGCTTCAACGACAAGGGCGTCACCGACCTGGTCGTCCCCGGCCGCAAGAACACGGTCAAGAAGTTCCTCGGGCTGTTCTGATGACGACCATCGCCTTCCTCGGCATCGGCCTGATGGGAAGGCCGATGGCCGGCCGCCTCGCCCAGGCCGGTTTCCCGTTGCGCGCCTGGAACCGCAGCTTCGCCAAGGCCGAGGCCCTGCGCGGCAGCGGTGCCGAGCCGGTGGCGGAGCTGGCGCAGGCGGTGCGCGGAGCGCAGGTGGTGATCTCCATGCTTGAAGCGGGGCCGGTGGTGGGCGAAGTGATCGCCGCTGCCTTGCCCGCGCTCGATCCGGGCACGCTGTGGATCGACATGAGCTCGACGCGGCAGGATGAAGCGCTTGCCTTCCATGCCACGCTGAGCGCACATGGCTGCCGCTTCATGGATGCGCCGGTATCGGGCGGCGTCGGCGGCGCCGAAGCGGGAACGCTGGCCATCATGGCGGGCGGCGAGGTCGCGGATGTTGACCAGGTGGTAAAAGTTTTCGAGGCGATGGGCCGGCCCCAGCGCGTCGGTCCGGTGGGCAGCGGCCAGGTGGCCAAGCTGTGCAACCAGCTGATCGTCGGCGCGACCCTGAACGTGGTGGCCGAGGCGCTGTTGCTGGCGCAGGCGGCGGGCGCCGATCCGGCGGCGGTGCGCGAAGCGATCCGCGGCGGCTTCGCGGGCAGCCGCATCCTCGAGGTGCACGGACAGCGCATGCTGGAGCGGAATTTTATTCCGGGCGGGCAGGTGAAGAGCCAGCTGAAGGATCTAAGGAATGTACTGGCGGCGGCAGGGGCGGCCGGATTGACGCTGCCGCTGACGGAGCTGGTGATGCGGCGGTACGAGACGATCGAGTCCGTGCTGCCGGCGGCGGATCATGCGGCGGCGCTACTGGCGCTGGAACAGATGAATCCCGGCTTCAGGCTGGGCGACGCGGCGGACCAGCTCCCGTAGATCAGGCTTTCGGCAGACTCATCTCCACCAGCCGCACCCAGAAACTCCCCCCGATCGGCAGCAGATTGTCATTGAAGTCATAACTCGTGTTATGCAGCTGGCACGGCCCCAGCCCATGCCCGCCCGCGCGGTGCGCCCCTTCGCCATTGCCGATGAACACATAGCAGCCCGGCTTCTCCTGCAGCATGAAGGCAAAGTCTTCCGCCCCCATGGTCGGCTCGACATTGGTATCCACGCGCTCCGCCCCCACCACCGCCCGCATCGCCTCGACCGCGAAGGCCGTCTGCTCCGGATGGTTGATCAGCGGCGGGTAGTTGCGCTTGAAACTGAAGTCGACCGAGGCGTTGAAGGCGGATGCCACACCCGAAGCCATCTCTTCCATGCGGCGCTGGATCAGGTCCAGCACGCCGGTCGAGAAGGTGCGCACGGTGCCGACCAGCTCGGCTTCGTCGGGGATCACGTTGGTGGCGCTGCCCGCGTGGATCTGGGTGATCGACAGCACCGCCGACTCCAGGGGGTTCTTTTCGCGCGAGACGATGGTCTGCCAGGCCTGGGCGATCTGCACCGCCACCATCACCGGATCGATGCCGCGGTGCGGCTGCGCCGCGTGACAGCCCTTGCCGCGCACGGTCACGCGGAACTCGTTACTGGAAGCCATCATCGGTCCCGTCACGACGCCGAAGTTCCCCTCCGGGATGCCCGGCCAGTTGTGCATGCCGTACACGGCCTCCATCGGGAACTGCTCGAACAGGCCGTCGTCCATCATGCGGCGCGCGCCGCCGCCGCCTTCTTCGGCCGGCTGGAAGATCAGGTAGACGGTGCCGTCGAAATTTCGGTGCTTGGAAAGGTGGTGCGCCGCACCGAGCAGCATGGCCGTATGGCCGTCATGGCCGCACGCATGCATCTTGCCCGGGTGGCGCGAGGTATGGGCAAAAGCGTTCGTCTCCTGCATCGGCAGGGCGTCCATGTCGGCGCGCAGGCCGATCGCACGGTGCGAGCTGCCGTTCTTGATGATGCCGACCACGCCGGTCACGCCCAGGCCGCGCACGATCGGGATGCCCCATTCGGTCAGCCGCGCCGCCACCACGTCGGCGGTGCGCTGCTCTTCGTAGCACAGCTCCGGATGCGCATGCAGGTCGCGCCGTATCTCCTGCAGCTCGGGCTGAAAGGCAAGGAGTGGTTCCACGAGTTTCATTTGTCTCTCCGTTTTTTGTCATGCTTGCATTGCATGTCTTGAACCATTGTAGCCTGCCTCAAACAGTCGGTGAAAGAGGGGGTACGGACCATGCCGGAATCGTTTACAGTATTGGTTTAACGAAGCATTCCAGCCCCTTCCCCCGCCCATGCCAGTCACACAAGTCCGCGCCGCCTGCCCCCACGATTGCCCCGATACCTGCGCCATCCTCGTCACCGTCGACAATGGCGTGGCCGTCGAAGTGAAGGGCGATCCGGAGCATCCGACCACGGCGGGCGTGCTGTGCACCAAGGTGTCGCGCTACGTCGAGCGCACCTACCACCCGGACCGCGTGCTGTACCCGATGCGCCGCGTGGGCCGCAAGGGTGAAGGAAAATTCGAACGCATCAGCTGGAGCGAGGCGATCGACGAGATCGCCGAACGCCTGGGCGAGATCGCAGCGCGCGACCCCCAGGCCATCCTGCCGTACAGCTATGCCGGCACCATGGGGCTGGTACAGGGCGATTCGATGTCGCTGCGCTTCTTCAACAAGCTCGGCGCCTCGCTGCTCGACCGTACCATCTGCGCCACGGCCGGCGCGACCGGCTACAAGTACAGCATCGGCGGCTCGATCGGCACCGACATCGAACAGTTCCAGGACGCCAAGCTGATCCTGATCTGGGGCGGCAACCCGATCGCCTCCAACCTGCACTTCTGGATGCGGGTCCAGGAAGCCAAGCGCCGCGGCGCCACATTGATTGCGATCGATCCCTACCGCTCGCTGACGGCCGAGAAGTGCCACCAGCACATCGCCCTGCTGCCGGGCACGGATGCCGCCCTTGCGCTGGGCATGATGCATGTCCTCATCCAGGAAGACCTGATCGACCACGATTACGTCCAGAAGTACACCCTCGGCTACGACGAACTCAAGGCGCGCGCCCTCGAATGGACGCCGGAACGCACCGCCGAGACCTGCGGCATCACGGCGCAGGAAGTGGTCGACCTGGCGCGCGCGTACGGCCAGAGCGCACGCAGCGGCGAGGGCACGGCGATCCGCATGAACTACGGCCTGCAGCGCGTGCGCGGCGGCGGCATGGCGGTGCGCAATATCGCCTGCCTGCCGGCCCTGGTGGGCGCCTGGCGCCACAAGGCCGGCGGCGTGCAGCTGTCGACCTCGGGCTCCTTCCCGGCCAACCGTCCGGCCCTGCAGCGTCCCGATCTGCTGGACGGCCGCATGCCGCGCACCATCAACATGACCACCATCGGCGACGACCTGCTCAAGGATGCCTCGCCCGCGTTCGGCCCGAAGATCGAAGCCGTCATCGTCTACAACGCCAACCCGCTGGCCATCGCCCCGGATTCGGCCAAGGTGCAGCAGGGCTTCGAGCGCGAAGACCTGTTCACCGTGGTGCTGGAACACTTCCAGACCGACAGCGCCGACTACGCCGACATCCTGCTGCCGGCCACCACCCAGCTCGAGCACGTCGATGCCCACCTGGCCTATGGCCACCTGTACATGATGGCGAACAATGCCGCCATCGCACCGGTCGGCGAAGCGAAGCCGAACACCGAGTTCTTCCGCCTGCTGGCCGCGCGCATGGGCTTCGACGATCCCTGCTTCAGGGAGACCGACGACGAGCTGGCCGCCCAGGCCTTCGACAAGCGCCACGAGCGCGCAGTGCACTTCGACTGGGAGTCGCTCAAGCAGAAGGGCTGGCAGAAACTCAACATGCCCGAGGCGCCGTTCGCCGAAGGCGGCTTCCCGACCCCGTCGGGCAAGTGCGAATTCTATTCGAGCAGCATGGCGCGCGACGGGCTCGACCCGGTCCCGGCCTATATCCCGCCGTATGAATCGGCCGCCTCCAATCCTGAGCTGGCAAGCAAGTACCCGCTGGCGATGATCTCGCCTCCGGCAAGGAACTTCCTCAACTCAAGCTTTGTCAATGTACAGAGCCTACGCGCAACTGAGGGCGAGCCGCACCTCGACATGCACCCGAACGACGCCGCACGACGCGGCATCCATCACGGCGACATGGCGCGTATTTATAACGACCGCGGCTCGTTCGTCGCCCGTGCACGCGTCACCGACAAGGCGCGCGAAGGGCTGGTGGTGGGCTTGTCGATCTGGTGGAAGAAACTCGCCAGCGACGGCAAGAATGCCAACGAAGTAACCAGCCAGCGTTTGACCGACATGGGCAGGGCGCCTACTTTCTACGACACCCTGGTGCAGGTTGAAAAATCTGCGCCTCCAACGCGAGATGAAACCCTCTAGATTTTCCCAGGCCTTCCGGCCAATGATGGCCGCCGCAGCCGCGGCCCTGATGTTGTCAAGCTGCTCATCCCTCTCCTACTACTCCCAGGCCGCACAAGGCCAGCTCGAACTGCTGACGGATTCCCGTCCCATCGATGACTGGCTGGCCGACCCCGCCACCAACGTCAAGCTGCGCCACCGCCTCGAGGCGGCGCGCCAGATCCGCCGCTACGCGATCCAGGAACTCAAGCTGCCCGACAACGGCAGCTATACCAACTTCACCAACATCAAGCGTCCCTACGTGCTGTGGAACGTGGTCGCCACGCCCGAGCTGTCGCTGAAGCCCATGCAGTGGTGCTTCCCGGTGGCCGGCTGCGTGAACTACCGCGGCTATTACAGCAAGCAGGAAGCCCAGGCCTACGCGCAGGAACTACGCAAGCAGGGCCACGACGTCGAGGTGGGCGGCGTGAGCGCCTATTCGACCCTGGGCTGGTTCAGCGATCCCCTGATCTCGACCTTCATCCACTATCCGGATGCCGAGCTGGCGCGCCTGATCATCCACGAGTTGGCGCACCAGGTGGTCTACGTGCAGGGCGATTCGAAGTTCAACGAATCCTTCGCCAGCGCGGTGGAGCAGGCCGGTGTCGAGGGCTGGCTGGAGCGCTTCGGCAACGACGGCATGCGCGAGGCCTTCCAGCGCTACACCATGCGCAAGAAGGATTTCATGGCGCTGCTGGTGCGCTACCGCGGCGAGCTGGAGAAGACCTATGCCAGCGCCATGAGCCAGGATGAGAAGCGCGCCAACAAGGCCCGCCTGTTCATCGCGCTGAAGGACGACTACCAGGTGCTCAAGGCGAACTGGGGCGGCTACGCCGGCTACGACCGCTTCTTCGCCGAGCCGCTGTCGAACGCCCACCTGGCCTCGATCGCCACCTACAACGATTTCATCCCGGCCTTCCGCGCCCTGCTGCGCAAGGAGCGCTCCTGGCCCGCCTTCTACAAGTCGGTCAACCAGCTCGCCAAGCTCGACAAGGCCGAGCGCCACCGGGTGCTGTCCAGGCTGGCGGCGCCGGCCCCGACCGCGCCGCTCGTGGTGCAGCGCAGCATGGGTGCTGCCAGCGGTTATAGCAAATAAGGCAGTGTAGAGGACACGTTCCAATCGACTTAAAAGAACTTGCGCGCATTGGCGCTGCCCGATAGCATCACAGAGAGGCGATAGCAAAGGCGCAAGCTTCGCGCGCGCCTGCTCGGACCACAACGATAACTATTTTCGAGACAAGAGGGCATCCGATGGACAAGATCTGGTTGAAGGCCTACCCCCCGAACGTTCCTGCTGAAATCAATCCGGACCAGTACAGCTCGCTCGTGCACATGCTGGACGAGTCCTTCAGCAAGTACGCCGACCGCAACGCCTACGTCTGCATGGACAAGTTCCTGACCTACGGCGAGCTGGATGCCTACTCGAAGAAGCTGGCGGCCTGGCTGCAGAGCCGCGGCATGGAGCGTGGCGCGCGCGTGGCGATCATGATGCCGAACGTGCTGCAATACCCGATCGCGATCGCGGCCGTGCTGCGCGCCGGCTACACCGTGGTCAACGTCAACCCGCTGTACACGCCGCGCGAGCTCGAGCACCAGATCAAGGACTCGGGCAGCGAAGCGATCATCGTGCTCGAGAACTTCGCGCACACGGTGCAGCAGGTGATGGGCAAGACGCCGCTCAAGCACGTGGTGGTGGCGAGCATGGGCGAGATGCTGGGCGGCGCCAAGGGCATGCTGGTCAACTTCGTGGTCCGCAACGTCAAGAAGATGGTTCCTGAGTTCTCGCTGCCGAACATGGTGCGCTTCAAGGACACGCTGTCGCAGGGCGCGAAGATGCCGTTCACGAAGGTCGAGCTGAAGTCCTCGGACGTTGCCTTCCTGCAGTACACCGGCGGCACCACCGGCGTGTCGAAGGGCGCCACGCTCACGCACCGCAACGTGATCGCCAACGTGCTGCAGACCGAAGCCTGGTCGGCGCCGGCGATGGGAGCATCGAGCGAGCAGACCGTGATCGTGTGCGCGCTGCCGCTGTACCACATCTTCGCGCTGACGGCCTGCGCGATGTGGGGCATGCGCACCGGCGCCCTGAACATCCTGATCGTGAACCCGCGCGACATCCCGGGCTTCATCAAGGAGCTGGGCAAGTACAAGATCAACATGCTGCCGGCGGTGAACACGCTGTACAACGCGCTGGTGAACCACCCGGACATCGGGACCGTGGATTTCTCCGGCCTGAAGGTATCGAACGGCGGCGGCATGGCGGTGCAGAAGGCCGTCAACGACAAGTGGAAGCAGGTCACCGGCACCGCGATCATCGAAGGCTACGGCCTGTCGGAGACCGCGCCGGTGGCCACCTGCAACCGCGCCGACGTGAAGGAATTCACCGGCACCATCGGCCTGCCGATCCCGTCCACCGACATCGCGATCCTGGATGACGAAGGCAAGCCGATGGCGCTCGGCCAGATCGGCGAGATCGCGATCCGCGGTCCGCAGGTGATGGCGGGCTACTGGAACCGCCCGGACGAAACGGCCAAGGTCATGACGCCGGACGGCTTCTTCAAGTCGGGCGACGTCGGCGTCATGGACGAGAACGGCTACGTGAAGATCGTCGACCGCAAGAAGGACATGATCCTGGTCTCGGGCTTCAACGTCTACCCGAACGAGCTGGAAGGCGTGATCGCCGGCCATCCGGGCGTGCTGGAATGCGCCGTGATCGGCGTGCCGGACGAGCATTCCGGCGAAGCGGTGAAGGTGTTCGTGGTGCGCAAGGACCCGAACCTGACCGCCGAACAGCTGATGGACTACTGCAAGCAGCAGTTCACCGGCTACAAGAAACCGAAGTACATCGAGTTCCGCGACGAACTGCCGAAGACCAACGTCGGCAAGATCCTGCGGCGCGCATTGAGGGACGAGAAGCAGGCGCAGGCGGAACACGCCTGATCGCAGCAAGAAGGCCGGCGCAACCAGGCCGGCCAGTACGAGGCCGCCCGCATGCGGGCGGCCTCGCGTTTTATTGGACAGCATTGACACGGAAGGTAGGGCACGGATGGACAAGTTTTGGCTCAAGTCGTATGAGGAAGGCGTACCTGCGGAGATCGATCCGACGCAGTACCGCTCCCTGACGCATCTGCTGGAGGAGGCGTTCCGCAAGTACGCCGACCGCAATGCCTACGCGTGTATGGGCAAGACCCTGACGTTCGCCGAACTGGACCGCCTGTCCGGCCGCATGGCGGCCTGGCTGCAGGGCCGCGGCCTCAAGCCCGGCGCACGCGTGGCCATCATGCTGCCGAACGTGCTGCAGTACCCGGTGGCGATGGCCGCCGTGCTGCGCGCCGGCTACGTGATCGTCAACGTCAATCCGCTCTATACCCCGCGCGAGCTGCAGCACCAGCTGACCGATTCCGGCGCCGAAGCCATCGTGGTGCTGGAGAACTTCGCCCACACGCTCGAGCAGGTGATCGGCAACACCCAGGTCAAGCACGTCGTGGTCGCCAGCATGGGCGACCTGCTGGGCGGCCTGAAGGGCATGCTGGTCAACCTGGTGGTCCGTAAGGTCAAGAAAATGGTGCCGGCCTGGTCGCTGCCGGGCTCGATCGGCTTCAAGCGCATGCTGGCGGACGCTACCGGCGCCACCCTGCGCCCGGTCGCCATCGGCCACGACGACATCGCCTTCCTGCAGTACACCGGCGGCACCACCGGCGTCTCGAAAGGCGCGGTGCTGCTGCACAAGCACGTGATCGCCAACGTACTGCAGAACGAGGCCTGGTTCGCCCCGACCCTCAGCAAGATCAAGGCCGGCGAGCAGGCCCAGTTCGTGTGTGCGCTGCCGCTGTACCACATCTATGCCCTGACCGTGTGCGCGCTGCTGGGCCTGCGCGTGGGCGGCATGAACCTGCTGATCCCGAACCCGCGCGACATTCCGGGCTTCATCAAGGAGCTGGCCAACTACCGCATCAACATCTTCCCGGCCGTGAACACCCTGTATAACGGCCTGGTGAACAACGCCGAATTTGCCAAGCTCGACTTCTCGGGCATGCTGGTGTGCCCGGGCGGCGGCATGGCGGTGCAGAAGGCGGTGGCGGACAAGTGGCTGCAAATCACCGGCACGCCGATCGTCGAAGGCTACGGCCTGTCCGAGACCTCGCCGGTGGTCGCCGCGAACCGCTGCGACATCACCGACTTCACCGGCACCATCGGCCTGCCGCTGCCCTCGACCGAGATCCGCATCCTGGACGAAGCCGACAACGAAGTTCCGTTCGGCACCGCCGGCGAGATCGCCGTGCGCGGCCCGCAGGTGATGGCCGGCTACTGGCAGCGCGACGACGAAACCGCCAA
The DNA here is from genome assembly GCF_059685865.1 of Telluria sp. ZB4P36. Lineage (NCBI taxonomy): Bacteria > Pseudomonadati > Pseudomonadota > Betaproteobacteria > Burkholderiales > Oxalobacteraceae > Telluria > Telluria sp. ZB4P36. Next base: position 12,407 of record NZ_JCASIE010000032.1, read on the forward strand.
GGTCATGACGGCGGACGGCTTCTTCAAGACCGGCGACGTCGGCATCATGAACGAGCAGGGCTACACCCGCATCGTGGACCGCAAGAAGGACATGATCCTGGTGTCGGGCTTCAACGTCTATCCGAACGAGATCGAAGGCGTGGTCGCCGCGATGCCGGGCGTGCTGGAAGTGGCTTGCGTCGGCGTGCCGGACAAGAACTCGGGCGAGGCGGTGAAGCTGTACATCGTGAAAAAAGATCCTTCCCTGAGCAGCGATGCGGTGATCGCCTACTGCAAGGAGCAGTTCACGGGCTACAAGCGGCCGAAATACGTCGAGTTCCGCGAGGCCTTGCCGAAGACGAACGTGGGCAAGATCCTGCGGCGCGAACTGCGCGATGAAAAGACGTCGGCCTGAGCTGACACCGAAGCCGGCGCAGCCGGCTTTTTCCTTATTGGTGAGAAATCAGCGAATCGAGCGGCGGCAGCTGGCGCGGCTTGCGGTCCGGGCCGGTGGCGACATAGGTCAGCTGGGCTTCGGTCACCTTCACGACATCCGCCTGCAGGCGGTTGCGCTCGGCATAGACTTCGACGCACACGGTGATCGAGGTATTGCCGACCTTGACGATCTCGGCATAGAAGGACAGCAGGTCGCCCACGAACACCGGCTGCTTGAACAGGAAGGAGTTCACGGCGATGGTCGCCACGCGTCCGTTCGCGCGGCGGGTGGCCGGCAGCGAACCGGCGACGTCGACCTGGGCCATGATCCAGCCGCCGAACACGTCCCCGTACACGTTCGCATCGGACGGCGCCGGCATCACGCGCAGTTCGGGCATCTTGCCTTGCGGCAGGCGGGTTGAAGAGGTGGGGGCGGCATTTTGTGGCGTGGTCATCTTGTTTTCTCGGTAAAAGCTACAATCGTCCCGAATTGAACCATAAATCCCCTTACCCTGCCATGCGCCGTAATTCAGCAACCTCGGCCTCATCCGCCCCCCTGCCACCCGATTCGAAAGGTGTGCCGCGCAATGACTGGGCCACCCTGCGCACCCTGTTCCCCTATCTGTGGGTGTACAAGTGGCGGGTAATGGCCGCGCTCGCCGCGCTGATCGGCGCCAAGATGGCCAACGTCGGCGTGCCGCTGGTGCTCAAGCAGCTCATCGACCAGCTCGCGATCGACCCGGCCAATCCGAAAGCCCTGCTGGTGCTGCCGCTCGGCGCCCTGGTCGCCTACGGCCTGCTGCGCCTGTCCACCACGGTGTTCACCGAGCTGCGCGAATTCCTGTTCGCGCGCGTGACCCAGCGCGCGGTGAGGACGATCGCGCTGAAGGTATTCCGCCACCTGCACGCGCTGTCGCTGCGCTTCCACCTGAACCGCCAGACCGGTGGCATGACGCGCGATATCGAGCGCGGCACCCGCGGCGTGAATTCCCTGATCTCGTATTCGCTGTTCAACGTGCTGCCGACCCTGGTGGAGATCACGCTGGTGCTCGGCTACCTGGTGCTGAACTACGACATCTGGTTCAGTGCGATCACCGCGGTGGCGCTGGCGAGCTACATTGCCTTCACCGTGATCGTGACCGAGTGGCGCACCCACTTCCGCCGCACGATGAACGACCTGGATTCCAAGGCGAATACCAAGGCGATCGACTCGCTGCTCAACTACGAGACCGTGAAATACTTCGGCAACGAGGAATACGAGGCCAGGCGCTACGACCAGGGCCTGCAGAGCTACGAGAATGCCGCCGTGCGTTCGCAGACATCGTTGTCCTTCCTGAATACGGGCCAGTCCCTGATCATCGCCACCGCCGTGACGCTGATTCTGTGGCGCGCCACCGAAGGCGTGATCGCCGGGACCATGACCCTGGGCGACCTGGTGCTGGTCAATTCCTTCATGATCCAGCTGTACATCCCGCTGAACTTCCTTGGCGTGATCTACCGCGAGATCAAGCAGAGCCTGGCCGACATGGAGCGCCTGTTCTCGCTGCTCGACCAGAACCGCGAAGTGGCCGACTCCGCGGGCGCCCAGCCCCTGCTGACCGATGGCGCCCAGGTCGAGTTTTCGCACGTCGAATTCAGCTATGAAAGCAAGCGCCAGATCCTGTTCGACGTCGACTTTACGATCCCGGCCGGCACCACGACCGCGGTGGTGGGGCATAGCGGCTCGGGCAAGTCGACCCTGTCGCGCCTGCTGTTCCGCTTCTACGACGTGAACGGCGGTGCGATCCGCATCGACGGGCAGGACCTGCGCAACATCACGCAAACCTCGCTGCGCGCGGCGATCGGCATCGTGCCCCAGGACACGGTGCTGTTCAACGACACGATCGAGTACAACATCGCCTACGGCAAGCCGGGCGCTTCGCACGAGGATATCGTGGCGGCGGCGCGGGCAGCCTCGATCCACGACTTCATCGAGAGCCTGCCGGACGGCTACCAGACCATGGTGGGCGAGCGCGGGCTCAAGTTGTCGGGCGGCGAAAAGCAGCGCGTGGCGATCGCGCGCACGCTGCTGAAGAATCCGGCGATCCTGATCTTCGACGAGGCGACGTCGGCGCTGGATTCGAAGTCGGAGCAGGCGATCCAGGCCCAGCTGAAAGAGATCGCGAAGGACCGCACGACCTTGGTGATCGCGCACCGGCTGTCGACCATCGCGGACGCGCAGCAGATCATCGTGCTGGATCATGGGCGCATCGTGGAGCGGGGAACGCACGGGTCGCTGCTGGCGGCGCGCGGCCTGTATGCGCAGATGTGGGAGAGGCAGCTGGCGCGGCCGGACGAGGAGCTGGCCTCGCCGCCGCTGGAGATTGCGAAGTAAGGATGACTCAGTAGGTGTAGAACATCCGCTGGATCTCTTTGGTATTGCTGGTCTTGGTCAAGGCCAGCATCAAGAGGATGCGCGCCTTCTGCGGGCTGAGCGTATCCGCCACCACGAAGTCCAGCTGGTCGTCGTTCGCCTCGCCGTTGCGCGCCACGATGCCCTGGCCGACACGGCTCGAACGCACGATCACCACGCCTTTTTCACGCGCAGCCACCAGCGCCGGCCTGGTCTTCGCCGGCAGGCTGCCGTTACCCACGCCCGCGTGCACCAGGCCCTTGGCGCCGGCAGCCACCAGCGCCTTCACCGCCACGTCGCCTACGTTGGCATAGGCATAGGCCACGTCCACCTGCGGCAGCACATCCAGTTTCGCCACGTCGAACTCGGTGTCCACGGTGTGCTTCCTCGTCACCTCGCGGTAGAAGAAGGGCTTGCCGCCCTGGATATAGCCGATCATGCCCAGTTCCGCCGCACGGAAGGTGTCGGCAGTGGTGGTGTTCGCCTTGGTGACGTCGCGCGCCGCGTGGATCTGGTCGTTCATCGCCACCAGCACGCCGCGGCCGGCCGCCGCCGGGTTGCCGGCCAGGTTGACCGCGTTGTACAGGTTGATCGGTCCGTCCGCCGACAGCGCGGTGGACGGGCGCATCGAGCCCACCAGCACCACCGGCTTCCTGCTCTTGACGACCAGGTTCAGGAAATACGCAGTCTCTTCCAGCGTGTCGGTGCCGTGCGTGATGACGATGCCGTCCACGTTCGGCTGCGCCAGCAGCACGTTGACGCGCTTGGCCAGGGTCAGCCAGTGCGCGTCGCCCATGTTCTCGCTGGCGATCTGGAACACCTGCTCGCCGCTCACGTTCGCGACCCTGGCGATCTCCGGCACCGCCTGGATCAGCGCCTGCACGCCCACGGTGGCGGCGGTGTAGCCGACCGTGGTGGTGCTGGTGGCGCCGGTGCCGGCGATGGTGCCGCCGGTGGCAAGGATGATTACGTTGGGCAGCCTGGCATTCTGTGCCTGCGCCGCCGAAGCGATCAGGAACAGGAAGGCGAACAGCGCCGCCATGGCGCGCTTGACACTCTGGAACATCATGGTACTTTTCTCCTAGGGTAAAACTTACGGCTTCTTGTAGACGACGCCGTCTTTCATCACGAACTTCACCTGCTCGAGCAGCTTCACGTCGCGCAGCGGATCGCCTTCGACGGCAATGATTTCGGCCGCGAAGCCCGGTTCGACTGCGCCGAGGCGATTGCCCTGGTCGAGCAGGGCCGCCGCATGCACGGTCGCCGAACGAATGGCGTCAGCCGGCGACATCCCCGCCTCGACCATGTAGCCGAATTCCTTCGCATTTTCCCCGTGCGGGAACACCCCCGCGTCGGTACCGAAGGCGATCTTCACGCCGGCCTTGTGGGCACGCGCGAAGGTGGCCTGCAGTTGCGGGCCGATCGCGGCGGCCTTCGGGCGCACCAGCGCCGAATAGTAGTCCGGGATCCTGGCCTTGTCCGCCACGTAGCGGCCGGCCGAGATGGTCGGCACATACCAGTGGCCGGTCTTCTTGAACAGGGCGATGGTCTCGTCGTCCATCAGGGTGCCGTGTTCGATCGAGTCGACGCCGGCGCGCAGCGCGCGCTTCATGCCCTCGGCGCCGTGGGCGTGGGCCGCGACGCGGAAGCCGTAGTCTTTCGCCGTGCTGACGATGGCCTTCAGCTCGTCCTCGGTGTACTGCGAGTTCTGGCCGTTGGCGGCCTGGCTCAGCACGCCGCCGGTGGCGGTGATCTTGATCAGGTCCGCGCCTTCCTTGTAGCGCTGGCGCACGGCCTGGCGGCCTTCTTCCGGGCTGTCGATCACGCCTTTCTCGGGGCCGGGGGCGCCGATTTTCTCGCTCAGGAAGTGGGACAGGTTGTTGGTCGGGTCGGCATGGCCGCCGGTGGTGGCGATCGACTTCCCGGCGGTGAACATGCGCGGGCCGGGGATTTCGCCGGCGGCGATGGCGCGCTTGAGCGACACGTTCAGGCCATCGGCCGCGCCGAGGTCGCGCACCGTGGTGAAGCCGGCCATCAGGGTGCGCTGGGCGTATTTCACCGAGCGGAAGGCCATGTCCTGCGGATCGGCGGTGAGCCGGTCGCGGTAGGCATCGACCACCGGCGCGGTCTCGCTGGTCAGGTGCACGTGCATGTCGATCAGGCCCGGCAGGCAGGCGTGGCGCGACAGGTCGACGTTGCCTGCCGCCTGGGTCATCGGCCCGACCGATTTCACGACGCCGTTTTCGACCACGATGCTGACGCGCTCGCGCCAGGTGCCGCTCTTGACGTCCAGCAGGCGGCCGCAGTCGATGGTCTGGGCGGCGGCGTGGGCGCCGGTCGCAACAAGCAGCAGGCCTGCCGCCGCATACAGCTGTTTCATGTCTCGCTCCTCATGTTGTCGTTATGTGAAAAAGGCCCCCCATCGCTGGAAGGCCTTTCATGGTGATACCTGTCTCGCTGATCAGCGCAGCGGCGCGACCGCCGGATCCTTGTTCGGCTCCGCCAGGTCGCCTTCCCACTTCGCGACCACGGCGGTGGCGATGCCGTTGCCGATCACGTTGGTGGCCGAACGGGCCATGTCCAGGAAGTGGTCGATGCCCAGCAGGAGCAGCAGGCCGGCTTCCGGGATGTTGAACTGGGCCAGGGTGGCGGCGATCACGACCAGCGAGGCGCGCGGCACGCCGGCCATGCCCTTCGAGGTCAGCATCAGCACCAGCATCATGGTCAGCTGGGTCGACAGCGACAGCTCGATGCCGTAGGCCTGGGCGATGAACACGGCAGCGAAGGTGCAGTACATCATCGAGCCGTCGAGGTTGAACGAGTAGCCGATCGGCAGCACGAAGGCGGCCAGGCGGTTCTTGACGCCGAAGCGCTCCAGGCCTTCCAGGGTCTTCGGGAAGGCCGCTTCCGACGAGGCGCAGGTATAGGCCAGGATGGTCGGTTCCTTCAGTTCGGAGATCAGGCGCAGCACGCGGCGGCCGAGGAACAGCCCCCCGATCGCGATCAGCACCACCCACAGCAGCACGATGCCGAGGTAGAACTCGGCCATGAAGATGCCATAGGTCGACAGTACGCCCAGGCCGCTCTTGGCGACGACACCGGCGACCGCCGCGAACACGGCGATCGGCGCGAAGTTCATCACGTAGCCGGTCACCTTCAGCATGATGTGGGCGATGCCGTCCACGGCGTCGATCAGCGGGGTGGCGCGCGCGCCGACGGCGGCGGCGGCGGTGCCGAAGAAGACCGAGAACACCACGATCTGCAGGATCTCGTTCTTGGCCATGCCCTCGAAGATCGAGGTCGGGATCAGGTGGGTGATGAAGTCCTTCAGGGTCAGGCTGGAGGTGGTGATGCCCGAGGCGGTGCCGACCGGCGGCACGGCGCCCGACAGGGCCATCGCGTCACCCGGACGGAACAGGTTCACCAGGATCAGGCCCAGCGACAGCGAGATGACCGAGGCGATGACGAACCAGCCCAGTGCCTTGACGCCGATGCGGCCCACTTCCTTGGCGTCGCCCATCTTGGCGATGCCGACCACCAGGGTCGAGAACACCAGCGGTGCGATGATCATCTTGATCAGGCGCAGGAACATGGTGGTGATCAGCGACATCGTGTCCGCGAACCCGGTCGGGTTCTCGAAGCTGGTGTTGGCCGCGTAGCCGACGACGATGCCGAGCACGAGGCCGATCAGGATGTAGGTGGTCAAGCGGTTCTTTTTATCCATAATGCTTCCTGTCTTTTGGACCTGTGCAAAACCGGCGGCAGGGATTGGCACTGTCGCAAGTCGAATTATTCGGTGTTGACGCTGGCTTCTAGGGGGAACGGCCAGATCGTTATGGTAGGTAAGGCAAGTTCCGAAGTATCCTTGTCGCTAGAAATGCTGTCAAGCATGCTTACACCGTATACAACAGGTCGCACAACAGCCGTTGCAGGACGGCGCATTTACAGGCACTAAATGATCGAAATCGACAATGTCAGCAAGTGGTACGGCAGCTTCCAGGTACTGCGCGACTGCAGCACCCGGGTCGCGCGCGGCGACGTGGTGGTGGTGTGCGGGCCGTCCGGCTCGGGAAAATCCACCCTGATCAAGACCGTCAACGGGCTCGAACCCTTCCAGCAGGGCAAGGTCGTCGTGGACGGCATCGACGTGGGCGACCCGAAGACCAATTTGTCACAGTTGCGTGCCCGCATCGGCATGGTGTTCCAGAACTTCGAGCTGTTCCCGCACCTGTCGGTGCGCGACAACCTGACGCTGGCCCAGGTCAAGGTGCTGGGGCGCGGCAAGGACGAGGCGCTCGAGCGCGGCCTGGCCTACCTGGACCGGGTCGGCCTGCTGGCGCACAAGGACAAGTTCCCGAGCCAGCTCTCGGGCGGCCAGCAGCAGCGCGTGGCGATCGCGCGCGCGCTGGCGATGGACCCGGTGGCGATGCTGTTCGATGAGCCGACCTCGGCGCTCGACCCGGAAATGATCGGCGAGGTGCTCGACGTGATGGTGGGGCTGGCGCAGGACGGCATGACCATGATGGTCGTCACCCACGAGATGGGCTTCGCGCGCAAGGTGGCCGACCGGATCGTCTTCATGGACCACGGCAGCATCGTCGAGGACAGCCCCAAGGAAGCGTTCTTCGGCGCCCCCCGCTCGGAGCGGGCGCGCGAGTTCCTGGCGCGGATCATTCACTAGATTCAGCAGATACGACAACGGCGCCCGCAGGCGCCGTTGTTCTTCATGCAGACCGCCGGATTACTTCTGCTTGCGGCGGCGCGAGCGGGCCAGTGCGGCTGCGCCCAGCGTGAACAGGGCGATCGATGCCGGTTCCGGGACGTCCCAGCCGATGGCGTCGAACATGGCGATGTCCAACTGGCTGATGGCCAGCAGCTCGCCACGGGAAGCGGTCGGGTCCAGCAGGCCGATACCCAGGTTGTCCTTCCAGTGGCTGGCCTGCTGGCCGTCGCCATTGGTGCGGCCCAGCGAGAAGGTGGTCAGCGTGGTGGTGCAGTTATCCAGCGAAAAGTACTTGGCGCGGGCATCCGCGGCCCAGTCGATGTTGGCGCCGGCAGCCACGCTCTCCGGCGAGCAGCGGAACACGTCGGTCGGCGAGATGAAGACGAACTGGGAATCCGAGAAGTTGCCCGAACGGTTCGCGTCGAGTACGTCGACGCCGCTGATGAAGCCGAGTGCGTGGCCGATTTCGTGGGCGGCAACGCCGATGAAGTCGAAGGCGCCGGCGGTGATGCCGTCGTTCGGATTGAAGTCCCAGGTAAACGCAGTGCTGAAGGAAATATTGCCATCCGAACGGGTGTCAGTGTTTGGCACCAGGCCCAGGGCGCGGGCGTTCGCCCAGGTCATGCGGATAGTGCTGTTATTGGCATCGCAATCATTGTCAAGGAAGGTGGCGCCGCTGCCGGTGCCGGCCGGGTTGACGTTGGTGCCGTTCATCAGGACGCTCAGGCACGGGCCCCCCGGCAGGTTGGCGATGGCCTTCTTGTCGATGCTGCTCTTGGCGTCGGCAACCATTGCCTGACGGAAGCCGGCATAGCTGAGGCTGCCTTGGGTCGAACCAGTCGAGCCGAGGATCCCAGCGCCCAACGCGCTGAAACCGATATTCAGGTTGACCTGCACGTCATCAGTGAAAACGCTTTGCCACCGATCGGCGGCAGACTGGAAGCCGGCCAGCGCCCGCGCATCCATGGCCGGATCGTAGGTGAAGTTAATCGTCAGTGCCTGGGCGGAGCCTGCGTAGGCGCATGCCAGCAGGGGGACAATCTTCAGCAGGTTCTTCAAGGTTTTCATAGGTCTCTATTCCGTGATTTGAAATTATTCTGGGGCGACATCCACTTTTGGCCGGCCTCGCCGCTGCCACTGAATCGGCTGCTGTCTCGTAAGCAAATTCCAGGCCAGAAAAATAAGTACATGTTTATTAAAGTAAAAATTTTTCCGAACGGAACGCTGCGCCGCACCATGTAAAGTTTTCCGTCAGAATATTTTCACTGGATGTATGACGGGGCGCATGCTTGCTGCACCGCGTACAATGGCTCCGGTAAAATGTCGGCATCCGCAATCCGAGAGCCGCCATGTCCCCCATCGAAACCCCCGACACGATCACCATCACCCGCCCCGACGACTGGCACCTGCACCTGCGCGACGGCGCGGCGCTGGCCAGCGTCCTGCCGCACAGCGCACGCCAGTTCGCGCGCGCGATCGTGATGCCGAACCTGAGGCCGCCGGTCACCACGACCGCCGCCGCCGCCGCCTACCGCGAGCGCATCCTGGCCGCGCTGCCGGAGGGCATGCCCTTCGAGCCGCTGATGACGCTGTACCTGACCGACAATACCGATCCTGACGAGATCCGCCGCGCCCAGGATTCCGGCTTCGTCCACGCGGTCAAGCTGTATCCGGCCGGCGCCACCACCAATTCGGACGCCGGCGTCACCGACCTGAAGAAGTGCTACAAGACGCTGGAAGTGATGCAGGAAGTCGGCATGCCCCTGCTGGTGCATGGCGAAGTGACGGACAACGACATCGACCTGTTCGACCGCGAGGCGGTGTTCATCGAGCGCGTCATGCGCCCGCTGCGCAGCGCCATGCCGGTCCTGAAGGTGGTGTTCGAGCACATCACCACCAAGGAAGCGGCCCAGTACGTGGCCGAGGCGGAAGGCCCGATCGCGGCCACCATCACCGCCCACCACCTGCTGTACAACCGCAACGAGATCTTCCGCGGCGGCATCCGCCCGCACTACTACTGCCTGCCGGTGCTCAAGCGCGAGGAACACCGCCTGGCGCTGGTCACCGCCGCCACCAGCGGCGACGAGCGCTTCTTCCTCGGCACCGACTCGGCGCCGCACGCGGTCCACACCAAGTACGCGGCCTGCGGCTGCGCCGGCTGCTACACCGCGCTGCATGCGATGGAGATGTATACCGAAGCCTTCGCCCAGGCCGGCGCCCTCGACAAGCTCGAAGCCTTCGCCAGCCTGAATGGCCCGGCCTTCTACGACCTGCCGGTCAACGAAGGGACGATCACGCTCAAGCGCGAAACCTGGACCCTGCCGGAAACCGTCCCCTTCGGCGAACACCAGCTGGTGCCGCTCAACGCCGGCGAGACCATCAACTGGAAGATGGTCTAAGGGACTGCATGTTGTCGCAGATCGACTGGTCGCGTCCGTGGTACGACACGGTGCGGCCGGCCTTCGAACGCCTCGGCCTGGCGGACGAGAGCTTCATCGAGGCCTTCAACCGCAGCGCCGCGACGCTCGGTCTGCGCAACCACGCCGGCCTGCCGCTGCGTTTCGTGCCGCAGGCGGCGCTGCCGGAGGGGAGGGCCTATGAGGAATTCATCGGCGCCACCGGCCAGGTCCCGACCCGCGACAACCTGCACGACTTCTTCAACGGCCTGGTGTGGCAGACCTTCCCGCTCATCAAGCGCGAGCTGAACGCCCTGCAGGCGGCGCAGATCGCCCAGGCCGGCATCGGCAAGTCGCGCGGCCCGGCGCGCGATGCCGCCACCATCTTCGACGAGAACGCCGCGCTGCTGCTGGTGCGCGAGGGCAGTGCCGGACGCCTGCTGGTCGACGCGCTGCGTGCCCACGGCTGGCTTGCCGCGCTGTTCGACAAGCGCGCCATGTTCGGCAGCGACGCGCAGCTCTGGCTGTTTGGCCACGCGTTGATGGAGAAGCTGGTGGCGCCGCGCAAGGCCATCACCGCACATACGCTTGTCATCTTCGTGGGCGATGATGTGCTTTCCCTGCCGCCGGAGGGCAGGCGCGCCTGGCTCGACGCCCGCGTGGCCGCGCAGTTGACCAGTGAGGGCTTGACTACCGCCGGCTTCACGCCGCTTCCGGTGCTCGGCGTGCCGGGCTGGTGGCCCGGGCAGGACCAGGATTTCTATCTCGACACCACCGTCTTCCGCCCAAAACGGCAGTCGACCTGAAAGGAATACCGATGGCAAACGCAGTACGCTGGGGCATCCTCGGCACGGGCAAGATCGCGCGCGCCTTCGCCACCGCACTAGGGGATGTGCCGGGCGCGGTGCTGGCGGCAGTCGCCTCGCGCAGCCTGGACAAGGCCCAGGCCTTTGCGCGGGAATTCAATGCTGCGGCCGCCTATGGTTCGTACCAGGAGCTGGCCGACGCCGCCGGCATCGACCTGGTCTACGTCGCCACCCCGCATCCCCAGCATGCCGACAATGCCCTGATGGCGCTGCGCGCCGGCAAGGGCGTGCTGGTCGAGAAACCGTTCACGATGAACCTGCGCGAAGCCGAGCAGGTAGTGACACTGGCGCGCTCGCGCCGCCTGTTCCTGATGGAGGCGATGTGGACGCGCTTCCTGCCGGCCTACGACGAAGTCCGGCGCATCATCGCCTCCGGCGAGATCGGCACCGTCCACCAGGTGGTGGCCGACTTCGGCTTCACCGCGAACTTCGGCCCCGAACACCGCGCCTTCAATCCGGAGCTCGGCGGCGGTGCGCTGCTCGACCTGGGCATCTATCCGCTCTCGATCGCCACCGCGCTGCTCGGCCCGGTGGCCGAGATCAGGGCGCAGGCCGAACTGGGCGCGACCGGGGTCGACGTGCAGACCGGCTTCACGCTCAGGCACGAAGGCGGCGGGCTGTCGGTGAGCAGCTGCTCGTTCCAGGCACGCACGCCCTGCGAGCTGACGGTGTCGGGCACGCGCGGCCACGTGCGCATGAACACCATGTTCCACCGCGCGAAGAGCGTCAGCGTCAGCCTCGACGACGGCAGCACGCGCACGGTCGACACGCCCTATCTCGGCAACGGCTACGTCCACGAAGTGATGGAAGCCCAGCGCTGCTTCGGCGCCGGACTGCTGGAGAGCCCGGGCATGAAGCTCGAGGAGACGCTGGCGCTGATGGGCGTGATGGACGAGATCCGGCGCCAGGTCGGGCTGGCCTACGACAGCGACCGCAGGAGCGGCCGGCCGTTGCATGCGGTCTGAATTGACAAGCGCGGACGGCATGCGAATACTGAACGATTCGACACCTCGTCAGCGGAGCTTCCATGCGCATCCCCACAATCCTCGTCCTGGCCGCCGGCCTGATTGCCAGTGCCGCCGCCTGGGCCGATCCGGTCCCGGCGGACAAACAGGCCTATGTCGGCAGCTGGCAGGGCAAGGACATGCAGCTGGCGCTTTCGAAAGAGGGCAAGGTCAAGTACAAGCGCAAGCAGCCGGGCAAGAACCTCGACCTCAGCCTGGATCTGCTGGGCTTCAACGGGAACAATTTCGACGTCGGCGTGAGCTTCATGCGTTCCACCTTCGTGGTCAGCAAGCCGCCGCGGCGCGAAGGCGGGAAGTGGAAGATGACGGTGGATGGCGTCGAACTGACCCGGGACGAGTGAGATGACGCTGCGCACGGTCGTCCCCATCCTGCGCATGTTCGACGAAGCGAAGGCGCGCGAATTCTACGTCGGCTTCCTCGGCTTCCGGGTCGACTGGGAGCACCGCTTCGAGCCCGGCCTGCCGCTCTACCTGCAGGTATCGCGCGACGGCTGCATCCTGCACCTGAGCGAACACCACGGCGACTGCTGCCCCGGCGCAGCGATGCGCATCGAGGTCGGCGACATCGACGATTATCATGCGGAGCTGACGGCGAAGCAGTACGGCTACGCCCGGCCGGATGTCGGCGACACGCCCTGGGGCTCGCGCGACATGTCGGTGAAGGATCCCTTCGGGAACCGGCTGACCTTTACCAGCGCGATCAGTACCTGAAGCCTCCATTCAGCGTGCTCCGGTCGCGGCGTCCAGCCGCTTGAACAGCTCCCGGTGCAGGTCGAGGGTGTACTTCGTCATGTGGCGGCGCGCGTGCCCGATCTCCTTCAGCTCGCGCTGCGCCAGCGCCTCGTCGCGCGTGGCGAGCGCCCACAGCGCCAGCTCCACCCGCGCCTCGATGCTGCCGAAGCGTTCCGCCACCATCGCGAGCTGGGCGCCGGCCTGCTCCTGCCGGCCGGCTGCCGCATAGGCACGGCCCAGCACCAGCCCGACTTCTTCCGGACGATAGCCGGCCTGCTTCGCCTGCAACTGCTCCAGTAAGCCGATCGCTGCTTGCGGCTGGCCGTGCGCCGCCTGCGCGCGTGCCGCGCCCAGGATCACGCCGGCGTCGCCCGCGAAGGGGCCTTGCAGGCAGGCGTCGTACTGCGCCACCGCCTCCGCGGTCTGCCCGTTGTCCAGCAGCGCGGCCGCCAGGCGCATCTGGTTGTGGGCGGTCGGTGTCAGGTCGAAGGCCTCCCGGGCCTCGCGCACGTCGCGGCCCGGGTCGAGCTTCTTCTGCAGCGCGTGCCCGGCCTGGCGGGCCTGGCGTTCGAGGCGCGAATGTGGCAGGAAGACCGCCGCGAAGTAGACGACGCTGCCGAGCAGGGGGAAAGAAAACAGGATCAGCAGCCAATACATCGGCCGTCCCGTGCGCACGGCATGGACGGCGAAGAAGATGGCGACGATCAGGTGGAGTCCGAGTCCGAAGATGGGCATGGCCGTGCATGGATGGTGGGCGAGCCGCCACGATAGCCCGGTTCAGGGGCCGCATGTCTATCGGATTGTCACGGCTGCGCCAGATCGCGCCTTATACCTTCAGGAATTCCTCGCGCCCGCCCAGCCAGCGCGTCAGGTGGGCATCGATGATTGCCATGTACTCGGGCCGGTCGCCGTTGTCCAGCAGGTACTGGGCCACGTCGCGCGCCTTGTCCACGATCCACTGGTCGGCTTCCAGGTCGGCGAAGCGCAGCATCGCCTCGCCCGACTGGCGCGCACCCAGGAATTCGCCGGGACCGCGGATCTCCAGGTCGCGCCGCGCGATCTCGAAGCCGTCGGTGGTCTCGCGCATCGTCAGCAGGCGCTGCTTGGCCACCTGTCCCAGCGGGCTCTGATACAGAAGCAGGCACACGCTCGCCGCCGAACCCCGCCCCACGCGGCCGCGCAGCTGGTGCAGCTGCGACAGGCCGAAGCGCTCGGCGTGTTCAATGACCATCAGCGAGGCGTTCGGCACGTCGACGCCGACCTCGATCACGGTGGTCGCCACCAGCACGTGGATGCTGCCTTCGATGAAGGCATCCATGATCACCTGCTTTTCGGCCGGCTTGAGGCGGCCGTGCACCAGCCCGACCTGCAGATCGGGCAGGGCCTCGGCCAGGGTCTCGTAGGTCTCGGTGGCGGTCTGCAGCTGCAGCACCTCGGATTCCTCGATCAGCGGGCAGACCCAGTACACCTGGCGCCCTTCCTGCGCGGCCGCATGTACGCGCTCGATCACTTCGTCGCGCCGGTTCTGGTCGATGGCGCGCGTGACGATCGGACTGCGGCCCGGCGGCAGCTCGTCGATCACCGAGACTTCGAGGTCGGCGTAATAGGTCATGGCCAGGGTGCGCGGGATCGGCGTGGCCGACATCATCAGCTGGTGCGGCACCAGGCCGTCGCTGCCCTTGTTGCGCAGCGTGAGGCGCTGGCCGACGCCGAAGCGGTGCTGCTCGTCGACGATCGCCAGGCCCAGGCGCGCGAACTGCACCGTGTCCTGGATCAGCGCGTGGGTGCCGATCACCAGCTTCGCTTCGCCGGATTCGATCAGCTCCTTGGCCGCGTTCTTTTCCTTCTTTTTCAGGCTGCCGGTCAGCCAGGCCACCTTGACGCCGAGCGGTTCCATCCAGGCCGCGATCTTGCGGAAGTGCTGCTCGGCCAGGATTTCGGTGGGCGCCATCAGGGCGGCCTGGTAGCCGCTGTCGATCGCCTGCGCCGCGGCGAGCGCCGACACCACGGTCTTGCCGCTGCCGACGTCGCCCTGCAGCAGGCGCTGCATCGGATAGCCTTCGCGCAGGTCGGCGCCGATCTCCCTGACCACGCGCTGCTGCGCGCCGGTCAGCTTGAAGGGCAGGGCCTCGAGGAAGGCGGCGGACAGGGCGCCGACCGCGCACAGTTGCGGTGCGCCTTTCTCGCGCCGGGCGCGCTGCGCCCGTTTCAGGGAGAGTTGCTGGGCCAGCAGCTCGTCGAACTTCATGCGGGTCCAGGCCGGATGCGAGCGCTCGGTCAGCGCGTATTCGTCGACGTCGGCCGGCGGGTAATGCAGCAGGCGCACCGAAGGTTCGAAGTCCCACAGCTGCAGGCGGGAGAGGAAAACGTTGGGCAGGGTGTCGCGCCAGTCGACCCGCTTCATGGCGTCCGCGATCGCGCGCCGCATCACGGTTTGCGACAGGCCTTCGCCGGCCGGGTAGACCGGGGTCAGCGAAGTCGGCAGCGGAGCGCCCTCGTTGATCACTTTATAGGTCGGGTGGACCATTTCGGCGCCGAAGAAGCCGTGCTTCAGTTCGCCACGGGCACGCACCCTCACGCCTTCGGACAATTGCTTGACCTGGCTGCCGTAGAAATTCATGAAGCGCAGCTGCAGCTCGCCGGTCTCGTCGGCGATCTGCACCAGCAACTGGCGCCGGGGCTTGTAGGTGATTTCATTCCTGACCACGACGCCTTCGACCTGCCAGGTCTGGAGCCCGCGCATGGCGGCTTCGCGGATCGTGACCACCTTGGTCTCGTCCTCGTAGCGCATCGGCAGGTGCAGCACCAGGTCCATATCGGTGCGCAGGCCCAGCCGGGCAAGCTTGGATTCAACAGTTTTTGGGGCGGATGGGGTCTTGGTTGCGGGCATATTGCGGCATTTCGGGCTTTGCTGGCGTAAAATAGAGGGTTCGCCGCACGCATTGCAGCCTCTATTGTAAGGCTGTCAGCATCCATTTTCCCAGAATTGACAACAATGTACTCGCTTTCCGATTTCGATTTCGACCTGCCGCCAGAGCGGATCGCGCAGCTTCCGCTGCCGGACCGGAGCGCCTCGCGCCTGCTGCAGCTCGATGACGACCGTATCACCGACCGCCATTTCGCCGACATCGTCGACCAGCTCCAGCCGGGCGACCTGCTGGTGATGAACAATACGCGCGTGCTGAAGGCGCGCTTCTTCGGCGTCAAGGAAACCGGCGGCCAGGTGGAAGTGCTGGTCGAGCGCGTGCTGGACAACCGCACGGTGCTGGCCCAGGTGCGCGCCTCCAAGTCGCCCAAGCCGGGCAACCGCATCCGCCTGGCAGATGCCTTCGACGTCACCACCGGCGAGCGCGCGGGCGAGTTCTTCACCCTCCACTTCGAAGGGGACGTGTTCGAGCTGATCGAGGCCCACGGCCGCCTGCCGCTGCCGCCCTACATCGAGCACACGGCCGACGAATTCGACGAGCAGCGCTACCAGACCGTGTATTCGAAGGAGCCGGGCGCGGTCGCCGCGCCGACCGCCGGCCTGCACTTCGACCAGCCGCTGCTGGACCGCCTGGCCGAGAAAGGGATTAAGCTCGCGTACGTTACCCTGCATGTCGGTGCCGGCACCTTCCAGCCGGTGCGGGTCGAGGACCTGTCGGCGCACAAGATGCACACCGAGTGGTACACGATTCCCCAGGAGACGGTGGACGCGGTGCGCGCCGCGAAAGCGGCGGGCCGCGACGTCGTGGCAGTCGGCACCACCTCCCTGCGCGCGCTGGAATCGGCCTCGCAGACCGGTGAACTGGCGGCCGGCAGCGGCGACACCGCGCTGTTCATCACGCCGGGCTACACCTTTAGAACCGTCACGCGCCTGATCACCAATTTCCACCTGCCGAAGTCGACGCTCATGATGCTGGTGTCGGCCTTTGCCGGCTACGACGAGATCCGCAAGGCCTATGCCCATGCGATCGCCAGCGAATACCGTTTCTTCAGCTATGGCGACGCCATGCTGCTCACGACCCGATCACGTTAAACCATGCTCGAATTTACCTTACTGAAAAAAGACACCAGCGGCCTGTCGCACGCGCGCCGCGGCCGCCTGAAGCTCAACCACGGCACCATCGAAACCCCGATCTTCATGCCGGTCGGGACCTACGGCTCGGTCAAGGCGATGGACCCGATCGAACTGCGCGAAGTGGGCTCGCAGATCATCCTGGGTAACACCTTCCACCTGTGGCTGCGCCCGGGTACGGCGGTGCTGGACAAGTTCGGCGGCCTGCACAAGTTCATGGGCTGGGATGGCCCGATCCTGACCGACTCGGGCGGGTTCCAGGTGTTCTCGCTGGGCGCGATGCGCAAGATCACGGAAGAGGGCGTGAAGTTCGCGTCGCCGATCGACGGTTCGCGCCAGTTCCTGTCGCCGGAAGTGTCGATGCAGATCCAGCGTTCGCTCAACTCGGACATCGTGATGCAGTTCGACGAGTGCACCCCCTACGAAATAGATGGGAGGCCCGCGACGGCCGAAGAGGCGGCCAAGTCGATGCGCATGTCGCTGCGCTGGGCGCAGCGCTCGATGAACGAGTTCAATCGCGGCGAAAACCCGAACGCGCTGTTCGGCATCGTCCAGGGCGGCATGTACGAGCACCTGCGCGACGAGTCGCTGGCGGGCCTGGAAGACATCAACTTCCCGGGCCTGGCGATCGGCGGCCTGTCGGTGGGCGAGCCGAAGGAAGACATGCAGCGCATCCTGGCCCACGTCGGCCCGCGCCTGCCGGAGAACAAGCCGCACTACCTGATGGGCGTCGGCACGCCGGAAGACCTGGTCGAGGGCGTGGCCAATGGCGTGGACATGTTCGACTGCGTGATGCCGACCCGGAATGCGCGCAACGGCTGGCTGTTCACCCGTTTCGGCGACGTCAAGATCAAGAATGCCCGTTACAAGGACGATCAGGCGCCGCTCGACGAATCCTGCAATTGCTACTGCTGCAAGAATTTCTCGCGCGCTTACCTGCATCACCTGCACCGCTCGAACGAGATCCTGGGCGCGCGCCTGAATACCATCCACAACCTGCACTTCTACCTGAAGATCATGCAGGAGATGCGGGATGCGATCGATGCGGACACATTCAACGAGTTCCGGATCCAGTTCAGGGCCGATCGCACGCGCGGAGTTTGACGAGGCGGACGGCCAGGCCGTCCACCCACAATTGCATTAAATTTCCTACAACATCTTGCAATTTGGAATTGCAAACCTACATACCTCCAGATTGGCCCCGGCCTCCCTGCCGGTGCTAGAATACACCGCTTATTTTTTTAATCTCACAATCGGAGTACTTGTGTTCATTTCCAACGCGTACGCGCAAACCACCGCCGCAGCCGATCCTGGCCTGATGGGTAGCCTGACCACTTTCCTGCCGCTGATCCTGATGTTCGTGGTCATGTATTTCCTCATGATCCGTCCGCAGCAGAAGCGCCAGCGCGAGCTGAAGGCGATGATGGATGCGCTGACCAAGGGCGATGAAGTGGCGACTGCCGGCGGCATCCTCGGCCGCGTGACCAAGGTGGCCGATACCTATGTGACGATCGAAGTGTCGACCGGCACCGAAATCGTGGTCCAGAAGAATGCAGTGACGACGCTGCTGCCGAAAGGTACCCTGAAGGCCCTGTAAGCCAGTAAGCATCGCGGCGGCCCTCCGGGGCCGCATCGTGCCCAACATTGAACGCTGGAACACTATGAATCGCTATCCCGTCTGGAAATATCTATTGATCGCCGTCGCGCTCCTGCTGGGAGCGCTGTTCACGGCGCCGAACTACTTCGGCGAATCGCCGGCACTGCAGGTCACCACCGGTAAAACCACGGTCAATATCACCAGCGCCACCGTCGGCATGGTCGAGGATGCGCTCAAGCGCAACGGTGTTCCGACCACCGGGATTGCCCTCGAAGGCACCGGGCACAGCACCTCGGTGCGCGCACGCTTCGCGTCCACCGACGCCCAGTTCAAGGCCAAGCTGGCGCTCGAGCGCGACCTGAACCGTGACCGGGAAAATCCCGATTACATCGTCACCGTCAACCTGGTGAAGAATACCCCGGCCTGGATGGAGGCGATCGGCGCCAGGCCCATGAACCTTGGCCTTGACCTGCGCGGCGGCGTGCACTTCCTGCTGCAGATCGACAGCAAGGCCGTGCTCGACACCAAGGTGAAGGGCGTGCAGGCCAGCGTGCGCAGCCAGCTGCGCGACCAGAACATCCGCCACGCCGGCATCGAACGCGTCGGCAACAGCGTCGAAGTGCGCTTCCGCGACGAAGCGACCCGCACCGCCGCCCGCACCGCGCTGGGCAAGCAAATGCAGGACCTGGCCTTCGCCGATGCCGCCGACGGCACCGAGCTGAAGCTGGTCGTGACCCTGAAGCCGGAGGCGCTCAAGCGCACCGTGGAAGACGGCGTGAAGCAGAACATCGCCACCCTGTCCAAGCGTATCAACGAACTGGGCACCACCGAACCGCTGATCCAGCAGCAGGGCGCCGACCGCATCATCGTCCAGCTGCCGGGCGTGCAGGACGTGGCGCGCGCCAAGGACATCATCGGCCGCACCGCCACCCTGGAACTGCGCATGGTCGATTCGACCGTGACCCCGGGCACCGAACTGACCGCCGCCATCCCCCTGAACTCGGAACTGTTCACCGAAGGCCGCGGCGCCCCGGTCGTGGTGTCGAAGGACATCATCCTGACCGGCGACTACATCTCGAGCGCCGTTGCCAGCTTCGACCAGAACCAGCAGCCGGCCGTCTCGATCGACCTGAACGGCGACGGCGGCCGCAGGATGCGCATGGCTACCCGTGAAAACGTCGGCAAGCGCCTGGCGGTCCTGCTGAAGGAAAAAGGCGTGTACAGCGTGCCGACGGCCCCGACCATCAACCAGGAACTGGGTTCGACCTTCCAGATCACCGGCATCGGCAGCATCGAAGACGCCAACGAGCTGGCACTGCTGCTGCGCTCGGGCGCGCTGTCGGCGCCGATGGAATTCATCGAGGAACGCGTGATCGGCCCGCAGCTGGGCGCCGAGAACATCGAGCGCGGCCTGAAGTCCACCGTCTGGGGCTTCGTGGCGATCGCGATCTTCATGATCATCTACTACCACGTGGTGGGCTTCGTCAGTGCGCTGGCCCTGGCCGCCAACGTGCTGTTCCTGCTGGCGATCCTGTCGATGATGCAGATCACCCTGACCCTGCCGGGTATCGCGGCAATCGCGCTGGCGCTGGGCATGGCGATCGACGCGAACGTCCTGATCAACGAACGCATCCGCGAGGAACTGCGTGCCGGCGCGCCGCCGCAGGTGGCGATCAATGCCGGCTTCAAGCATGCGTGGGACACCATCTTCGACTCCAACGTCACCACCCTGATCGTCGGCCTGGCGCTGCTGATCTTCGGTTCGGGCGCGATCCGCGGCTTTGCCGTGGTCCATTGCCTGGGCATCCTGACCTCGATGTTCTCGGCCGTGTTCGTGGCCCGCGGGATCATCAACCTCTGGTACGGCCGCAAGAAGA
The DNA here is from genome assembly GCF_059685865.1 of Telluria sp. ZB4P36. NCBI lineage: Bacteria > Pseudomonadati > Pseudomonadota > Betaproteobacteria > Burkholderiales > Oxalobacteraceae > Telluria > Telluria sp. ZB4P36. Next base: position 32,486 of record NZ_JCASIE010000032.1, read on the forward strand.
AGCTGACCCACATCTCGATCGGCACGGTCTGGAAAGAGGGTTTCACGCCTAACAAGCAAAACGCTACTCAGGAATAAAGATGGAATTTTTCAAGATCAAACGGGACATCCCGTTCATGCGTCACGCGCTGATCCTCAACGTGATCTCGGCGGTGACCTTCCTGGCAGCGGTGTTCTTCCTGGTGACCAAGAACCTGAATTACTCGGTCGAATTCACCGGCGGTACCGTGATGGAACTGCAGTACCCGCATGCGGCGGACCAGGAAAAAATCCGCACCACGCTGCGCGGCATCGGCTACGAAGCGCCTGAAGTGACCAGCTTCGGCACCGCCCAGAGCGTCCTGCTGCGCCTGCCGATCGTCGAAGGGCAGGCCGCGGCCGGCACCTCGACCAAGGTGTTCAACGCCATCTGCTCCTCGGAGCAGGGCACGCCGAAGGTCACCCAGGTCACGACCGACAAGGGCCAGCAGGTCAACCGCACCAGCTGCGTCAATGCCGGCGGCCAGGAACAGGTCAGCCTGCAGCGTGTCGAATTCGTCGGCCCGGCGGTCGGCGATGAGCTGGCCCAGAACGGCCTGAACGCACTGCTGATGGTGATCATCGGCGTGGTCGCCTACCTGGCGATCCGCTTCGAGTGGAAATTTGCGGTCTCGGCGATCATCGCGAACCTGCACGACGTGATCATCATCCTGGGCTTCTTCGCCTTCTTCCAGTGGGAATTCTCGCTGACGGTCCTGGCGGCGATCCTGGCGGTGCTGGGCTACTCGGTCAACGAATCGGTCGTCATCTTCGACCGGATCCGCGAGATGTTCCGCAAGCAGCGCAAGATGAGCGTCCCGGAAGTGATCGACCATGCGATCACCTCCACCATCTCGCGCACCATCATCACCCACGGCTCGACCCAGCTGATGGTGCTGTCGATGCTGTTCTTCGGCGGCCACGCGCTGCACTACTTCGCCATCGCGCTGACCATCGGCATCTGCTTCGGCATCTATTCCTCGGTGTTCGTCGCCGCGGCGCTGGCCATGTGGCTGGGCGTAAAGCGCGAAGACCTGATCAAGCCGGTCAAGGAAAAAGACGAGACCGACGGCGCCGTCGTCTAAGCTTCCTTCTCCTGACAATGCCGCCCCGGTCCTGCCGCGGCGGCATTTTTTACATCCAGATCAAGCCCGTGTGGCAATTTGGCTGTTTACGTGCGGTAACGCACAGAACCGCATGGGGCCGGTCCCTATAGTGGACTTGTCTCTTTCAGGACATCCCTAGTTTTGGACTTCACCCGCTCCCACCGGAGTGGGTTTTTTTTTTGCGCGCACGGTGTCTTACAGATATGTCGCCCACAGTGCGTTGGCGAGGCGACCCGCTGGGTCGACGCGGCGTTTGAGCGCGCGCAACTCCTCCGCTTCAGGATAGGCCTGCTCGAACTGGCTGCGCGTGGCGTGCAGCTGGTAGGGCAGGTAATAGCGTCCACCGAAGGCGAGGGCGGTGTCGATCATGGCGCGGGTCCAGTCGCCCGCCCGGCGCCGGGCGTCGGCATGGGTACGTTGCTTGTAGTACAGCACGAAGGAAAACACTTCTTCCTTTGCCCAGGGCAACAAGCTCGTCTCGTCGGCCGGCGAATGCCGCACCGATACGTTCAACACCTCGGCCTCGTGCTCCCGGATGACGGCAGCCATGGCGCGGGCATAGGCGGCAAAGTGGCGCACCGGGATGAAATACTCCTGCAGCACATAGGTCGAGATGCGGCGCGTGCGCGGTTCAAGTTCGGCGACGTCCAGGCTGGCCTCGTGGTTGCGCCACTTGACCGCCGGCTTGGCCAGCAGCAGCGGATGGATCAGTTTGCTGCGCAGCAGGTCCCCGCGCGGCAGCTCGGTCATGGCGAACAGCAGGTTCTGGTGCAAGCCGTAGGACTGGCCGCGCGCCACCAGCCGCGCCGCTTCGGTCAGGGCTTTCGTGGTCCGGCGCCAGGAAACCGCCACCGGTGCGTCGAACAGCGGCGGCAGCAGGTCGGCGTTGTGGAAGACGCATTCGGCGCCCTCGATGTTGCGCCGGAAGTAGGCCGGATAGTCGTCGAGCGTGAGCGCATCGACGATGCGCTCGATGCGTGTATTGTGTGCCAGCGCGAGTTCGACCTCGGTGATCACCCCCACTGCGCCATACCCGCCTGCGGCTGCACGGAACAGCTCGGCGTTGCGGGTACGCGTCGCTTCCACCACCGATCCGTCCGCCAGCACCAGCTGCAGGGCGCGCACGGAATTCACCACCGGCCCGTTGCCGACATAGCGCCCGTGCGCATTCACGGAAACGGCGCCGCCCACGGTGAAGTTGGCATAGCTCTGCATGGTGTGCACCGCCAGGCCGAGCGGATCGATTGCATCCTGCAGGTCGCGCCAGCGCATCCCCGCCTGGACCCGGGCCAGCTTCGCGCCTGCGTCGAGCCGGATGAGCCGGTGCATGCCGCGCATGTCCAGGTGCGCAGCGCCTGTACGACCTCTTCCGTGGAGGACGGCGCCGCGACCCGCGCGACGTCGACAGTATACAGCCCGGTGACGTTGGGGATGGCAATGCCGGGCGCGGCGAAGGCCTGCGGCGGCGCGAGGCTGAGCAGGCCGGCCCCGGCGAGGGCCTGGGCCAGGAAGCGGCGGCGTGGTGGATGCATGTGCTGGAATCGTCAGGGTTGATCAACAAGATGAACCCGAAGCTTCCGGCAAAACCGGCGGCCTTGCCAAGGCAATCCTGCGCCGGTAGCGCGCTGCGATACCGCGCGTATCGGACGCTAAGTGAATCAGCGCACGGAATGCCGACCACTGAAAGCTTATAGTGGAACCGTCTCTTTCAGGACATCCCTAGTTTTGGACTTTGCCCGCTCCCTGAGCGGGCATTTTTTTGGTTCTTCGCGGGAAATGGGGGAAGACGGGATTGACGAACTGAGCGGGAGGTGGTGGCGGAGGTTTGATGTTGGTAGATTGATAGTCGCCAAACAAATCAGTCTGTCAAA
>NZ_JCASIE010000033.1:0-30419 GCF_059685865.1 Telluria sp. ZB4P36
TAACCCATCGAGCCTTCAAGATATCGTTGCACGACAATTAGCTTGAAGGCAGGTGTGTACTTCCCCATGTGAAAAACCCCAGAAAGTTGATGTCCAACTTTCTGGGGTCAGTTCAAAGCCGCCCACCCTACGCGGCCAACAAGACGCGCAAGTTGCAGTCGCGCTGCCAGGCGCGCCGCTCTTCGCTGGAGCTGGCCCAGCGCGCCATTTCCTCGTCGCTCTGGGCGGCTTGCGCCTGCACCAGGCGGTCGGCCACGGCGCCGTCGGGCAGCATGGTGCCGAAGAAGGCGACCGTGTCGCCGCGCTGCACCAGCAGGGTAGGGAAGTTGTCCACGTCGAGGTCGCCCACGATGTCGGCCTGGTCTTCGATGTCGATCCAGACGAAGGTCTTGTCGGGATGGCGCAGGGCCAGCTCCTCGAAGGTGGCGCGGTAGGACGAGCAGGTGCCGCACCAGGCGGCGCACAGGCAGGCGACGGTCAGGGCCTCGCCGTTGACGGCGGCGGCGATGGCCTCGCGGTTGTCGGAATCCAGGGTCAGGCTTTGCATGGGATGAATTTTACCGTGTGTAGCCGAGCAGGTAAAATATGGCCATGTCCACCATTCTCGCCATTGAAACCTCGTCCGAGCTCGCGTCCTGCGCGCTGCTGGCCGGGGACCACGTCATCGCCCGTTCCACATCCGGCGTGCGCACCCATTCGCAATCGATCCTGCCGATGGTGCAGGAACTGCTGCGCGAAGCCGGTCTGGGCCTCGCCGACTGCGACGCGATCGCCTTCGGGGCCGGTCCCGGCTCCTTCACCGGCGTGCGCACCGCCTGTGGCGTGGCCCAGGGCCTGGCCTTCGGTGCCAGGCTGCCGGTGCTGCCGATGGTGACCCTGGAAGCGATGGCCGAAGCCTGCCGCGCCCGCACCGGGGCCACCGAGGTGCTGGCCGTGCTGGATGCGCGCATGGGCGAGGTGTACTGGGCGCAGTACCGTCATGACGCCGCGCGCGGCGCCTGGCTTGAAGTCGCGGCGCCCGCGCTGTGCGCCCCGCAAGACCTCGCACCGCTGCCGGCCGAGGGCCTGGCCGCCTGCGGCAACGGCTTCTCGGCCTATCCCGAAGCCTTTGCCGGCAAGGCTTTCGCTGCGGGCGCCCTGGACGACATCCTGCCGCATGCGCGCGAGCTGGCGCTGCTGGGCGCCCCGGCGCTGGCCGCCGGGCTGGCCGTGCCGGCCGCCCGGGCCCAGCCGCTCTACCTGCGCAACAAGGTCGCCTACACCAGCGCCGAACGCCAGGCCATCAATGCCGCGAAGGCCGGGGCATGATGGCATTGCACGACGCCGCCGCGCTCAGCTTCGCGCCGATGACTTCGGGCGACGTGGACGAGGTCCATGCACTCGAATGCAGCGTGTTCCCGCACCCCTGGAGCCGTGGGAATTTCACCGATTCGCTGGCCAGCGGCTATGACGCCTGGACCGTGCGCGATGCCGCGGGCGTGCTGGCCGGCTACTACATCCTGATGTATGCGGTCGACGAAGCCCACCTGCTCGACGTGGCGGTGGCCGCCGGCCGCCAGGGCCGGGGCCTGGGGCGCCACCTGCTCGACCGCATCGGCGCCCGCGCCCGTGGGCAGGGCATGGAATCGGTGCTGCTGGAAGTGCGCCCGTCCAACGAACGCGCGCTCGCCGTCTACCGCCGCTACGGCTACCGCGAGATCGGGCGCCGCAAGGGATACTACCCGGCGCACGGCGGACAGCGCGAGGACGCCATCGTGATGAGGATAGCCTTATGAATGGCGCAGTGAAGCGGATTGGTGATCGCGACGCGGCCTTCCTCGCTGAAATGGGCATCGGGCCGCTGTGGAGCTTGCGCTCGGTGCAAGAGACCTCGCCCGAGCCCGTGCCGGAAGTGGCGCCGCCAGTCCCGGCCCAGCCGCTGGCGCCGCCGCCGATGCCGCGCCAGGTGGCCGAACCCGCAGTGCGTCCGGCCTGGACGCCGCCCGTCAGCGAAGACCGGGCCTGGGGCGCCGAGGCCGAAGCGGAACGGCTCGACGTGTCGGCGATGGACTGGCCGGCCCTGCGCCAGGCTATCGCCGCCTGCAAGCATTGCAGCGCCTGCAGCGAGGGCCGCAAGCCCGTGCTCGGCGCGGGTGCGCGCCAGGCGCGCTGGCTGGTGGCCGCCGGCACCGCCAGCACGGCCGACGAAAAGGCCGGCCAGCCGCTCACCGGCGAGCCGGGCAAGCTGCTCGACAATATGCTGCTCGCCGTCGGCATGTCGCGCGAGACCGATGTTTACGTCACCCCGCTGGTGAAATGCCGCCCGGCGAACGCGAACGGCGGCGACCGCGCGCCGACCGCCGAGGAAGCGGCGGCCTGCCGTCCCTTCCTGGAGCGCGAACGCGAACTCACGGGCGCCGGCCTGGTGCTGACCCTGGGCCAGGTGGCGGCCAACGGCCTGCTGGGCAAGCCCTTGCAGGAGCCGCTGGCCGGCAGCCGCGGCGCGGTCCACGCGCTGGGCGCGGTGCCGCTGGTGGCGACCCTGCATCCGGGCGAGCTGCTGCGCCGCGGCGCCGACAAGGCCCTGGCCTGGGCCGACCTGTGCCGGGCGCGCGCCGCCGGCGAACGCGATGGACGCGCCGGCTGAGACCTACCAGCAAGGCTTCCACCGCCGCTGGGGCCACCTGCGGCGCGCGCGGGTGCGGGCGCTGGCCTGGCTGCTCGACGCGCCCGACCTGCTCGATGCGCAAGACCCGCTGTGGGCCGGCCGCATCGCCAGCCTCGGGCCGGTGACGCCGGAGGTCGCCGCCTGGCTGGCGCGCCTCGACCACGATCCTGCCGCCCTGGACGCGGCGCTGGGCGGGAAAATCTACACCCGCCTCGGCCTGTATGCCGAAAAGCTGCTGGCCTTCTATTTCGAGCAGCAGGGCCGCCTGGTCGCGCACGGCCTGCAGGTGCGCGCCAGCGCCAACGATACCGTCGGCGAATTCGATTTTCTATTGGAAGACGGCGCGGACGCGGTCGAGCACATCGAATTCGCGACCAAGTTCTATCTGCTCGACGGAGAAGCGGGCCGGGAACAGGATTGGCAACTGAGCGCCTTGGTCGGCCCCAACCTGGCCGACAGCCTCGGCCTCAAGATGCGCAAGGTCTTCGAGCGCCAGCTCAGCCTCGGCGGGCACCCGGCGGCGCAGGCCTTGCTGCCGCGTCCCGTGGCGAAGGCGCGGGCGCTGGTGAAGGGCTGGCTGTTTTATCCCTCCGGCAGCTGGCCGGCGATGCGCGGGATCGCCGCCGGCCATTGCCGCGGCTTCTGGTGCGCGCTCGAGGAGATCGACGCCCTGGCAGGGGAGGAATTCCTGATCCTGCCGCGCCTGCAGTGGCTGGCGCCTTTCCGCGCCGCCTCGGCGGTCTGGATGCTGAACCGCGCCGGGCTGCACGCCGAACTGTCGGCCCGGTTCGAGATTTCGTCGACGCCGGTATTGGTGGCCGTGGTTCGGCATACGCCGGGGAAGATCGAGGAGATCGAACGCGGCTTCATCGTGCCGAACGACTGGCGCGAGCGCGCCGCTGCGAGAAGGATGGTGAAGGCCGTCGGGTGATACGTATCACATTGCCTTTGCGGCTCTGTGATACGTAGAATGAATCAGTGCTTGCCTTCGCCGATCAGCGCCAGCGAGTCGTGCTCGCGCTGGTTGGCCGCGTGGCGGCGCCCGATGAAGTACATGATGCCGGCCACCGACAGGCCGAACATGACGACGATGATGTCCAGGTCGAGGTTCAGCGTGATCATGATCGCGTACAGGGCCAGCATGGTCAGGATCGACAGGTTCTCATTGAAATTCTGCACCGCGATCGAGTGCCCGGCGCTCATCAGGACGTGGCCGCGGTGCTGCAGCAGCGCGTTCATCGGCACCACGAAGAAGCCCGACAGGAAGCCGATCAGGGCCAGCAGCGGGTAGGCCAGCTTCACCGAGGTGACAAATACCATGCTGCACACGACCAGGCCCATGATGATCCCGAGCGGGATCACGGTCAGCGATTTGCGCAGCGGGATCATGCGCGCCGCCATGGCCGCGCCCAGGGCGACGCCGATCGCGACCACGCCGATCAGGTTGGTGGCTTTGTCGAGGGGCATGTGCAGCGAGCGCTCGGCCCATTTCAGCACGATGAACTGCAGGGTGGCGCCGGCGCCCCAGAACAGGGTGGTGACGGCCAGCGAGATCTGGCCCAGCTTGTCGCGCCACAGGGTGGCCGAGCAGTTGGCGAAGTCGGCGATCAGCTTGGCCGGATTGCGCTCCTGATGTTCGTAACGGGCGCCGGTTTCCGGAATGCGCAGGTTGAACAGGGATGCCAATATATAGACGCCGACTACCACCGCCATCGCCGCTTCGGCGCCGGTGTCGATGCCGGGCATCTCCAGGCCGAGGAGGAAGCTGGCGCCGCGCTCGCTCACGAGGGCGCCGCCGGCGACGGTGCCGAGAATGATCGACATGACGGTCAGGCCCTCGATCCAGCCGTTGGCCGGCACCAGCTTCTCGGGCGGCAGCAGTTCGGTCAGGATGCCGTACTTGGCGGGGGAGTAGACGGCCGCGCCGAAGCCGACCACGGCATAGGCGAGCAGCGGGTGCACGCTCAGGAACATCAGGGCGCAGCCGGAAATCTTGATCAGGTTCGCGATGAACATGACGCGGCCCTTGGGCAGCGAATCGGCGAACGCTCCGACGAAGGCGGCCAGCAGCACGTAGAAGAGCACGAATGACAGCTTCAGCAGGGGTGTCAGCGAAGCCGGGGCGTTCATCGACGTCAGCAGACTGATCGCAACAAAGAGGAGCGCATTGTCTGCCAGCGACGAAAAGAACTGCGCCGCCATGATGGTATAAAAGCCACGGTTCATTCGAAAAGAGTAAAAACTGGTTCGAGTTGCTTTATACCATGAATGACCCTTGCGCCAAAAGAAAACCGGCCATGTCAAAAGCGCGTATGAGCCCGGTCCGGTAAAATAGACCCTTTCTTCATCCACCCATCAAAGCTGGTTTTCGCCATGCCACGACCGCTTTCCGCCACCATCCACCTCGAATCCATGCAGCATAATCTGCAGCGGGCGCGCGCCGCGGCGCCGCAGGCGAAGATCTGGGCCGTGGTCAAGGCCAACGCCTACGGGCATGGCCTGGAACGCGGCATGCGCGGCTTCGCCCAGGCCGACGGCCTGGCCCTGGTCGAGACCGAGAACGCGGTGCGCCTGCGCCAAAGCGGCTGGATCAAGCCGATCCTGCTGCTCGAGGGGATCTTCGATGCCTCGGACGTGCCGCTGCTGGCCGAGCACAACATCAATAGTGCGGTGCATAACATCGAGCAGATCAAAATGCTGGAATACACCCGGCACTACCGCCCGATCGACGTGCACCTGAAGATGAACACGGGGATGAACCGGCTGGGCTTCCCGCCTGGCGACTACGCGGCCGCCTACAAGCGCCTGCGCGCCATTCCCGACGTGCGCCACATCACCCACATGACCCACTTCGCCAACGCCGACGAGCTGGAACACCCGCGCCTGACCATCACCGAGCAGGTGCGGCGCTTCCGCTTCGGCGCCGGCGAGCTGCCGGGCGAGCGCAGCCTGTCGAATTCCGGCGGCGTGCTGCACCAGGCGGAATTGGGCGACGCGCTGTCGAACGACTGGGTCCGGCCCGGCATCATGCTCTATGGCGGCACCCCCGGCGGGCGCAGCGCCCAGGACTACGGCCTGCGGCCCACCATGACCCTGCGCTCCGAGATCATCGGCATCCAGCGCATCGAGGCCGGCGACACGGTCGGCTACGGCAGCCGCTTCGAGGCGACCGGGCCGATGACGGTGGGCGTGGTGGCCTGCGGCTATGCCGACGGCTACCCGCGCCACGCGCCGCACGGCACCCCGGTGATCGTCGACGGCGTGCGCACGACCCTGGTCGGCCGGGTCTCGATGGACATGATGACGGTCGACCTGACCCCGGTCGCGAATGCCCGGGTCGGCAGCAAGGTGACGCTCTGGGGCGATGGACTCCCGATCGACGAGGTGGCCCAGGCCGCCGGCACGATCGGCTATGAACTGATGTGCGCACTCGCCCCGCGGGTGCGCGTACTTGAAGGAAGAATGGGAACCGATGGCTAAGACCCGAACCGCCTATACCTGCAGCGAGTGCGGCGCGACCGCCGCCCGCTGGTCCGGCCAGTGCCCGGATTGCAAGGCCTGGAACACGATGGTGGAAAGCGTGATCGAGCCGCAGGGCGTGAACCGCATGTCGCAGACCGCGCACAAGGCGCTCGCGCAAACCGCGCCGGTGCTGTCCCTGAAGGACATCGACGCGCTCGACGTGCCGCGTTTCGGTACCGGCATCGAGGAATTCGACCGCGTGCTGGGCGGCGGCCTGGTGGCCGGCGGCGTGGTGCTGATCGGCGGCGACCCGGGCATCGGCAAGTCGACCCTGCTGCTGCAGGCGCTCGCGAACCTGGCCGCCACCCGCAGTACCTTGTATGTAAGCGGCGAGGAATCCGGCGCCCAGATCGCGCTGCGCGCGCGCCGCCTGTCGGTCGATTCGGCCGAACTGAAGCTCCAGGCCGAGATCCAGCTCGAGAAGATCCTCGGCACCCTGGCCGACCTGAAGCCGGAAGTGGCGGTGATCGACTCGATCCAGACCTTGTATTCGGATGCGCTGACCTCGGCCCCGGGCTCGGTGGCCCAGGTGCGCGAATGCGCGGCCCAGCTCACCCGGGTGGCCAAGCAGACCGGGGTGACCATCATCCTGGTCGGCCACGTCACCAAGGAGGGCGCGCTGGCCGGCCCGCGCGTGCTCGAGCACATCGTCGACACCGTGCTGTACTTCGAAGGCGACACCCAGAGCAGCTTCCGCCTGGTGCGCGCCATCAAGAACCGCTTTGGCGCGGTGAACGAGCTGGGTGTGTTCGCCATGACCGAGAAGGGCCTGAAAGGGGTGTCGAACCCCTCGGCCCTGTTCCTGTCGCAGCACGACAGCCAGGTACCGGGTTCCTGCGTGATGGTGACCCAGGAGGGCACCAGGCCCTTGCTGGTCGAAATCCAGGCCCTGGTCGACGCCAGCCACCTGCCGAATGCGCGCCGGCTGTCGGTCGGCCTGGAGCAGAACCGCCTGGCCATGCTGCTGGCGGTGCTGCACCGCCATGCCGGCATCGCCGCCTTCGACCAGGACGTGTTCATCAACGCGGTCGGCGGCGTCAAGATCACCGAGCCGGCCGCCGACCTGGCGGTGCTGTTGGCGATTAACTCGTCGATGCGCAACAAGCCGCTGCCGCGCGGCCTGGTGGTGTTCGGCGAAGTCGGCCTGGCCGGCGAAATCCGCCCGGCGCCGCGCGGGCAGGAGCGCCTGCGCGAAGCGGCCAAGCTGGGCTTCTCGATCGCCATGATCCCGAAGGGGAACGCGCCGAAGCAGAAGATCGAGGGCATGACCATCGTCGCCGTGGAGCGGATCGACCAGGCCTTCACCAAGCTGCGCGAGCTCGACTGACTCATCCAACTCAAGCATAACGATTCAACGTGTATACAGAACAAAGAAAATCCGAACGCAAGCTGCTGCGGACGCGCGCCCGCGTCGCCATGGAAGGCGAGGCGCCCGTCAGCGGCCGCACCAGCGACCTCGGCGCCAACGGCGTCAGCATCAGCCTGCCGGAGCCGCTGCTGGTCGGGCAGACCGGGCAGCTGAGCTTCGACCTGCTGGTCGACGGAAAACTCGTGCCGATCAGCGCGCGCGCCAAGGCCCTGTATTGCATTTTCAGCAATGGTGAGTTCAAGATCGGTTTCCAGTTCCTGAACCTGGAACTGGCGGCGATGACGGCGGTGGCGCGCTTCCTGCGCTGATCCGGCAGCGGCCGGGAGGCCGACATGAAAACGGCGAGCGCCCTGGGGGCCTCGCCGTTTTTTCGCTTTATGACATGGTCCGAATCCGGACCGGCACTATTCGTGATAGTGATCGTAGAACCCGTCTTTGCTGCCCCGCACCTCTTGGTAGATCTCGAAAGCAACGAGTCCAGCCAAGCCGCTGAGGATGCCAAATACCATGATACTGAACATACATTCGAACGCCTTTCAGCATTCCCTCCCTATGAAAGCTACGATTTCAGCTTAGCAGAAGGCTGCGTATTTACAAGGGGCAGGGAGGGCGGGCGGCGTGAATATTTTCATGTCGCCAAAGCGCGTGACACAGCCGCGGAAACTGCGTCAATATACCGCCGCGCCCCGAATTATTACATCTGTCATGAACTTGTCATATTCGGCCAGTAGACTTCGCAGCGTTACGAATCGCGGGACCTTCCCGGACCACTTTCAAAGGATTAATCATGCGCATGAAGCATTTGCTCGTCTCCATCGCCGTCGCCGCCTCGACCATGGCCGCCAGCGCCCAGGCAGCCAACATCACCGGCGCAGGCGCAACTTTCCCGTATCCGATTTATTCGAAGTGGGCCGAGCTCTACCAGAAGGCCTCCGGGAACGGCTTGAACTACCAGTCGGTCGGCTCGGGCGCGGGCATCAAGCAGATCAAGGCCAAGACCGTCGACTTCGGGGCATCGGACATGCCGCTCCCGGCAGCCGAGCTGGAAGCCGCCGGCCTGTTCCAGTTCCCGGCCATCATGGGCGGTGTGGTGCCGGTCATTAATCTTGCGGGCGTCGCCCCGGGCCAGGTCAAGTTGTCGGGCGCCCTGATCGCCGACATCTACCTGGGCAAGATCACCAAGTGGAACGCGCCGCAGATCGCCGCACTGAACCCGGGAGTCAAGCTCCCGGCGGACGACATCACCGTCGTGCGCCGCGCCGACAGCTCGGGTACCTCCTTCCTGTGGACCGACTTCCTGTCGCAGAGCAGCCCGGAATGGAAATCGAAGATTGGCTCCGGCACCGCGGTGAAGTGGGCCGTGGGCGTGGGCGGCAAGGGCAACGAAGGCGTCGCCGCCAACGTCCAGCGCATCAAGGGCTCGATCGGCTATGTCGAATGGGCTTACGCCAAGAAGAACCGCATGCAGCACACCCAGCTGCAGAACAAGGAAGGTGTCTTCCTGCAGCCGGACGACGAAGGCTTCAAGGCCGCCGCCGCCGGCGCCAACTGGTCCGGCACCCCGGGCTTCGCCGTGGTGTTGACCAACCAGCCTGGCAAGGCAAGCTGGCCGATCACCGGCGCCAGCTACATCCTGATGCACAAGAGCCAGGCCGACGCCGCGAAGGGCAAGGAAGTGCTGAAGTTCTTCGATTGGGCGTACAAGAACGGCGACGCCTCGGCTGCCGAGCTGGACTACGTGCCGATGCCGGACAGCGTCGTCAAGCTGGTGCAGGACGCCTGGAAAGCCAACATGAAGGACGCCGCCGGCAAGGCGCTCTGGTAAAACATCTCCTATAGAAGCATGAGGGAGGGGGCGGGTTCGCCGGCCCCTCCGTTTGCCAGAAAGATTGACAAAAAATTATGAGCGTACAACCAAGCGCTGCGCTGAACGACCTGGCCGACCCGGCAGCGGTCGATGCGGCCCACCAGTCGGCCGCCCTGCGCAAGACCATGCGCAATCAACGCATCCAGGACTTCTTCTTCCACAAGATCACGCTGCTGTTCGCGGCCTCGGTGCTCGTCGTGCTGGTCGGGATCATCGTCTCGCTCGCCATCGGCGCCGCGCCGGCCTTCAAGGAATTCGGCGCCGGCTTCATCACCCGCGTCGAATGGGACCCGGTGGGCGACCAGTACGGCGCCATGATCGCGATCTGGGGCACGCTCGCCACCTCGATCATCGCGCTGGCGGTGGCCTTCCCGATCAGCTTCGGCATCGCGCTCTTCCTCACCGAGATCTGCCCGGTGTGGCTGCGCCGCCCGCTGGGCACGGCAGTCGAGCTGCTGGCCGGCGTGCCTTCGATCATCTACGGCATGTGGGGCTTCTTCGTGTTCGCGCCGCTGTTCGCGGACCACGTCCAGCCCTTGCTGAAAAATACCATCGGCCAGCTGCCGGTGATCGGCCTCCTGTTCCAGGGGCCGATCATGGGCATCGGCATCCTGACTGCCGGCCTGATCCTCGCCATCATGATCATCCCATTCATCGCTTCGGTGATGCGTGACGTGTTCGAGATCGTCCCGACCGTCCTGAAGGAATCGGCGTATGGCCTCGGTTGCACCAAATGGGAAGTGGTGCGCAAGATCGTGCTGCCTTACACCCGCACTGGCGTCGTGGGCGGCGTGATGCTGGGCCTGGGTCGCGCCCTGGGCGAAACCATGGCCGTCACTTTCTTGATCGGCAATGCGCACGATCTGTCCTGGTCCTTGTTCTCGGCAGGTAATTCGATTTCCTCGACCCTGGCCAATGAATTCAACGAAGCCACCACGCCGCTCCACTCGTCCTCGTTGTTCGCCTTGGGCCTGATCCTGTTCGCCATCACCTTCATCGTGCTGTCGGCAGCAAAGCTGATGCTGCTTGGAATGTCCCGTAAGGAAGGTAGCAAATAATGCACACCATCGCGAAAAACCCCGTGTACCGCAAGCGCCTGCTCGCGCACCGCATCGGCATTTTCCTGTCCGTGAGCGCCATGGGCGTCGGACTGGCTGTCCTGGCCTGGATTCTGGCCACGCTCCTGATCAACGGCTTCGGCGCGCTGTCCCTCAGCATGTTCACTGCCGATACCCCGGCACCGGGCAGCCCGGGCGGCCTGCGTAACGCGATTGTCGGCAGCCTGATGATGGTCGGCCTGTCGACCCTGGTCAGCACCCCGATCGGCATCCTGGCCGGTATCTACCTGGCGGAGTACGGCGAGAACAACAAGTTTGCCCAGGTCACGCGTTTCGTCACCGACATCATGCTGTCGGCCCCATCGATCGTGATCGGCGTGTTCGTCTATGCCCTGTACGTGGCCAAGGTCGGTAATTTCGCGGGTTACGCCGGGTCCGTCGCGCTGTCCCTGATCGCGATTCCGGTCGTGGTACGCACCACCGACAACATGCTGCGCCTGGTGCCGACCAGCCTGCTGGAGGCGGCCTACGCCCTCGGCGCGCCGCACTGGAAGGTGGCCATGACGGTACGCCTGCGCGCCGTCAAGGCCGGCGTCATCACCGGCGTGCTGCTGGCGGTGGCGCGCGTCTCCGGAGAAACCGCGCCGCTGCTGTTCACCGCTCTGAACAACCAGTTCTACAGCACCGACATGAACGCGCCGATGGCCAACCTGCCGGTCGTGATCTACACCTATGCCATGAGCCCCTACGACGACTGGCGTTCGCTGGCCTGGGGCGGGGCGCTGCTGGTGACCTTTACCGTGTTGATGCTGAATATCCTGTCGCGGACCATGTTCAGCCAAAAAACTCCGCGCTAATCTACCTATACAAAACGTGATGAACCAAGCCATGCACAACCAGGCATCCAGCGCCGCCAAGAGCAAGACGATCGAGATCTCGGGCCTGAATTTCTTCTACGGCAAAACGCAGAGCCTCAAGAACGTCTCGCTCGACATCCACGACAAGCAGGTGACGGCCTTCATCGGCCCCTCGGGCTGCGGCAAGTCGACCCTGCTGCGCACCCTGAACCGCATGTACGACCTGTACCCGGGCCAGCGCGCCGAGGGCTCGATCATGTACCGCGGCCGCAACATCCTGGAGCCGGGCGTCGACGTCAACATGCTGCGCGCGAAGGTCGGCATGGTGTTCCAGAAGCCGACCCCGTTCCCGATGTCGATCTACGACAACATCGCCTTCGGCGTGCGCCTGTACGAGAACCTGTCGAAGGGCGAGATGGACGAGCGCGTGGAGTGGGCGCTGAAGAAGGCGGCCCTGTGGGAAGAAGCCAAGGATAAGCTGAACAAGAGCGGCCTGTCGCTGTCCGGCGGCCAGCAGCAGCGCCTGTGCATCGCCCGCGGCGTGGCTGTGAAACCCGATGTCCTGCTGCTGGACGAGCCGACCTCGGCGCTGGACCCGATCTCGACCGCCAAGATCGAGGAACTGATCAGCGAGCTGAAGCAGGACTACACGATCACCATCGTGACCCACAACATGCAGCAGGCTGCGCGTTGCTCGGATTACACTGCCTACATGTACCTGGGCGAACTCGTGGAGTTCGGCGAGACCGACCAGATCTTCATGAATCCGGCCCGTAAAGAAACCCAGGACTACATCACCGGTCGTTTCGGCTGATCGTCAGAATACAAATATCATTTCGGAGAGTTTTATGACAGGCGAGCATTCATCCAAGCAGTACGACCAGGAACTGGAAGCGATCAGGTCCAAGGTCCTGCTGATGGGCGGCATGGTGGAAACCGCGTTCGACGAAGCGCTGGAGTGCTTCCGCGTGGGCGACAGCGCGCGCGCCGACCGCGTGATCGCCGACGACCAGGCCGTCAACCAGCTCGAAGTGCAGCTCGACGACGCCTGCAGCCACCTGATCGTGCGCCGCCAGCCGACCGCGAACGACCTGCGCACCGTGATGGCCACCATCAAGGTGATCACCGACCTCGAGCGCATCGGCGACGAGGCCGCGAAGATCGCCCGCACCGCCAAGGGCCTGCACGAGCGCAACGGCGCCTCCTTCGCCCACTACGACATGGTGCGCACCATCGCCAAGGGCACCTGCGACCTGCTGCACAATGCGCTGGACGCCTTCGCGCGCCTGGACGGCCGCCAGGCGCTGGAACTGATCGCCGCCGACGAAGTGATCGATCACGAGTTCCGCACCATCCTGCGCAACCTGATCACCTTCATGATGGAAGATCCGCGCACGATCTCCTCGGCGCTGGACACGCTGTGGGTGGCCAAGGCGATCGAGCGCATCGGCGACCACGCCAAGAACATCGCCGAGTACGTGATCTACGTGGTCGAGGGCCGCGACATCCGCCACAGCAAGCCGGTGGCGAGCGAACCGGCGGCGTCCTGAGCATGGCGGACAACACGAGCGTGCTGGTGGTCGAGGACGAACCTGCGATCGTCGAGCTGGTGAAGTATTCGCTGCGCGAAGCCGGCTGGGACATCCGCACCGCCGACACCGCGGGCGGCGCCTGGGACAGCATCTCGCGCGGCAAGCCCGACCTGGTGCTGCTGGACTGGATGCTGCCCGACCAGAGCGGCCTGCGCCTGCTGTCGCGCCTGCGCGCCGACCGCGACTTCCAGGAGATCCCGGTCATCATGCTGACCGCCAAGAGCATGGAAGAGGACAAGATCGCCGGCCTCAACACGGGCGCGGACGATTACGTCACCAAGCCGTTCTCGCCGCGCGAACTGCTGGCCCGGAGCCGTGCGCTGCTGCGCCGTAAAAGCCCGCACCTGGCCGAAGCGCCCTTGCGTGCGGGTGCCGTGGTGCTGGACCCGAACAGCTGCACGGTGTCGGTCGAGAACCAGCAGATCGACATCGGCAACGCCGAGTACAAGCTGCTCAAGTTCCTGATGGCGCACCGCGAGCGCGTGTTCTCGCGCGCCCAGCTGCTCGACAAGGTGTGGGGCGATCATGCCGTGATCGAGGAGCGCACCGTCGACGTGCACGTGCTGCGGCTGCGCAAGGCGCTCAAGAGTGCCGATGGCCTGATCCGCACGGTGCGCAGCGTCGGCTACATGCTGTCCGAGAAGTAAATGCGCTCCATGAGTCCCAAGGTCCTGTTCTGGGTGCCGGCGGTCCTGCGCCTGGGCCTGGTGTTCGCCGCCGCCGGCATCGTCTGGTGGATGTCGAGCCTGGTGGAAGCCCTTGCCTTCACGCTGGTGGCCGTCATCATCGCGCTGTTCGTCCAGCTGCGTTACCTGCACGAACTGGGCGAGTGGCTGAACGCCCCGCACAGCAGCCGCCTGCCGGACGGCTGGGGCGCCTGGACCGACGTCTTCGCGCGCCTCTACCGGCTGCGGCGCGAGGACGAGCGCCACCAGGCCGAAATGGCCGAATGGCTGGCCCGCTTCCGCGAGGCGATGCAGCTGCTGCCGGAAGGCGTGGCGATCATGGACGACGTCCTGTTCCTGGAGTGGTGCAACGAGGCCGCCGAGCGCCACCTCGGCCTGACCATGGCGCGCGACAAGGGCCTGCGCGTGACCAACCTGGTGCGCCATCCCGAATTCATCGACTACGTGATCCTGGGGCGCTACGAGCAGCCGCTGACCCTGTCCTTCCGCGGCCGCAAGCTGGAATGCCGCATCATCCCCTTCGAAAACCGGCGCCAGATCCTGGTGACCCACGACGCTACCGATACCGAACGGATCGAAGCGATGCGGCGCGACTTCATCGCCAACGCCTCGCACGAGCTGCGTACACCGCTCACCGTCATCGTCGGCTTCCTCGAGATCGCGATGTCGGACCCCGGCCTGGACGTGGCCACGCGCACCGCCCACCTGAGCCTGATGACCGAACAGGCGCAGCGGATGCAGCGCCTGATCGGCGACATGCTGACCCTGTCGCGCCTGGAGTCGGACGAGTTCCCGCTCAAGCGCGAGCGGGTGGACATGAAGGCGATGGTCGATTCGGTGGCGGCGGAAGCGCGTGCCCTGTCCGGCGGCCGGCACCAGGTCGAGGTCGAATTCGACGGTCCGGACGTGATGGGCAGCCAGGAAGAGCTGCGGAGTGCTTTCGCCAACCTGGCCTCGAACGCGGTGCGTTACTCGCCGGACGGCGGCACGATCCGCCTGAAATGGACGCGCGGGGCGGACGACCTGCGTTTCTCGGTGATGGATTGCGGCATCGGCATCGAGCCGATCCACATCTCGCGCCTGACCGAGCGCTTCTACCGCGTCGACAAGAGCCGCTCGCGCGAAACCCAGGGTACCGGCCTCGGCCTGGCGATCGTGAAGCACGTGCTGCTGCGCCATGGCGGGCGTTTGCTGATCAGCTCGGTGCCGGGGCGGGGGAGCAGCTTTACGGCCGTCCTGCCGAACACCTCGCTGCCGGGCTAGTCCCAATGTTCTGGCCGGTCGCTGCTCGGGTTACAATCGTGCCTCGTTCTTTTCGGCACCCCATATGTTCTCTCGTCGTAGCTCCCTGATCGCCTGCGCCGCGCTGCTCCTGAGCGCCTGCGGCAGCACCCCGACCCAGCCCCCCGCAACGCCCGTCGCCCAGCAGGTCGCACCACCTCCGCCACCACGCAAGCTGAAGATCGGCCTCGCCCTCGGTGGCGGCGCCGCGCGCGGCTTCGCCCACATCGGCGTCATCAAGGCCCTGGAAGCCCAGGGCATCGTGCCCGAGATCGTGGTCGGCACCAGCGCCGGCTCCGTGGTCGGCTCGCTCTACGCTTCCGGCCTGAACGGCTTCGCGCTGCAGAAGACGGCGCTGGCCATGGACGAAGCCACGATTTCCGACTGGGCCCTGCCGCTGTTCGGCAAGTCCACCGGCGTCCTGAAAGGGGAGGCGCTGCAGAACTACGTCAACAAGGCCGTCAACAACCTGCCGATGGAGCGCCTGAAGATCCGCTTCGGCGCCGTCGCCACCGACCTCAAGACCGGCCAGCCGATCCTGTTCAGCAAGGGCAATACCGGCATGGCCGTGCGCGCCTCGTCCGCGGTGCCGAGCGTGTTCCAGCCGGTGAAGATCGGCGCCAAGACCTATGTCGACGGCGGCCTCGTGGCCCCGGTGCCGGTGAAGTTCACCAAGGACATGGGCGCCGAGTTCATCATCGCGGTGAACATCTCGAGCGCCACCGAGGGGGCAGCCACCGCCAGTTCGCTCGACGTCCTGATGCAGACCTTCAGCATCATGGGCCAGCGCCTCAACCATTTCGAGCTGAAGGAAGCCGACGTCGTCATCACGCCGAACCTCGGCAACATGGGCAGCGCCGACTTCAGCAACCGCAACCTGGCGATCCTCGCCGGCGAGCAGGCGGCGGCGGCCGTCATGTCCCAGATCAAGGCCAAGCTCAGGGCCAAACAGCAAGCACAATAAAGGAATCGCATGAAAACCAAGCCTTACCTCACCCTCGAAGACGTCAAGAAGATCGCCGCCGGCGCCGAAGCCGAGGCGTTGCGCAACAACTGGGCGGTGGCGTTTGCCATCGTCGACGACGGCGGTCATCTGCTGTGGTTCCAGCGGCTCGACGGTGTGCCGCCGGTGTCCTCGCATCTTGCGCCGGCGAAGGCCAGGACTGCAGCACTGGGCCGCCGCGAATCGAGGATCTACGAAGAGATTATCAACAACGGCCGCGTGTCCTTCCTGTCCGCCCCGGAACTCGACGGCATGCTGGAAGGCGGCGTGCCGGTGATCGTCGACGGCCACGTCATCGGCGCGGTGGGCGTGTCGGGCGTGAAGTCGACCGAAGACGCGCAAATCGCCAAGGCCGGCATTGCCGCCCTGACCGGCGAATAAATCGGGTCTGTCACTGCTTTTCACTGCTTGTCATCGGAAGGCACCTGCGGGTGCCTTTTGTTTTATTTCGCAAAAGCAGCAAAACAAGGCCTTGCGCACCGGTTTCGGGCAGCTTTGGGCAAAACCAGCCCCACTTTTGTAAAATTGCTGCATTGCCGAATAGGGGCATTTCGCGCTATAATTTGGAAGTTTAACCATTCACACATTTGCCGTAGCGCCTACCCACCATCCCTCATTCAACTAGATGTCCAGCTACCGGCACAGGCACGTCCGCCCGGGTTTGTTGGATGTCGGTCTGACGTGGCGCAGCTACGGTAACTTTATTGGGAGTTACCCTTGCCGCCATTTTTTTCTGGCCCAGCCGTCCCGGCAATCCTGGCCCTCGCTGACGGAACGATTTTCAAAGGAGTTTCCATTGGTGCCGCCGGTCATACGACCGGTGAAGTGGTGTTCAACACCGCGATTACCGGCTACCAGGAAATCCTCACCGACCCCAGCTATTCGCGTCAAATCGTCACCCTGACGTACCCGCACATCGGCAATTACGGCGTCAACCCGGCCGACGTCGAGGCCTCCAAGGTCCACGCCGCCGGCCTGATCATCCGTGACCTGCCGCTGCTGGCATCGAATTTCCGTTCCACCCAGTCGCTGTCGGACTACCTGAAGCAAGAAAACGTGGTCGCCATCGCCGGCATCGACACCCGCAAGCTGACCCGCATCCTGCGCGAAAAGGGTGCCCAGGGCGGCGCCATCGTCACCGGCACCCAGGGCAACCAGCCTTCGGAAGCCCAGGCGCTGGAACTGGCGCGTTCCTTCCCGGGCCTGTCGGGCATGGACCTGGCCAAGGTGGTCTCGGTGAAAGAGCCCTATGTGTTCACCGAAACCGAGTGGAAGCTCGGCGAAGGCTTCGGCAAGCAAGAGAATCCGCAGTACCATGTGGTGGCCTTCGACTATGGCGTCAAGCGCAACATCCTGCGCATGCTGGCCGAGCGCGGCTGCAAGGTCACCGTGCTGCCCGCCCAGTCCACCGCCGCCGACGCGCTGGCGCTGAACCCGGACGGCATCTTCCTGGCCAACGGTCCCGGTGATCCGGAACCCTGCGACTACGCCATCAAGGCCAGCGCGGAGCTGATCGAGAAGGGCATCCCGACCTTCGGCATCTGCCTCGGCCACCAGATCATGGCGCTGGCATCCGGCGCCAAGACCATGAAGATGAAGTTCGGCCACCACGGCGCCAACCACCCGGTGCAGGACCTCGATTCGAAGAAGGTGCTGATCACCTCGCAGAACCATGGCTTCGCAGTCGACCCGGAAACCTTACCCAGCAACTGCCGCGTCACCCACGTGTCGCTGTTCGACGGTTCGCTGCAGGGCTTCGAACGCACCGACAAGCCCGCCTTCTGTTTCCAGGGCCACCCGGAAGCCTCGCCCGGCCCGACCGACGTTGCCTACCTGTTTGACCGCTTCATCAACATGATGCAAGCCGCGGAGAAAAAATAAATGCCAAAACGCAGTGACATTAAAAGCATCCTGATCATCGGCGCGGGCCCGATCGTCATCGGCCAGGCGGTCGAATTCGATTACTCGGGCGCCCAGGCCTGCAAGGCCCTCCGCGAAGAAGGCTACAAGGTCATCCTGGTCAATTCGAACCCGGCGACCATCATGACCGACCCGGAAACCGCGGACGTCACCTACATCGAGCCGATCACCTGGAAGGTCGTCGAGACCATCATCGCCAAGGAGCGCCCGGACGCGATCCTGCCGACCATGGGCGGCCAGACCGCGCTGAACTGCGCGCTCGACCTGCACCACAACGGCGTGCTCGAGAAGTACAAGGTCGAGCTGATCGGCGCGACCCCGGAAGCGATCGACAAGGCCGAGGACCGTTCCAAGTTCAAGGACGCGATGACCAAGATCGGCCTCGGTTCGGCACGCTCGGGCGTGGCGCACTCGATGGACGAGGCCTGGACCGTGCAGCGCGAGCTGGGCTTCCCGACCATCATCCGCCCGTCCTTCACCATGGGCGGCAGTGGCGGCGGCATCGCCTACAACGAGGAAGAGTTCGAGCAGATCTGCAAGCGCGGCCTCGAGGCGTCGCCGACCAACGAGCTGCTGATTGAAGAATCCCTGCTCGGCTGGAAAGAGTACGAGATGGAAGTCGTCCGCGACAAGAAGGACAACTGCATCATCATCTGCTCGATCGAAAACCTGGATCCGATGGGCGTCCACACCGGCGACTCGATCACCGTCGCGCCGGCGCAGACGCTGACCGACAAGGAATACCAGATCATGCGCAACGCGTCGATCAACGTGCTGCGCGAGATCGGCGTCGACACCGGCGGCTCGAACGTGCAGTTCGCGATCAACCCGAAGGACGGCCGCATGATCGTCATCGAGATGAATCCGCGCGTGTCGCGTTCCTCGGCGCTGGCCTCGAAGGCCACCGGCTTCCCGATCGCGAAAGTGGCGGCCAAGCTGGCCGTCGGCTTCACGCTGGATGAGCTGCGCAACGAGATCACCGGCGGCGCCACCCCGGCCTCGTTCGAACCCTCGATCGACTACGTGGTCACCAAGATCCCGCGCTTCACCTTCGAGAAATTCCCGACCGCGGACAAGCACCTGACCACCCAGATGAAATCGGTGGGCGAGGTGATGGCCATGGGCCGCACCTTCCAGGAATCCTTCCAGAAGGCCCTGCGCGGCCTGGAAGTCGGCGTCGACGGCCTGAACGAGAAGACCCGCGACCGCGAAAAGATCGAAGAGGAACTCGGCGAGCCGGGTCCGGAGCGCATCTGGTACGTGGGCGACGCTTTCGCCCAGGGCTTCACCCTGGAAGAGGTGCACAACCTCACCAAGATCGACCCGTGGTTCCTGGTGCAGATCAAGGAGATCGTCGACATCGAGCTGTGGCTGGATCACCAGAAGCTCGACAGCCTGGACAAGCCGCTGCTGTACAAGCTGAAGCAGAAGGGCTTCTCGGACCGCCGCCTGGCCTTCCTGATGCAGACTACGCCGCAAGCCGTGCGCGAGCGCCGCCATGCGCTGGGCATCCGTCCGGTGTACAAGCGCGTCGACACCTGCGCCGCCGAGTTCTCGACCAACACGGCCTACATGTACTCGACCTACGACGAGGAGTGCGAGTCCAACCCGACCGACAAGAAGAAGATCATGGTGCTGGGCGGTGGCCCGAACCGCATCGGCCAGGGCATCGAGTTCGACTACTGCTGCGTGCACGCGGCCCTCGCCATGCGCGAAGACGGCTACGAGACCATCATGGTCAACTGCAACCCCGAGACCGTGTCGACCGACTACGATACCTCGGACCGCCTGTACTTCGAATCGCTGACCCTGGAAGACGTGCTGGAAATCGTCGACCTGGAAAAGCCGGAAGGCGTGATCGTGCAGTACGGCGGCCAGACCCCGCTGAAGCTGGCGCTGGACCTCGAAGCCAACGGCGTGCCGATCATCGGCACCTCGCCGGACATGATCGACGCGGCCGAAGACCGCGAGCGCTTCCAGCAGCTGCTGCAGAAGCTCGGCCTGCGCCAGCCGCCGAACCGCACCGCGCGCACCGAAGCCGACGCCCTGGCGCTGGCCGACGAAATCGGCTACCCGCTGGTGGTGCGTCCGTCCTACGTGCTGGGCGGCCGTGCGATGGAGATCGTCCACGAGCAGCGCGACCTCGAGCGCTACATGCGCGAAGCGGTCAAGGTGTCGCACGATTCGCCGGTGCTGCTGGACCGCTTCCTGAACGACGCCATCGAAGTCGACGTCGACTGCATCTCGGACGGCGAAGCCACCTTCATCGGCGGCGTGATGGAGCACATCGAACAGGCCGGCGTGCACTCGGGCGACTCGGCCTGCTCGCTGCCGCCGTATTCGCTGTCGCAGGAGACCATCGCCGAACTGAAGCACCAGACCTCGCAGATGGCCAAGGCCCTGAACGTGGTCGGCCTGATGAACGTGCAGTTCGCGATCCAGCAGTCGGAAGTCGACGGCAAGACGGTCGACACCGTGTTCGTGCTGGAAGTGAACCCGCGCGCCTCGCGTACCGTGCCGTTTGTCTCGAAGGCGACCGGCCTGCAGCTGGCCAAGATCGCGGCGCGCTGCATGGTGGGCCAGACCCTGGCCCAGCAAGGCATCACGAAAGAGGTGACGCCGCCGTTCTACAGCGTCAAGGAAGTCGTGTTCCCGTTCGTGAAGTTCCCGGGCGTCGACACCATCCTCGGACCGGAAATGAAATCGACCGGCGAGGTGATGGGCGTGGGCATGACCTTCGGCGAAGCCTTCGTGAAGTCGCAGCTGGCGGCCGGCATCATCCTGCCGACCAAGGGCACGGTGTTCCTGTCGGTGAAGGGCACGGACAAGCCGCGCACCGTCGGCGTGGCGCGCGAACTGGTGGCGCTCGGCTTCGAGCTGGTGGCGACCAAGGGTACCGCCGCCGTCATCGAAGCGGCCGGCATCCCGGTGCGTTCGGTGAACAAGGTGATGGAAGGCCGTCCGCATGTGGTCGACATGATCAAGAACCGCGAAATCGTCATGGTGGTGAACACCGTGGAAGAGAAGCGTTCGGCGATCAAGGACTCCGCCACCATCCGTACCTCGGCCCTGCAGTCGCGCGTGGTCACCTACACGACCATCGCCGGCGCGGAAGCCGCGATCGAGGGCATGCGCCATCTGGAAGACCTGCGCGTCTACGATTTACAAGGTCTCCATAAAACCTTAAACTAAGCATCAGTGTAATAACTGAGTAGTACCAAACAACCACAGAGCTCGCGCGGCTTGCGTCGCGCGCCTCTGTGGTTTTCACTTGGTACGTCCAATCACGAACAGCATAGAACGACATGAACACTACCGTACCACTGACCAAATACGGCGCCGAGCTCCTGAAGGATGAGCTGCACCAGCTCAAGACCAAGGAACGCCGTATCGTGATCGACGCGATCGCCGAGGCGCGCTCGCATGGCGACCTGTCCGAAAATGCCGAGTACGACGCAGCGAAAGAGCGCCAGGCCTTCGTGGAAGGCCGTATCGCCGAACTCGAAAGCAAGCTGAGCGCCGCGCAGATCATCGATCCGGCCACGCTGGATGCGGAAGGCCGCGTGGTCTTCGCCTCGACCGTCGACCTGGAAGACCTGGAAAGCGGCCAGAAGGTGAGCTACCAGATCGTCGGCATCGACGAAGCCGACCTGAAACTGAACAAGGTGTCGGTGACCTCGCCGATCGCCCGCGCCCTGATCGGCAAGTACGCCGGTGACGTCGTCGAAGTGCAGGCCCCGTCGGGTCCGCGCGAATACGAAATCCTCGAAGTCCGCTACGTCTGATGGCGGACGGCCTCCCGCGTTCAGTCTCCCGTGTGGCGGCTGCCCGGCTGCTGGTGGCGGTGCTGTGGGCGGGTGCGCTGTGGGCGCTCGGCTATATCGCGGCGCCGGCGGTATTCGCGGCGGTGCCGAGCACGGTGGCCGGCGACGTGGTCGCCGTTCTCCTGTATCGCCTGGGCTGGGTGTCGCTCGGCTGCGCGGTCCTGATGCTGGCGCTGGTGCGGCTGTCGTCCGACCTCGATGCCGGCCGGCGGCGCTCCCTGAACCTGCTGGTGCTGGCGATGCTGGCCTGTGCGCTGGTGACATGGGCGGGCCTGCAGCCGGCCATGGCGCAGATGCGCGAACTGGCAGGTCCGGGCGGGGTGAGGGCGTCGCCGTACTGGACGCAGTTTGCCGTCATGCACGGGGTGTCGCAGCTCTTTCACGTGATCGAGAGCATGCTGGCGGCAGTTCTCGTCCTCAAAAGCCGCTGATGAAAAAAAACCGGGTCACCCCGGTTTCTGTCACTTGTTCAGTGAAGTCTTCTTGGTAGAAGTCTGGCGCGGTTTGGCGCGCTTGATGTTGCCGCCGGCGGTAACGCGTTCATTCCCCTTCAGCATGACCTTGGTGACGCTCGGCTTCTTGGTGCCGCTGGCGCTGGCCTTGACGATGGTGACTTCGCGCATGCCCTTGCCGGCCTTGCTGCTGCGTTCCTTGACGGTTTCCTTCTTCGGACGGTAGAGCACCAGCAGCTTGCCGATGTGCTGGACCGGTGCCGCGTCGAGTTCGGCGCAGATCTGTTCGTACATGGCAACGCGGGCTTCGCGGTCGTCGCCGAACACGCGGACCTTGATCAGGCCGTGCGCGTCGAGGCTGGCAGCGATTTCCTTCATGACCGATTCGGTCAGGCCGGATTCGCCGATCATGACGACTGGGTTGAGTCCGTGGGCTTCGGCGCGCAGTGCGCTGCGCTCGGCCGGAGTGAGTTTAAGCATAATAATTTTTAGGTGTACCTTTAAAAGCAGTATTCTACGCGAATGGCCAAGAACAAATTAAACAAAAACTGGTTGCACGACCATATTAACGACCCTTACGTCAAACTGGCCCAGAAAGAGGGCTACCGTGCCCGGGCGGCCTACAAGCTGAAGGAAATCGACGAAAGCGAGAAGCTGATCAAGGCGGGGCAGGTGATTGTCGACCTCGGCTGCACCCCCGGCAGCTGGGCCCAGTACACCCGGCGCAGGCTGGCGGGTGCGGACGGCGGCGGCATCCACGGCACCATCATCGGCCTCGACATGTTGCCGATGGAGCCGATCTCCGACGTCCAGTACATCCAGGGCGACTTCCGCGAAGAGGAAGTGCTGGGCCAGCTCGACAAGCTGCTGCAGGGACGCAAGGCCGACCTGGTGCTGTCCGACATGGCGCCGAACCTGTCCGGGATTCCGACCGCCGATGCGGCGCGAATGGAACACTTAATCGATCTGGCAATTGAGTTTTCGCAAGTGCATATGAAACCGGGCGGGGCATTGCTGGTGAAGTGCTTTAAAGATATGGGATTTACGCAGATACTGGAAAAGTTTCGTACCGAATTCAAGACGGTCAAACAGGTCAAACCCAAGGCGAGCCGGGACAAATCGTCCGAAATTTTCTTGCTTGGACGTGGTCTGAAGAATCCAGCAGCGTAGAATTTACCGAAAACGCTGCTTTGCCCTTGATATTCGGCGCGGC
The DNA here is from genome assembly GCF_059685865.1 of Telluria sp. ZB4P36. Lineage (NCBI taxonomy): Bacteria > Pseudomonadati > Pseudomonadota > Betaproteobacteria > Burkholderiales > Oxalobacteraceae > Telluria > Telluria sp. ZB4P36. The sequence continues at coordinate 23,292 of NZ_JCASIE010000033.1, forward strand.
AACCGCACATCAGCCGCGTGAGGCTGGTTGCGCGAATGCTTGCGTGGCCGGTCTGGCATGAAAAAATGGCATTTCAGCACTATTGCCGTACGTCGCGTGGCGGCGTCGGCTTATTGCGGTTAAAATCGTCATACTGAAATCGGTAGAGATGCAATCCGCATCGGAGGAGTTTTCGTGAATAATATGTTTTCCAAATCCGCCATCTGGGTGGTCGTTGCGCTGCTGTTGTTCATGCTGTTCAAGCAGTTCGACAACCACAGCGTCGCCGGCGGCAGCAAGACCATCGCTTATTCCGAGCTTCTCGATGAGGTGAAGGCACGTCGCATCAAGGACGTCGTGATCGAAGGCTCGAACATCACCGCGACCCGCCAGGACGATTCCAAGGTGCGCGCCACCGCGACCATCCTCGACCGCGGCCTGATCGGCGACCTGCGCGAGAACGGCGTGCGCTTCGACGTCAAGCCGCCCGAGGAGCCTTCGTTCCTGCAGCAGGTCTTCATCTCCTGGTTCCCGATGCTGCTCCTGATCGGCGTGTGGGTGTTCTTCATGCGCCAGATGCAGGGCGGCGGCAAGGGCGGCGCTTTCTCCTTCGGCAAGTCGAAGGCGCGCATGCTGGATGAAACCAACAACACCGTCACCTTCGCCGACGTCGCCGGTTGCGACGAAGCGAAGGAAGAAGTTTCCGAGATCGTCGACTTCCTGAAAGACCCGACCAAGTTCCAGAAGCTGGGCGGCCGTATCCCGCGCGGCGTGCTGATGGTCGGCCCTCCGGGTACCGGTAAAACCCTGCTGGCGCGCGCCATCGCCGGCGAAGCCAAGGTGCCGTTCTTCTCGATCTCCGGTTCGGACTTCGTCGAGATGTTCGTCGGCGTGGGTGCATCCCGCGTCCGCGACATGTTCGAGAACGCCAAGAAACACTCGCCCTGCATCATCTTCATCGACGAGATCGACGCCGTCGGCCGCCACCGCGGCGCCGGCATGGGCGGTGGCAACGACGAACGCGAACAGACCCTGAACCAGCTGCTGGTCGAGATGGACGGCTTCGAAGCCTCCTCAGGCGTCATCGTGATCGCCGCGACCAACCGCGCGGACGTGCTGGACAAGGCGCTGCTGCGTCCGGGCCGTTTCGACCGCCAGGTGATGGTGGGCCTGCCGGACATCCGCGGCCGCGAACAGATCCTGAACGTGCACATGCGCAAGGTGCCGATCGGTACCGACGTCAAGGCCGACATCCTGGCGCGCGGCACCCCTGGCTTCTCGGGCGCCGACCTGGCCAACCTGGTCAACGAGGCCGCGCTGTTCGCCGCACGCCGCAGCAAGCGCCTGGTCGAGATGATCGACTTCGAAGACGCCAAGGACAAGATCTACATGGGTCCGGAGCGCAAGTCCATGGTCATGCGCGAGGAAGAGCGCCGCAACACGGCTTACCACGAGTCGGGCCATGCGGTCATCGCCAAGCTGCTGCCGAAGGCCGACCCGGTGCACAAGGTCACGATCATGCCGCGCGGTTACGCCCTCGGCCTGACCTGGCAGCTGCCCGAACACGATGCCTTGTCCGGCTACAAGGACAAGATGCTGGAAGAAATCTCGATCCTGTTCGGTGGCCGTATTGCTGAAGAGATCTTTGTCGGCCAAATGTCGACCGGCGCCTCGAACGACTTCGCCCGCGCCACCAAGCTGGCCCGGTCGATGGTGACCCGCTTCGGCATGTCCGAGAGCATGGGCGTGATGGTCTACGAAGACAGCGAGAACGAAGGCTTCTTCGGCGGCGCCACCAAGACCATCTCGGAAGCGACGCAGCAGAAGGTCGATGCCGAGATCCGCAACATCCTCGACACCCAGTATGCCCTGGCGCGCCGCCTGCTCGAAGAGAACCGCGACAAGGTCGAGATGATGACCAAGGCGCTGCTCGACTGGGAAACCATCGACGCCGACCAGATCAACGACATCATGGCCGGCCGTGAGCCGCGCCAGTCGAAGACCAGCATCCTGACCAAGCGCAACCCGCCGGGCGACAGCGGTTCGGGCGGCGTGGCGCCGAACGCCACCGCACCGGCTTGATCGCCTGAACCACCCCAGCAAAAGGCATCCATCCGGATGCCTTTTGCTTGTTAACACGTCTTTCCATGCCCAAGAACCTGCAATGCGGCCAGTACAGCTTCGCGCTGGAAGGCCCGGCCTCCACCCATCCGGTCGTGATGGGCATCCTGAACGTCACGCCGGATTCGTTTTCCGACGGTGGACGTTACCAGGGCCTCGAATTCGCGCTCTCGCACGCCGAAGAAATGATCCGCGACGGCGCCACCATGATCGACATCGGCGGCGAATCGACCCGCCCGGGCTCGCCGAGCGTGCCGGTCGCGGAAGAGCTGGCGCGCGTGATGCCCACCTTGTACGCACTACGCACCCTCGACGTCGCCTTGTCGGTCGATACCTGCAAGCCGGAAGTCATGCGCGAGGCGATCATCGCCGGCGCCGACATGATCAACGACATCAACGGCTTCCGTGCGCCGGGCGCCATCGAGGCCGTGCTCGACAGCGACTGCGGCCTGTGCCTGATGCACATGCAGGCCACACCGCAAACCATGCAGCAGGCGCCAGACTACGGCGACGTGGTGCGGGAAGTGACCGACTTCCTGAGCGAACGGGCGGACACCCTGGTCCGCGCCGGCGTCGCACGCGAACGCATCTGCATCGACCCGGGCTTCGGCTTCGGCAAGACGGTCGAGCACAACTATGCACTGCTGCGCCAGCTCGACCGCATCCGCAGCGAGGTCGGCCTGCCGGTGCTGGCCGGGCTGTCGCGCAAGTCGATGATCGGCGCCGTCACTGGCCGTCCGGTCGAGGCGCGGGTGGCAGGCAGCATCGGCGGGGCATTGGCTGCGGTGGCGCATGGCGCTAGAATTGTGCGTGTGCATGATGTGGCAGAGACGGTCGATGCGCTGAAGGTATGGCGCGCCGGAACTGAAGCTTAGTAGTCACGATTAATAATTCACGATTGATTCGGAAAAGAGAACAAGAATGGCACGGAAATATTTCGGTACGGATGGCGTTCGTGGCCTGGTGGGTGAAGCACCGATTACGCCCGACTTCGTGATGCGCCTCGGCTACGCAGCGGGTACGGTGCTGGCCAAGGGCAGGAAGTCGAGCAGCGGCCGCCCGGTCGTCCTGATCGGCAAGGACACCCGTATCTCGGGCTACATGCTGGAAGCCGCGCTGGAAGCGGGCTTCTCGGCGGCCGGCGTCGACGTGATGCTGGCCGGCCCGATGCCGACCCCGGCCATCGCCTACCTGACCCGCGCGCTGCGCCTGCAGGCCGGCGTCGTGATCTCGGCCTCGCACAATCCTTTCCAGGACAACGGCATCAAGTTCTTCTCCGAGCACGGCACCAAGCTGCCGGACGCGGTGGAACTGGAAATCGAAGGCGCGATCGACCAGCCGATGGGCTGCGTGCCTTCGGACAAGCTGGGCCGCGCCAGCCGCCTGCGCGATGCCCAGGGCCGCTACATCGAATTCTGCAAGAGCACCTTCCCGAACGAGCTGGACCTGCGCGGCCTGAAGATCGTGGTCGACAGCGCCCACGGCGCGGCCTACAACATCGCCCCGCACGTATTCCACGAACTCGGCGCCGAAGTCGTCTCGATCGGCGCCTCGCCTGACGGTCTGAACATCAACGCCGGCGTCGGCGCGACCGCGCCCAAAGCGCTGTCGGAAGCGGTGGTGGCCAACAAGGCCGACCTCGGCATCGCGCTGGACGGCGACGCCGACCGCCTGATCATGGTCGACGCCGGCGGCCGCGTCTACAACGGCGACGAACTGCTGTACCTGATGGTGCGCGACCGCATGTCCACCGGCCCGGTGGCGGGCGCCGTCGGCACCCTGATGACCAATATGGCGCTGGAAGTCGCCTTCAAGCAGATGGGCGTGGGCTTCGCGCGCGCCAAGGTCGGCGACCGCTATGTGCTGGAAGTGATGAAGGAACGCGGCTGGCTGTTCGGCGGCGAGAGCTCGGGCCACCTGCTGGCATTGGACAAGCACACCACCGGCGACGGCATCGTGTCGGCGCTGCAGGTGCTGTCGGCGCTGGTGCGCAGCGGCAAGTCGCTGGCCGAATGCTGCAGCGAACTCAAGCTGTATCCGCAGACCCTGATCAACAAGCGGGTCGCGCCGGGCTTCGACTGGACCAGCGACCAGGCCCTGGTGGCCGAGAAGGAAGCGGTCGAGCGCGAACTGGGCGATACCGGCCGCGTGCTGATCCGCGCCTCGGGCACCGAGCCCTTGATCCGCGTCATGGTCGAAGCCAAGGAAGCCGATGTGGCCGAGTCCATGGCGCGCCGCATCGCCGACAAGCTGGCCGCCTGACAGCAGGCAAGGGTGCGCGATTTGACGCGCACCCGTTGCGGGAGTATGATCAATACCATATCGGAGTGTAGCGCAGCCCGGTAGCGCACCTGGTTTGGGACCAGGGGGTCCAAGGTTCGAATCCTTGTACTCCGACCATAGCTTCCTCCGCGGGCTGTCGTTCGACAGCCCGTTTCATTTCCGTCGGCCTGGCATGCGCCTGCCGTCTTCATCTGCCCATAGCTCAGTTGGATAGAGCATCAGCCTTCTAAGCTGAGGGTCGCTGGTTCGAACCCAGCTGGGCAGGCCAAATTTCGTTGTTAATTCAATAGCTTAACATGGCCGTCTGCTGATCAATTTTTAGGCGCTGCGCTATTCGTAGAGGGTTGCGCTACTCAAAAGGCGACACTTGATGTTTTTCGTTGTCGCAAAGCTATAGCATTGTTAAAATATCCGACCAATAATTCGCGGCCTCAAGTTCATGAAAAGACTGTCGTATCGTCGTCGCGAGTACCTTGATCGTAGAGCAAGGCTAATAAGCCTTCGTCCGACTGAGCGACGAGCGGCAGGACCCAGTAAGCCTGGAACGCCCAGGCGCCGCGCTGGTGACTTAGTTACAGTGCCCGCTCCATGCACGTTTGAGCTTGGTAGCAACGAGAACCGCGTGGCGGTGACTCATTTCTTCGAGCGTGTTCTAAACGCGCTTGAGGCTGGCTCTAAAGTTAAGATCGGTTTCGGATCAACTGCGGAGTTGCATCCATGCGGTACTTTGGTACTGATGGCGAACATTGAGGAGTGGATGACTCTCTATCCTGGGAAGCTGTCATGTGACCATCCTAAGGACGAAGTCGTTGAGCAGCTGTTTCAGCATGTAGGACTTCTTGCAAAGTTTGGTCACACCCCTAGGAAGGAAATTTTAAGCGAGAGGGTGGCACATTGGCACTTCTACTCAGGATCTACAGCGGACCCATCCACGTTCTTGGATCTCACGCTGTCCATCATTGACGAGATTGACCATCCGAACGCACCGCTGTTTGCCGACTGTCTGAATGAGGCTATCTGTAATACAGTGGGGCATGCGTACAAGGACTGCTCTGAGAGCGCCGTGCCGAAACCATTGCAAAAATGGTGGATATTTTCGCAGTACAAAGGCGGTCGATTCTACGTCGCGATTTACGATATCGGCGACGGCATCCCTCGAACGCTACGCCGGAAGCCGGAGTGGGTTGAATTTTTGCGTCTTCGTCACTATAAAGATGGAAGCATTCTACGCTCTGCAATTGCAACTACTCGTACTCGGACCCTGCAGCCGGAGCGCGGCAAAGGACTGCCAGAAATGCTCGAGTTTTCGCAGAGCTTGAAAGCTGGCGGACTCTCTATCTTAAGCGCGAAGGGCGGCTTCGGGTACGATGCTCTGACCGAGACAATGAGGCACCGCAAGTTTAGTCTGCCACTGCGTGGTACTCTAGTGCAGTGGACGATCCCGTTCCGCAAGGAGCTTGGAAATGGAAACAATGAACTACTCAATAGCTAATCAATTTACCCGAACCCCTGCTGGGCGATACTTCTCGGATGGTCCTTTCTCTGGTGAACGCTTCAGGGAGGAAGTGCTGCTTCCTGCTCTACGGGGCGGTAAGCAGATCGCTGTGAGTCTAGATGGGGCCGTTGGCTTCGGTTCTTCGTTTCTTGAGGAAGCGTTTGGCGGGCTAGTTAGGGCCGGCATTGCCGAGTCTGACTTAAAAAAGCGACTAATTGTTCAAGCGAAGCTGAAGACTTATTCTGATCGTGTCTGGCGATACATCAGTGAGGCGCAAGCTCGCGCTGGTGGTCGCCAAACAGTCAGTGGTTGAGTTCCTCAAGAACTATGGCCCAGCTCTTGCGTGGGTCGTTGCTGCTCTAGGCTGGGCTGTCACAAATGGTCAGGCGAACATTCGTGAGAAGCGAAAGGAACTTCGGAGCGAGATTGATGCTCTAGAAAAAGCCATTCAATCGATTGCTGAGAAGATGGCTGCGTACTTGCGCCGCAAGGCGGAAGATACAACCGCAACAGTCCAAGAGCTCGAGATTGTCGTGCTATTTCAGTCAGTTGATCGCAGGATCGAGCGGATTAAGAAGCGCCAGACGGGCGGAACACTTGGCCTTTACATCGATCGTATCAACAAAGAGCGTGAGCGGCTTTTCGATCTTTCAACCGGTGAGTACTTTCAGACGCCTGCGTTGTTGGCAGAGCCGGCGCTAAGTCAACGGATCACAGACATACATACCCAAGCACAGATCCTGATCGAAGAGCTGCATTCATTCTTCCTGATGAAGTTCGACAGTGTGAAATCGAGCGATTCTTAAAAGCTTACCTTGCTTGGTTTCACACGCTCAGGCAGTCGTCTGTAGACCCGCTGTGTGATTTGGCTGTCGGCATGGGCAAGAAGGGCGCGCGCGTGCTCGAGGGTCTCGGCATCGCTTGCGCAATTGGCTCGTAGGTCGTGTTCGGTGAACCTCTCTTTGACCTCGGTTTCGTCAAGTATACGCTCCATGAACCGCTGCCAAATCGAGTCCCATCCACTTGCGGTCCCTTTCTCTTCGTCGTAGTAGCACTCCCCCTTACGCGTACAAAACAGCCAGGGGGAGATATCGACAGGTCGCGTCTCTCTAGCGACCGCCACAGCCGTACGCAAGTAAGCGTCAAACCAGCGCCGTCTAGACACTGAACGGAGCCAGTCGCAAAGTAGTCCCCACTAAATTTTGGCGGGGACTATCTTGGGAAGCGAAGTTGAACACAGCAGGCGTCGG
>NZ_JCASIE010000034.1:0-26959 GCF_059685865.1 Telluria sp. ZB4P36
AGGCACGTGCCTATCTCTTGCCGGAACGTCGAACGCGCTCCTATCCAAGAGTCGTCAAACAGCCCAGATCCAAGTTTCCAATGAAAAATGCCAGTCAGCTTAACTGACTGGCATTAGCCCGCAGGCGCCTTTACCGGCTTTGCCGGTGGCTTACAGGTGGTAGGCCGATTCGCCATGGCTGGTGATGTCCAGCCCTTCGCGCTCCTGCTCGGCAGGCACGCGCAGGCCGACCACCACGTCCACCAGCTTGAAGGCGATGAAGGCCACCAGCGCCGACCACACGATGGTGACGCCGACCGCCTCGGCCTGCACCAGCAGCTGGCTGGCGATCGAGTAGTCCGGCGAGGCCTTGTTGGCGACGTAGTCCCAGATGCCCTGCCCGCCCAGCTGCGGCGAAGCGAACACGCCGGTCAGCAGCGCGCCCAGGATGCCGCCCACGCCGTGCACGCCGAACACGTCGAGCGAGTCGTCGGCGCCCAGCAGGCGCTTCAGGCCGGTCACGCCCCACAGGCAGATCAGGCCGGCCAGCAGGCCCATCACCAGGCCGCCCATCGGGCCGACGAAGCCGGCGCCCGGGGTGATCGCCACCAGGCCCGACACCGCGCCGGAGACGGCGCCCAGCAGCGAGGGCTTGCCCTTGATGAGCCACTCGCCCAGCATCCACGACACGGCGGCCGCGGCGGTTGCCAGCAGGGTGTTGATGAAGGCCAGCGCGGCGATGTCGCCCGCTTCCAGCGCCGAGCCGGCGTTGAAGCCGAACCAGCCCACCCACAGCAGCGAGGCGCCGATCATGGTCATGGTCAGCGAGTGCGGCGCCATCGATTCGCGGCCCAGGCCGATACGCTTGCCGATCACGTAGGCGCCGACCAGGCCGGCCACCGCCGCGTTGATGTGCACCACGGTGCCGCCGGCGAAGTCGAGCGCGCCATGCCCCCACAGGAAGCCTGCGTTCGCGGTGACGGTCGCCAGGGTGGTGGCGTCTGAAATGGCATCAGGGCCGGCCCAGAACCAGACCATGTGGGCCACCGGCAGGTAGCCGAAGGTGAACCACAGCACGACGAACAGCAGCACGGCCGAGAAGCGGATGCGCTCGGCGAAGGCGCCGACGATCAGGGCGCAGGTGATGGCGGCGAAGGTGCCCTGGAAGGCGACGAAGATGAACTCGGGGATCATCGTCTCCTTGCTGAAGGTCGCGGCCTGGCTGAAGGTGCCGGCCGCCGCATCGTAGATGCCGTTCAGGAAGATGCGGTCGAAGCCGCCGATGAAGGCGCTGCCCTGGGTGAAGGCCAGCGAGTAGCCGTACAGGCACCACAGGACGATGACCACCGAGAAGACCATGAATACCTGCATCAGTACCGACAGCATGTTCTTGGCGCGTACCAGGCCGCCGTAGAACAGCGCCAGGCCGGGAATCGACATCATGATGACCAGGATCGTGGAAATGAACATCCACGCGGTATCGCCCTTGTTGATGCTGGGCGCTGCCAGCGCCGGCAGCGCCAGGCCGGCGGCGGCGAGACCGGCCAGGACTTTGAAGATGGTGTGCTTCATTGGTGTGCCCCTTTACAGTGCTTCGTTGCCGGTCTCGCCGGTACGGATACGGATGACCTGGTTGAGGTCGGCCACGAAAATCTTGCCGTCACCGATCTTGCCGGTGCGGGCCGCGCCCGAGATGGCATCGATGACCTGGTCGACCACGGCGTCGTCCACGGCGGCCTCGATCTTGATCTTCGGAAGGAAATCGACGACGTATTCCGCGCCGCGGTACAGCTCGGTATGGCCTTTCTGGCGGCCGAAGCCCTTCACTTCGGTCACGGTCATGCCCTTTACGTTGATCTCCGACAGCGCTTCACGGACTTCGTCCAGCTTGAAGGGCTTGATGATGGCGGTAATCATTTTCATGGTGGTGCCTCTTTACTCTTAGAAAGTTTTGGACAGGCTCAGCACGGCTGCCGACTTGCCCAGGTTCTCACCTTCCGGGCTGAGGTAGGCCTTGGTATTGCCCTTGATCCAGGCCAGCGACACGGTGGCGACGCCCAGGTCCTTGCTGAAGCCGACCTTGTAGTCGGTGTACGAGAAGGCGCCGTTGTTGTTCACTTCCTGGCGCCCCGCGTGCAGGTTCAGGATCAGGCCGTTGTAGACGTCGATGTCGGCGCCCAGGTCCAGGTAGCCGCTGCGCTTGCTGTTGGCGGTGCCGAACAGGTTGGTGGTCGAGTGCGAATACTTGACGTAGGCCGGACCGAAGCCCAGGCGTGCGTAGAGTTCGAAGGTGTTCGCACGTGGGTTCAGGTCGTTCGACGGGTACCAGTAGTACAGGCCGCCGACGTCGTAGCTTACGTTCTCGGTCAATTGACCGCGCTTGCCGCCGTAGACGTCCCATTCGATGTTGCCGTCGCCGCCGAGATCCTTGGTCCATTTGATGGTGGACAGCCAGGTGCCGACATACAGGCCGGATGGGCCGTGCACGTAGTCGACGCCGCCTTGCAGCGCCGGGTCCAGCCGGGTTTGCGACAGGCCGCGGTAACGGTAGTCGCTGGTAATGGCGGCGTTGTAGCTGATTTGATGCTCAGGAGCAGCTTCCTGCGCGAAGGCAGGCATCGACGAAAAGGCCAGTACGGCCAGGCTGATTGCTGCTTTGGTGTTGCACTTCATGACATTCCCCTTAATTTCAACGGCTGAACCGTGGCGCATACCGTTGCGGTTTACAATCTTGTTTGCTACACGCCTGACAACTCTTTAGCAGGATGCGTGCCAGCCCAAAAAGCGCCAGTGGGTGCACCGGAAGTGCTTGTTTTCTCAGCCATCCGCCCCATTTGCGATTCGAATAACCCGGCAAACCCGTGCGCCCGGCCTCGCGCCGCGGCGCCACGCACCAAAGCGGAGTGCCGCGCACCGTCGTGGTGCAGCGCGGCGACTGAAAGGAAACAGACATGAACAGCTTCTTCAACGACATCCAGGGCAAGATCAACCAGGCGCTGGAGAGCACGCCGGCCAAGGACATCGAGCGCAACGTCAAGGCGATGATGACCCAGGGTTTTTCCAAGCTCGACCTGGTCACCCGTGAAGAATTCGACATCCAGGCCCAGGTGCTGGCCAAGACCCGCGCCAAGCTCGAAGCCCTGGAACTGCGTGTGGTGGAGCTGGAAGCGCGCCTCGGCGCGCAGGCAGCCCCGGCCGCTTCCGCCAGCGCGTCCAGCGGGCCGATTCCCGGCGCCACGGATCCGGCCGCGCCGCACATCATCATCGACAAGCCTTGAACTGACGGCGCCATGCGTCGCAGGCCATGAACGCGATCGGCCAGCCGCCCGGCCTCCTCCCGCCGCAGGACGTCTCGCTCGACGTCCTGCGCGAGAAATACGCCAAGGGTGAAGAAACCGGCATCGCCGACGTACGCCGGCGCGTGGCGCGCGCCCTCGCGGCGCTCGAGCCGGAGCCAAGGCGTGCCGAACTCGAGCAGCGCTTCCTCTGGGCCCAGGAACAGGGCTTCGTCCCGGCCGGGCGCATCAACTCGGCCGCCGGTCTCGGCCTGCAGGCCACCCTCATCAACTGCTTCGTCCAGCCGGTGGGCGACTCCATCTCGGGCAGCGACGGCGGCCTGCCGGGCATCTATACCGCCCTGCTTGAGTCCGCCGAGACCATGCGCCGCGGCGGCGGCGTCGGCTACGACTTCAGCGCGATCCGCCCGATGGGCAGCAAGGTACGCGGCACCCGCTCGCGCGCTTCCGGCCCGGTCTCGTATATGGAGGTGTTCGACGCCTCCTGCCGTACCGTGGAGTCGGCCGGCGCCCGGCGCGGCGCCCAGATGGGCGTGCTGCGCATCGACCACCCCGACATCGAACGCTTCATCGCCGCCAAGGACGAAGGCGGACTCAGCAACTTCAACATCTCGGTCGGCGTGACCGACGACTTCATGCGCGCGGTCGAGGCCGACGCCATGTTCGACCTGGTGCACCGCGCGAAGCCGGGCGACGAGGATGCGGCCGGGGCTGTCCGCCGCGCGGACGGGCTCTGGGTCTACCGCCAGGTCCGGGCACGCGCACTGTGGGACAGGATCATCGCCTCGACCTACGATCATGCCGAGCCGGGCGTGCTGTTCGTCGACCGCATGAATGCCGAGAACAACCTCTGGTACGCGGAAGAGCTGCGCGCCACCAATCCCTGCGGCGAGCAGCCCCTGCCCGCCTATGGCTGCTGCGATCTCGGATCGGTGAACCTCACCGCTTTCGTGACCGATCCCTTCGGCGCCAGCCCCCAATTCGATTTCGAGCGCATGTGCGAGGTCGCCGCGGTCGGCGTGCGCATGCTCGACCTGGTGCTGGACGCCACCGAATGGCCGCTGCCGCAGCAGGCCGCCGAGTCCCGCGCCAAGCGCCGCATCGGCCTGGGCTTCCTGGGCTTGGGCAGCGCCCTCGTGATGCTGGGACTGCGCTACGATTCCGACGCGGGACGGGCCATGGCGGCGCGCATCGCCGAGACGCTGCGCGATGCGGCTTATGCCACCTCGGTCGAACTGGCGCGCGAAAAAGGCCCCTTCCCGCTGTTCGATGCGGACAAGTACCTGGACAGCCAGTTCGTGGCGCGCCTGCCGGACTGGCTGCGCGAGGCGATCCGCCACTACGGCATCCGCAACTCGCACCTGCTGTCGATCGCGCCGACCGGCACCATCTCCCTGGCCTTCGCCGACAATGCCTCGAACGGCATCGAACCGCCCTATGCCTGGACCTACCAGCGCAAGAAGCGCATGCCGGACGGCGCGATGCGCAGCTACGATGTCGAGGACCATGCCTGGCGGCTGTACCGTCACATGGGTCATGACACCGCGGCGCTGCCGCCTGCCTTCGTCACCGCGCTCGGGATGCGCGCGATCGAGCACCTGCGCATGGTGCAGGCGGTGCAGCCTTTCGTCGACACCGCGATCTCGAAGACCGTCAACGTGCCGGCCGATTATCCCTTCGACGACTTCCGCGACCTGTACAGCCAGGCCTGGCATGCGGGACTGAAGGGGCTGGCAACCTATCGGCCGAACACGGTGCTCGGCAGCGTGCTGTCCACCGACGGGGATCAGTCGTCGCTGCCGCCGGACGAGGACCCGCTGCGCAAGCGCTTCGAGCGGCGCCCGCTGGGCGAGCTGGAATCGGTGACCTCGAAGATCGAATACGCGACCCAGGAAGGCCGCAAGACCGCCTACCTCACCGTCAGCTTCATCCGCGCCGACGGCGTCCATGAGGGCCGTCCGGTGACGGTCGAGCGGCCCTTCGAATTCTTCATGCCCTCGAACCAGCGCACCGGCGGACAGCAATGGATCACCGCCTCGATGCGCCTGCTGTCGATGGTGGCGCGCGCCGGCGGCCCGATCGCGCGGGCGCTGGCCGACATGCGCGACGTCGTGTGGGAAAAAGGCCCGGTGCGTTGCGGCATGCTCACGCGCGAGGATGGCACCCAGGTGCCGGTGTACCACGACTCGGAAGTGGCGGCGATCGCCTTCATGCTGCAGCGCGTCCTGATCCGGCGCGGCTTCCTCGATGCCTGGGGCAACCAGGTGCCGGTGCCGGAGCTGGCCCACCGCTTTGCCACGCGCCCCGAGGGCGCGGCGCCCGAGGCCGAGCCCCAGCCGCCCACCGTGTCCGGCGCCCTGCCCACCGTCAGCGGCGCGAAGTGCCCGGAATGCGGCGCCCTGGCACTGCGCAAGGTCGACGGCTGCACCCGCTGCGACGAGTGCCACTATGTCGGAGAGTGCGGCTGAGGCATACTGCGCGGGTTGCCAACTCAGCCGACCCGCCATGCCCTATATTGCACTCAAGCACCTGCACATTACGTTTGCCCTCCTCAGCGGCCTGCTGTTCCTTCTGCGCGGCATCTGGATGCTGTCCGGCTCCCAGCGCCTGCAGCAGCGCTGGGTCAAGATCGTCCCCCACATCGTCGATACCGTGTTGCTCGCGAGCGCGGTGGGCCTGGCGCTGTGGAGCCGCCAGTACCCGGGCCAGTCGCCCTGGCTGACGGCCAAGCTCGTGGCGCTGGTAGCCTACATCGTGCTGGGCACGATCGCGCTCAAACGGGGACGCACGCGGGGCGTGCGCACCGCCGCCTTCGCGGGCGCATTGGCCTGCTTCGCCTACATCGTGTCGGTGGCGGTGACGAAAAATCCGCTGGTGCTGTTCTAGTCAGGTAGCCGCTCAATGCTCGCTGCCGGCGTAGATCCACATCGGCTCGGTCTTTCCGGCGCGCTCGAATCCCATTGCCTTGTAAAAGTCGATCGCGCCGCCGTCGGCAGTCAGCATCATCTGGTGGAAGCCGGCGTAGCGGTCCAGCATCGATTGCATCATCAGGCGGCCGACGCCTTTCCCCTGGTGCGCCGGATGCACCAGCATATGGGGAAAGTAGACGACCAGGTGCCCGTCCGATATCGCGTTCCCGAGCCCGACGAGTTCATCCCCGATGCGCGCGGTCACGAGCGCATGCGAGTTGCGAAGCGCCGCCATCAGCTGCGCCGGTTTGTCAGCCGAGGACCAGCCGTTCGCGCGATACAGCCGGATGACCTCTTCCTCTTCGAATTCGCCTGCCAGTGACACGTTGACGTTCATGTGATTCCTTGCGAGTCTGTGGAAGCAGCCCCGGGCCTTGCGGTCCGGGGCTGCCTGATGCCTGCTTCAGTCGACGCTGACCGTCTTGCGGTTGTCGCTCGACACGCGGTCGATCATCTTGTTGTAAGGATCGACGCCGACCTCGAAGGGCTTCTCCTTGACCGTCACCATCACGACCGGCTTGTCGCCCGTCAGGGCGCGCTTCTCCAGGTACAGGACCCGCTCATCCTTCTCCTTGGCGCCGTCGGCGCGCGCGAAGATGCCGATCTCCACCGGCTCGTCATAGGCGCGCGGCGTCTCCTTGCCATGGCCGTCGGCTTCCTGCTTCGCAAGGTGCAGCTTCATCGTCACGTCCCACTGCCCGTCGGGGCGCTTGACCGCTTTCGCCTCGGTGACGCGGTTATCGTAGAAGACGATTTTCTCGAACAGGTCGGCGATCAGGGCATGCTTGTCCGCAGGGGCCTCGGCACGGATGTAGTCGAGCAGCTCGCTGGAGGTCGTGAACGGCGACTCCTGGTAGCCCTTGTCCTGCAAGAAGCGCTTGAGTGCGCGGTTGACCGCCGCCTCGCCGATCTCGTCGCGCAGGCGGTAGAACACCAGGCTGCCCTTGCGGTAGTGGATATAGTCCTGGTTTTCCACGCGCACCAGGGGCAGCTCTTCGATCCGCTCGCCGCCGCGCGAACTGAGGTAGCGGTCGAGCTCATAGCGCAGGAAGCGGCGCATCTGGTGGCGTCCGTATTCCTTTTCCATCACCATCAGCGCCGAGTACTGCGACAGCGATTCGATCAGCATGGACGCGCCCTGCACGTTGGCGGCCGCCACCTGGTGGCCCCACCACTGGTGCGCCATTTCGTGGGCCGTCACGTAGAACACGTAGTCGATGGCTTCCTTGTCGCGCAGGTCGGCGATGAAGCCGATCGACTCCGAGAACGGGATGGTGTTGGCGAAGGACTGAGCGAAGCTCTGGTAGTTCGGGAACTCCAGGATGCGGACCTGCTTGTGCTGGTAGGGCGTGAACTCGGTCGTGAAATAGTCCAGCGACTTCTGCGTGGCCGTGATCATCCGGTCGACGTTGTAGGCGTGCTTGCGGTCGTGGTAGACCTCGATCGGGATGCCGCGCCAAGCGCCCTTCTTCAGCTGCCAGTCTGCCGAGAGGTAGGCGAAGAAGGGCATCATCTTCCGGTCCATCTTGTACTGGAAGTAGTTGCGGCCGTTTTCCGTCCACGACTTATGCAGGTAGCCCGGCGCCAGCGCCCTCTGGTCGCCGCTGGTCGAGACCGTGGTCTCGAAATTGATCCAGTCCGCCTCCGGTCCGAACATCGAGTGCTGACGGGCCGCGGTGTTCTCCAGCTTGGGCATGCGCTCTGGTTCGCCCAGGCCGCGCTTGCGGCGTTCGTTACGGTCGCGCAGTTCGGCATCCGGCTGGTAGCCGAGCTGCGGGAAGAAGGCGCGGTTGTTGAAGAACGTGCCGTTCAGGTTGACGACATCGGCCTCGCCACCGTTGGAGAAGCCCGGACGGCGCACGTCGACGGTGAACTCGAGCGGCAGGCGCGCGCCGGGCTGCATCGGCTGCGCCAGCTTCAGGATGCTGAAGCCGAACTCCTTGTCGTTGACTACCACCTGGTGCGGCGGCAGTTTGGTCCAGGTGGTCAGGACATCGGCATTGACCTGCAGCGGCAGGGTATCGAGCGGCTTGCCGGTCTTGTTCTCCAGGATGTAGCTGCCGCGGATCGTGACGCGGCGCTGCTCCGGATAGATATCGACGGCGGCGCGTACGTCGGTCAGCTTGGCGTGCGGGATGTCCTTGTACTTGCGGTAGGCCTTCTCGTAGCGCGCCTGCTTGTCCATGGCGGCGTCGCCGGCTTCGTATCTGGCCAGGACATTGGTGTTGTAGTAGATCCAGCCGCCGGTCGCGGCGAAGGCGGCGACAAATACCGCCAGCGCGACGCCGGAAGCGCCTTTCAGGCGGCGTCCCGCGTCGCGTACCCGGAGCGGCCATGCGAAGGACAGGCCGCGCACCCAGAAGGCCTGGGCAAGGATCAGCGCCGCGGCCATGAACAGGCTCCAGTACACGGCAAACCAGCTCCATCCTTCGAGGAAGTGGCCGAAGCCATTCATGTCCGAGTACGGGGTGCCCGGCAGGCCGGCGATGTTGTACAGGTTGTGGTTCAGGTGCAGGGTGGCCGCGACGATCTGCGACACCATGTAGATCACCATCAGCAGGTAGCCGATGAATTTATTGTTGGTCACGACCTGCAGGACCAGGGCGAGCAATCCCATCAGGATGAAAGGCAGGCCGGCGACCAGGATGCTCTTGAGGTAGACCATCGGCTCGACCGGCGCCCCGCCCCTGAACAGCTGCACCGCGATCGCCGCCAGCACGCCGGTGAACAGGAAGGCCAGCACGACGCCGGTCAGCGCCAGGCTCTTCGCGGCCAGCGGCGCCCAGTTCGGCACCGGCATGGCATCGGTGACGTCGGCGATCCTGGCCTGGCGCTCCTTGAAGATCAATTCGCCCGCATAGAAGGTGACGATGATGAGCAGCATGAAGGTGAAGCTGCCGTTCAGCAGCTCGACCATGAGGTGGGTCATCGGATAGACGCTGGTGCCGAAGATCTTGCCCATCTGGCTGGTGGTGCCGATGAAGTTGAGCACGCTGAACAGCAGCATGACGAGGAAAGGCACGCTCCTGAACACGGCGGCCGCGTCGAAGGCGAAGATGTGCCAGCACTGGATCCAGCGGGTGGACGCCCGGAAGCGCGGCTCGATGCGCGGCAGCTTGAGCTGCGCCGGCACTGGCGCGGCAGGGGCCAGCACCTTG
This sequence comes from Telluria sp. ZB4P36, assembly GCF_059685865.1. Taxonomy (NCBI): domain Bacteria; kingdom Pseudomonadati; phylum Pseudomonadota; class Betaproteobacteria; order Burkholderiales; family Oxalobacteraceae; genus Telluria; species Telluria sp. ZB4P36. The sequence continues at coordinate 9,403 of NZ_JCASIE010000034.1, forward strand.
GCCTTGCCGAACAGGCGCTTGCCGGTGCCGGCGCGCTGCGGCTTGAAGAGCAGCAGTGTCAGGCCGAACAGCACCAGCGCGACTGCGCTCCACAACAGCCGGTTGGCCAGCACGTAGCCCTTGATGTCCGGCAGGCCCGCGTTGCGTTCGGCGGCGGAGAAGTAGCGCGTGGCGCGCGACAGGGCACGGCCCCCGAAAGGATCGGACAGGACGGCGATCCATTCGTTGTCGATGTCGGAGGTGAAGTTACCGGCGACGATCCACAGGACGATGAAGGCCAGCACGCCCACATACACCAGCATGATCGAGCGCGTGGTCGCCGCCAGCAGCATCAGCAAGGCGCCGATCAGCAGCAGGTTGGGCAGCACCAGCACCGTGAGCCCCCAAACATAGGCAGCGCCCGGGAAGGGGCCGACCCGCTGGACGTCGACCCAGGGCATCAGGGGCCCGAGCATCATGCCGACGACGATGCCGGCGAAGATGACCAGGCAGGCCAGCAGGCCGGCGGCGAAGCGGCCGACCAGGTAGTCGCGCTTCTTCATGGGCGTGGCGAACAGCATGTCGGAGATGCCGACTTCGCTGTCGCGCAGCACCGTGCCGGCGATGAAGATGGTCACGACGAACATCGACATCAGGCTGAAGACGCCGAGCATCTGCGCGACCACGACCGGGGCATTGCGGTTGACGTTGCCGATGGCGCCGCCGACCTGGATCGCATCGGTGGTGGAGGCGCCGAAGGCCAGCGCGCCGAAGATCAGCGCGCTCACCCACAGGAGCGGCTGGCGCAGCTGGGTGGCCAGTTCGAACTTGAAGAATTCCCTCAACATGGCCGCTCCTTATGCTGCGACGGTCGGTGCGGCGCTGGCCGATGCTGCCGGCGCCTGGGCCGGCGCCGCGGCCGCGCGGCTGGCGTTGCGGATCTGGAGGAAATACACGTCCTCGAGGTCCGGTTCGACCGAGACGAAACCGCCGTCGGGCTGGGATTCGGCGAACACGTTGATCTGCGGCCGGCCCGCCACCAGGCGGGTGGACAGCACGTTGAAGCGGGCCTGGTAGTCCGCCAGCTCTTCCTGGCCGACGGTGCGGCGCCAGACACGGCTCCTGAGCGTGTCGATGGCCGCCTGCGGCTCGCCCTGCAGCAGCACCGTCCCCTTGGCGATCATGGCCATGCGCGGACACAGGTCGGTAACGTCCTCCACGATGTGGGTGGACAGGATCACGACTACTTGTTCTCCGATCTTGGCCAGCAGGTTCAGGAAGCGGTTGCGTTCATCCGGGTCGAGGCCGGCGGTAGGCTCGTCGACGATCACCAGGCGCGGCGCGCCGAGCAGCGCCTGGGCGATGCCGAAGCGCTGGCGCATGCCGCCCGAATAGGTGCCGAGCGCGCGCTTGCGCGCATCCCACAGGTTGGTCTGCTGCAGCAGCGCGTCGACGGCTTCCTTGCGCTCGCCCTTGCCGGTCAGGCCCTTGAGGACGGCGAAATGGGTCAGCAGGCGTTCGGCACTGACCTTCTGGTAGACGCCGAAGTCCTGGGGCAGGTAGCCGAGCTGGCGGCGCAGCCCTTCCTTGTCCTTCAGGACGTCGAGGCCGTTGAAATGGATGCTTCCGCTATCGGGATCCTGCAGCGTCGCGATGGTGCGCATCAGCGAGGACTTGCCGGCGCCATTCGGGCCGAGCAGCCCGAACATGCCGTTCGGGATCTCGAGGCTGACATCGTTGATGGCCTTGACGCCATTGGCGTAGGTCTTGTTGAGCTGCTTGATCGATAGCATCTGCGGTTTCTCCAGGATCTGTTGTTGGGAGCAAGGCAAGTATTGCCGTGCAGATAATGTACAGATAATGAACAGCAATGCCAGGTTTTTTGCGACCGGCGGTGGGAATCCGGGAATGAACGACGTATTTTCGTCATACGCGCGCAGGGAAAAGCGGCTTTGATCCAGGGTGCATGGATGCCGTCTTGTCGCAAACCGGCGATAATCTTCACTTACCCATACGGCACACAATCACATGAACGATTTCGACAGCGTTCCGCTGGAATTTTTCCAGGACTACCCGGAACCGGGCGTCAGTTTCATCGACGTCGGCTGCATCTTCGATACGCCTGAACACTGGCGCCTCGCCATCGACACCCTGCACGCGAAGACCGAGGACCTGCACTTCGACTTCATCCTTGCCATGGACGCGCGCGGATTCATGATCGCCGGCGCCCTCGCCTACGAGCGCAAGGTCGGCTTTGCCATGGCGCGCAAGGCAGGCAAATTGCCCGGCAAGGCGATCAGCATCGATTACCGGCGTGAATACGGCAGCGCGACCATCGAAATCCAGCCGGAACGCATCAAGGGCCGGCGCGTGCTGATCGTCGATGACGTGCTGGCCACCGGCGGCACCATCGAAGCGGCAGCTTCCCTGCTCCGCCAGCTGGGGAAGGAGGTGGTCGGCGCGGCGGCCCTGTTCGACATCGCCTTCTTCAAGGACAAGCGCGCGCTGACGATGCCGGTGGTGAGCCTGCGCGAGGTCTGAGGACCTGACATGGCGCGGGCTTGGGTACGCTCAACAAGCGAATTCGAGGCCGGTGCCACCATCCTGCGAGTCCTCACTCGCCAGGAAGCCCATGAGCCTTGCCGTCCTCCGAAGCCGCGCACTCGCCGGGATGGATGCGCCCGCCGTCAGCGTCGAAGTCCACCTGGCCAACGGCCTGCCCGGCATGACCATCGTCGGCCTCCCCGATGCCGAAGTGCGTGAAGCCAAGGACCGCGTGCGCGCGGCGCTGCAGAATTCGGGCTTCACGATTCCGCCGCGCCGCATCACGGTCAACCTGGCGCCGGCCGACCTGCCGAAGGAGTCCGGCCGCTTCGATCTGCCGATCGCGCTCGGCATCCTGGCGGCTTCGCAGCAGATCGGGGGCGAGCAGCTGGGGCGCTTCGAATTCGCCGGCGAGCTGTCGCTGTCGGGCGAACTGCGGCCCATCCGCGGCGCGCTGGCGATGACCTTCGCGATGCACCGCCACCACGAAGGCGGCGCGCCTGCCTTCATCCTGCCGCTGGCGAACGCCGACGAGGCGGCGCTGGTGACCGATGCCGCCATCTACCCGGCGCGTACCCTGCTCGAGGTGTGCGCCCACTTCGCGCCTGGAACAGTCAATGCGAAATTGGCGCGCCACCGGGGCCAGGCCCTGGAGGGCATGCCCGACTATCCGGACTTCTCCGAAGTGAAGGGACAGCAGACGGCCAAGCGCGCGCTGGAGGTGGCCGCTGCGGGCACGCATTCGATCCTGCTGGTGGGGCCGCCGGGCGCGGGCAAGAGCATGCTGGCCTCGCGCTTTCCCGGCCTGCTGCCGCCGATGAGCGAGGACGAGGCGCTGGAGTCGGCCGCGGTGCAGTCGATCGCCGGCAGCTTTTCCGCGCGGCGCTGGCGCCGGCGTCCGTTCCGCAGCCCGCACCACACCAGCTCGGGCGTGGCCCTGATCGGCGGCGGCAATCCGCCGCGTCCCGGCGAGGTATCGCTGGCGCACCATGGGGTCCTGTTCCTGGACGAGCTGCCGGAGTTCGACCGGCGCGTGCTGGAGGTGCTGCGCGAGCCGCTCGAGTCGGGCCGGATCACGATCTCGCGCGCGGCGCACCAGGCCGACTTCCCGGCGCGCTTCCAGCTGGTGGCGGCGATGAACCCCTGCCCTTGCGGCTGGCTCGGCCATGCCTCCGGCAAATGCCGCTGCACAACCGAGTCCGCGCAGCGCTACCAGGGCCGCATCTCCGGACCGCTGCTCGACCGCATCGACATCCAGCTGGCGGTGGCGGCCATGCCGGCCGACAGCATCGGCGCCCAGGCCGAGGGCGAAACCAGCGCCGCGATCGCGGCACGTGTCGCGCAGGCCCATGCGCTGCAGCTGGCCCGCCAGGGCAAGCCGAACCAGGGCCTGGCGCCGCGTGAGATCGACCGCTACTGCCGCCCGGATGCGGCCGGCGAGCGCCTGCTGCGCGCCGCGATGCAGCAGCTGCACTGGTCGGCGCGCGCCTATCACCGCGTGCTCAAGGTGGCGCGCACGGTGGCCGACCTGGACGGCGCGGCAGCCGTCCAGGCACAGCATGTGGCCGAGGCAGTCCAGTACCGGCGTGCGCTACGCGAGCATTGACGCCGACGTGCGCTGCATGGCGGCATTCACCGGTCGCGCGCGGCGCCGCACTGCAAGCATGCCTGCCAGGCCGATACCGAGGCTGAGCAGCGTAGCCGGCTCAGGAATAGGTGCCTCTTGCAAGCCGCCGAGACGCGCCTGGCGCACGTCCACAACATTGAAAGGGCTCAGAAACGCCAGGTCCCTCAGCAGGGTGTCGCCGGTGGCATCGACCCGCAAGAAATTATTGCCGTTCCTGAGTTCAAAGTCATACTGCGCGATTTCCCCGTCGAATGCGGACACTGTGACGTCGGCAAAGCGCGGCGGATTGCCGCCTACAGGGTCCATTCGGAAATTCAGGTAGAGCGAGGTAAATGCACTATCCTGGACACTGACGCCGAGCCGCATGAGGCCGCCGTCGACCGCGCTCACCTGGGGTGCAATCCCTGGAACTGGCGGAGCTGCTGGAACGTCCCGAGCGACCAGCTGTTCGTCACTGGTGAAGTTGACCAGATATCGGTCGCTTGCGGGACCGACTGTGCCGGTAACCGTGGTCGACGGCCCCCGTTGGCTTTGAGGCGTATTGAACCGCACAACGGCGGTATTGCTAGGGTCTTGCACTTTCGTAATAATGATGCCGGCGGATGCGGCCTGCACCACACTAATCGACAGAAAGAAACCGCTTGTAGCTTGCTTGAGCATGCCGAATATACAATTCTTCATATTTCCCCACATAGTTTGGACATCGGGATCGACCAAGCGCGGGACCAGTCCCGCGCCGGCTACAAAGGTATTGCCATACAGCTACAACTAAAAAGCAGTTTAAGTGCGCAACACGAAGTCAGCGGTCGTTAGCATAAGTACATCGGCAATTCCTTGTAGCACGATTGATCCGCCACCAACGATGTTGATTCGCACGTCTGCGCCCAGGTCCGTGAAGCTCACGTTCGAGGCAAAGTTGGCCTCGGTAATGCCGAGCGCAGAAAGATCGATGCGGTCCTGACCACCGTCCGGGTTGGCGTCGAAACCAGAAATAGTATCGGCGCCAAACGCCCGGAAACTTATCACAAACACATCAGAACCATTGCCTCCCTGGAGGATATCGTTGCCGGCGCCGCCGTCGATACGATCGTTGCCATCCATGCCACGGATGACGTCGTTTCCGATGCCGCCAACGATAGTGTTGTCGAGCGCGTTGCCGGTCACTGTGGTAGCCGCGGCGCCGGCATGCAAAAGGTTCTCCACATTGGCGCTCAGCGTGTACTGGACCGCAGTTGAGTGGACAGTGTCGGTACCCTCGCCGTCCGCTTCCTGGACCACGTCGGACGCATGGTTGACCTTGTAGACGTCGTTGCCCTTGCCGCCGATGAGCGTGTCGTTGCCGAGGCCGCCATCGAGCTCGTCGTTGCCGTCACCGCCGGCGATCCGGTTGGCGAGGGTATTGCCGGTGCCAACGAAGTTGCCCGTGCCGGTGAAGACCAGGTTGTCGACATTGTTGCCTAGGGTGTAGGACAGGGCGGACGACTTGACGGTGTCCAGGCCCGCCCCGGCTGCCTCCACGATCACGTCGGTGCTCACGTCCACGATGTAGGTGTCATCGCCGCCACCGCCTACGAGCCGGTCGGTTCCCCCCTTGCCGTCGAGCGTGTCGGCGCCAGTTCCACCGGTAATGGTGTTGGCCAGCGCATTGCCCTCGCCCAGGAAGGCGAGGTTACCGGTATAGGTCAGGTTCTCGACGTGGTCGACCAGCGTATAGCTGGTCACGCTGGTCCTGATCAGGTCGGTGCCGCCATCGGCCAGTTCCACCACGGCGTCGAGGGACTGGTCGACGATGTAGGTATCGTTGCCCGCGCCGCCGGCCATGCGGTCGATGCCTGCGGCGCCATCGAGCAGGTCGGCGCCAATCCCACCGTCGATCCTGTTGTTCTGCGTATTGCCGGTGCCGGTAAAATTACGGGTGCCGGTGTAGACGAGGTTTTCCAGGTCGGCGGCAAGCACGTAGTTGGCCAGGGTGGTACGAACAGTATCGTCGCCCTCGCCCAACAGCTCGACGATGACGTCGCCCACGTTGTCCACGGTGTAGACATCGTCGCCATTGCTGCCGGTCATGCGGTCCACGCCCACACCGCCGTCGAGCTGGTCATTGCCAGTACCTCCGAGCAGGACATCATCGCCGGTGCCGCCGGCAAGCTGGTCGTTGCCGGCCGCGCCGCGCAGCTCATCATTGCCGGCGCCGCCGTCGAGGATGTCGTTGCCTGCGCCGGCCACGATCAGGTTGGCAATGTTATTGCCGGTAGCGGTAAAGTTTCCGTTGCCGGTGTAGTTCAGGGTCTCGACGTTGTTTGCGAGTATGTAGTTTGCAATGCTGGCGTTGACGGTGTCATTGCCCGCGCCAAGGGCTTCAAGTACGAGGTCACCAGCGTCCGAGACGACATAGGTGTCGTTGCCGCTGTTGCCTTCCATCCGGTCGATACCCGCGCCACCGTCGAGCATGTCGTTGCCATTGCCGCCGAGTAGCGTGTTGGCTGCCGAGTTGCCCTGCCCCGTGAAGTCGCCGGTACCGATGAAGCCCAGGTGTTCGACGTTGCCCAGCTCGTCCAGTGCGAAATTCGTGAGCGTCGTGTCGATCCTGTCCACGCCGCCGCCGGGCAGCTCGGTCACCACGTCGCCTGTGTTATCCACGGTGTAGACGTCGTTGCCGGCTCCGCCGACCATCTCGTCGGCCCCCGCGCCGCCATTGAGCGTGTCGTTCTGCCCCAGGCCCAGCAGCCGGTCGTTGTTGATCGTGCCGACCAGCGCATTGGCCAGGTTATCCCCCGTGACCAGGTCGCCGATGCCCCTGGTCGCCGCCGAGATCACGGTGCGCGCGATGCCGGCGCTGTCGGTGAAGCTTGCGACCACGCGCAGGTTCATGCCCACCTGGGCGTCGGTCGGCGTGAAGCTGGCGCCGGTCGCACCGGGAATATTCGCAAACGCGCCGCCGTTGGCGATCTGCCACTGGTAGCGGATGGCGGACTCGGGGATGCCGCTGAACAGCGCGATCGTGCCCGGCAGCGCCTGCAGCAGCTGGCCTTCGAGCGGCGTGCTGTCGCTGATCACCGGCTCGCCGGTCAGGTTGACCAGGTGGTCCGAGAACTGCAGCATTTCGACGTTGCGGATCTTGTCGGTGCCATCGGCCTGGGTACCGCGCAGGTGGGCGACGGTCCAGGTGCCGTCCGGATTGCGGGTCAGGTCGTAATTCTCGTACAGGTCGGCATAGACCGCGGTATCGGCATCGCTCTTGGCGGCCGGGTCGGTGATGATTTCGCGGATGATCCGCAGCTGGCCGGGATTGATGGTCCCGTTCAGCATGTCGGTCTTGATCGCGTCGATACTGTCGACCGACCGGATCTCGATGTCCGGGTTGTCGCGGTCGCGTACGCTGACGCGCACGTTCAGCCAGGCGTCGCCGTCGATCAGGTCGTCGCCGGCCTTGCCGATGAAACGGTCGCTGCCATTGCCGCCGATCAGGATGTCGGCGCCATTGCTCGGGTCAAACACCACCGCCTTGCCGTCGGCCACGGCCGCCACGCCGAGCAGTTCCTGCAGCCCGGCGATCAAGGGCACATCCTTCTGCAGCAGCTTGCTGTCCGCCAGCGGACCGTTCAGTATGCCGCCCACCTCGCCCGAGGCCCCGGTCGGTCGGACCGTCCCGGTCAGCACGTCGTCGTACTTCCATCCCGACAGCGCCTCGACCGAATCGAAGCGGTCGCGCAGGATGAACTGGTCCTGCTGGGTGAAGATGGCGATCCCGAGATCGGAGTTGGCGGCCACCGGGTCGCCCTTGTGGATGGCCCAGTCGAAGCCCAGCATGCCGTTGCTGCGCTGGATGCCGGTGCCCTGGACCATGATGTCGTTGCCCGACTCGCCGTCGTAGTCGGTGTCGTTGCCCTGCCCGTTCAGCACGTCGTGTCCGATGATGTCGCTGTTGAAGAACAGCTGCGAGTTCTCGCCCGACACGTTGTCGAAGCCTTCGCCGCCCTCGATCCAGTCGTCGCCCTCGTTGCCCATCAGGACATCCGAGCCATTGCCGCCCAGGAGGAAGTCATTGCCCTCGCCGGCGAACACTTCGGTAAAGTCGGGGCCGACGATGACGAAGTCCTGGCCGGTGCCGCCGAACACGAGGTCGTTGCCGGCGCCGTTGCTGATGACGTCGTTGCCGGCGTCGCCGCGCAGGAAGTCGGCTGCGCCCGTCGGGGTGCCGTGGTCGGTGATGATGTCGTCGCCGTCGCCGCCGTGGACCTGGTCGGCTTCGTCGCCGCCGTCCAGGAGGTCGTTGCCGCCATCGCCCCACAGCGTGTCCATGCCGCGCCCGCCCTTGATGGTGTCGTTGCCCTGGGTGCCGCCCAGCACCACGTGGTCCGGGCCGTCATAGGCATAGATGAGCACGCCGCCGTCGGCATGGCCGTCGCCGTTGACGTCGGCGCCCGGGGCTTTACGCGTCACCAGCGAAGTGAAGGCGTTCAGGATATCGTCCTTGCGGACCGGATCGCCGTTCTTGATGCTGCTTCCCTGCACGGCGATACCGGTGCGCTGCTTGGACTGGTCCATCTCGAGGATATAGCTCGGCGTGCTGAACAGCAGCGCCGGCAAGTGGGTACTGCTGTCCGCGTCGCCCAGGTCGCTGTTACGCATGACCATCGTGGAGAACAGGTTTTCTTCCAGCTGGTTGAGCAGGTTCAGGCCCTGGGTGCGGCTCAGGTAATAGAAGCGGTCGCCGTTCTGTAGTTTCTCCATCTGCACTTCGAACACGAAGTTGAAGGTGGGCGCCAGCATGCCCCCGAATTCCAGCTTGGCTTCCGCCAGGCCGCCGATCCAGAAGTCCACGTCATTCAGGCCGGTTTCCACGCCTTCCCATATGCCGGTGCCGTTGAGGAAGTCGAGCCGGTCTTCGGGCGCCTTCTCGACCTCCGCGTCGCCCTTGATGTCCATGTCATTCATCACCAGCAGCGTGGCGGCCGCGCGCTTGCCGGCCAGCGTGGTCTCGGCCGTGATGCTGTCGTGCTTGCCGTACGAGGCGATGAAGTTGATGATGGACGCGGGATTCTTCAGGTGCGGGGCGAAGTCTGCCCAGCTGGTATACGGCTTGAGCTGGGCGTCGCCCGTCATTTCATAGAACGCGGCGCGCGCCTCATTGAAGCTCGGCTCGCCGGTGTCGCGGCCGCGCGCGATGTTCAGCGCCGCCAGGTCGAGCGGCAGGCCTACCAGGTTGTTGCGCAGCGCACCGGTGACGAACTCGTCGATTTCACTGCCGACCTGGCGCGACATGCCTCGGATGATATTGGCAATCGCTTCCGACTCGCCCTCCTTGCCGCCCGCCGTGTTGAATGCGACCGGATTGAGGAAGGCCTGGATCAGGCCGATGTCCTTGTTGTTGAGGTCGCCGTCGAGCCGGGCCACGGTCTCGGTCAGCATCGAGTGTCCGAAGCGGTAGACCACGTTCGCGAACTCTTCCATGATGGCCGGATTGATGTCGGCCGAATGCGAGAAGATGAAGGGGTCGATGCCCGGCTGCACGGCGCGGGCAAATTCCTCGAATACCAGGTGCTGGTACTCCATCTCGTTGACGAAGCGTCCTGCCTGGAACAGGCGCCCACCGTCCCACTGCAGCGCATCGATCGCGGCCTGGCTGGTGGGGAAGGCGCCGACGTCCTGCGCCAGCCATTCATTGAGCAGGGCCAGGTCGCCGCTGGCGAGGATGGTCTGCTTGTACTGCTCCACCAGGCGGTTGTGCTCCGAATGGAAGACGGAGTGGATGGCGGTCAGGCCGATGTTTTCGTTGCCGCGGCCGTCGCCGGTGGCGAAGTGACGGTCCAGCAGCTCGTTGTCGTAGGTGCCGCGCGGAGCGGGCGCGGAAGCACTGCCGGCGACGGTGTCGTCGTCCGGCCGGAGCGGCAGCTCCACCGTGCTTGGGTTATGGTCGTCCGGCATCATTCCTGGTGCAGCCGAGTGCGCTACGTCGATCAGGAATGCGTGGCCGCTCGGGACCACGTTCGCAGGGATCGCCACACCGAGCCCCCCGTTTGCTGCCGGGTCGCCTTCGATCAGCTTCTGCTGGCCGTTTTCGATGACCACCAGCTGCGCAAAGCCCTTGGCCCCACGGATAAAGTTACCGTAGGGATCAGTTGCCAGCAGTGGGACATTGAACACATGGTCGTCGGTCAACTGGATGCCGAGCTTGGCCGCGGCCTGGGCCTTGACCTCGCCCCAGTTGCCTTCGCCATACGCGCCCGACAGCAGCTTGCCGGTCGAGACCGGTTTCCCGTCGACCATCGCATATTCGCGCAGGAACACCTGGTGCGACGGATGTGAGGTATAGGTCTGGTTCTGGTCAACGAAGGGCGTGGTTGAATTGGTATGCCCGACCGTGTCGTCGGCCGTCCCCATCTGGCCGTCGGGGCCCGGCAGCGGCGTATTCGCGGCGCGCGAGAGCACCATGAAATTGGTATGGCTGTTCGGGTTGTACAGCGGATCATCGGGCTTGAGCGGCATGAAGACGGTGCCCCCGCCCTTCGAGATCAGGTCCAGTCCGTGGTCGAAGAACTGGCCGAACAGGGCCATGACCCCGTTGAATGGGGGGGACAGGCCGATGTCGGGCGACAGGTTCGGAATGTAGAGGGTACCGTTGTCGCGCACGACGGTATCCTGGCCGGGATAGGTGCTCTCCGCCGCGCGGTCCTCGGCCGCGATGAGCGCCGCGGGATTATTGTCGCTCTGGTCGACGATCAGGTTGCTGATCATGCGCGGCGTGGAGTCGAACACAACGTTGCCCGGCGCGTTCTGGGCGTAGCTGGTGACGGGGCCTGCCTGGCTGTCCTGCGGACCATAGAAGTACCGGGGCTTGGCCTCGGCGGTCGCGAAGTCGGCCGGCACCAGCCGCGGCATGATCTGGCCGGATGCGCCCGAATACTCCATGCCAGGCAGCAGGTTGTTCCACGATCCGTCCACCGTGCGCAAGCCATAGGGAAGCAATGCGCTTCCTACCAGGCTTGGCAGGTTCTGCATCTGGCCGGTGGATGGGTTGACGCTCGCTTCCGCAATCTTGATCTGCTTGAGTATGAAATTCAGGTCATCCAGCGTGACATTGAAACCATACTGTGGGTTCGAGCTCGGCATGATTCGCACTCCCTAGTGTTGTATGTCGCGCCGTTCCGGGCGGCGTAGACTTGTTGGAATATTTTTGGGGACAAACGCGCCCCTTCGCGATCGCGAATCCTTGTTTGCTTCTGGAGCGGGCAGGCGCAAGGGAGCCGTCACCAGTCGGGCCGGCGGGCGGACAGCCTTGTGGGTCAAGTCGTGCTATACGCCGGGTGAGGCGCGGTGCCAGATGAAGAACATGGGCTGCTCTCAGGTCAGGTTATCGATGGCCAGGACAACCTGGGCCGCTGAACTTTGGTTCGGCATCATCAGCCACCGTTCCCGATCCACGTTCCCCAGGCGCAGCGCGCCCGTGTGGTTGGCGATATCGCTGTCGGCCACCGGATCGGTATCGTAGAAACCGAGTTTTCGCCGCACCATGTCGATATCGGCAGGCAGCCCGGTCAGGAAGGACCAGCCGGGGGCGACATCGAACTGCCGGGCATAGGCCGCCAGGGCCGCCGGAGAATCGAGTTCGGGGCGCAGGGTCAGCGAATACAGGTGCACGTCACGGCCGCTGCGCCCAGCCAGGCGTGCCTGCACTTCGCGCAGGCGGGCGATGTTGCTTGGGCAGATGCGCGTGCAGACCGTGTACATCATGTTGATGACGACGATCTTCCCCTTGAGCAGATCGGAGTAGAAGCGCACCCGTTTGCCGGTCTGGTCGATCAGCACCGGGTCCGGAAAATACGGGTGCGCATGCTGCTTGCGCTCGACGGCGGCATGCAGGCGCTCGCTCGCGCCGAACACGGCTCCGCCGAGGACCGACAATATCAATCGCCTTTCCATGGTTCCCTCCCTATTCGTGTTTTTGTGCGGCCGGCTCAATCCTCGACGTCGAAGCGCAGCATCATCGCGTGGTCTTCGTGGATAGTGTTATGGCAGTGCATCATGTATTTGCCCAGGAAGTCCCGGAACTGAATGAATATCCTGGTGGTCTCGCCTGGATTCAGGACGAAGACATCCTTGCGGCCGGCCTCGTGCGGCGGTGGCGGCCGCCCGTTGCGCGACAGGATGCGCCCCTCTTCCATGTGGATATGGATGGGGTGGTGCCAGCTGCCCTTGCCTTCGAGGGTCCAGATTTCCGCGTCGCCGCGCTTGACCTTGAAGATCGGGCTTTCCATGTCAAAGGTCTTGCCGTTGATGAGCCAGACACCGTTGAACTTTTCGAATTCGAAATGCCGTCTCTTGCGCACCGATGCCAGGTCGATCGGCGGCAGCGCCCTCAGGAGCGGCGGCACCCGGCTATTGTCGGGCGCCGTGCGGTCGACGTTGAAACGCATGATGGCGGTACCGTTCGTGCTGAGGTAAGACTCGGGACCCCGCCCCTTGTCCTGGACGATCCGGTCGATCAGGAACAGCTCGTCGCCCACTGCCGCTTTCGAGAAATCGACGATGATGTCGATGCGCTCGGCCGGCGCGATGCGGAACGAGCTCATGGTGACCGCGCTTGGCAGCAGGTTGCCGTCGTTGGCGATCACCTGGAACGGCAGGTCGGCGCCCTTGTGCCTGACGGACAGGTGATAGAAACGCGCGACGCTGCCATTCAGCACCCGGAACCGGTATTTCCGCTTTGCGACCTTGAAAAACGGCTGGATTTTCCCGTTGAGGGCTATTTTATTTCCCAGAAATCCATCGGTATCGAATTGATCGAACACCAGCAGGCCGCTCGCATCGAATTTCGGGTTCTGGATAATCAGTGGAATATCATAGACGCCGACGCCGCCGGGCAATCGCAATGCCGCCGGATCAGGATCATCTTCGTTTCCGGAATCGACGCGGTCGAACATCAGATAAAAGCCGGCCAGGCCTTTATACACATTCGCAGCGGTAAAATGTTCCCGATGGTCGTGATACCATAAGGTTCCCAAGCCCTCGCGCCAATCGCCATCCGTGTCCGGCCATTTATCGTAACCGGCATAGCAATTCGGATAATGGCAGTCGTAGAACTTGCCCGGTCGCGTGAGCGTTGGTCCGGCCTTGGTAGGGCTGAAATAATTCCCGGCAAAGCCATCGCTTTCGGATGCGGCATGGCCGTTATGAAGATGCGTCGATATTTCGGGCGAGCCGAAGCTGTTGACGTCGGGCTGCAGCAGGTTCACATAGCGCACGACCACCGGCTCGCCCTCGCGTGCGACGATGGTCGGTCCGGGCAGCACGCCGTCGTAGCCCCAGATTGTCTGCCAGGGCAGATGCGGATGGAACTTGTGGAGCGCCTGTTTTACCTCGATGACGTAGGTCTTCCGGGGAGGCCAGTGATCCCATCCCTGATGCGGGCCACGGCCCGCTTCTTCCGCATGCGCATATTCCTGCGGTGGGGGATCCACCGAGACCGCGGGCGGTTTCGGAAAAAGCATCGGCAGGGCCTCGAGATACGGTACGGTCGTCGGCGGCCGGATATCTCCTCCGCTGGCGTCGATCGCATGGGAAGCCAATAGGCCGGATACTCCAGCCGCCGTACCCAGCTTGAAGAGCTCGCGTTTCTTAGGGGCGAGCACGCCCCTGTCTAATGACTCTTTCATTACCCCACCCCATTACTCTTATCGATTTTTTCTTATTATTAAGTCATTGAATTATTTCTTATAGAAACGCATCTCCCAAGCATTCATGCTTGAAACCACGTCTCTTCTCTGCTTGTTAAAACGTAGTTACATAATAACGCCCGTTCCCAAGGGCCCGCAAAATTTTTTCTTGGGCTGTTGTTCAATATTCACGTTGCACCAATAGAATTCATTGCATATCCGCGTCAGATAGGAATATTTGTGAATATCATGAGCTTCGTAAATATTTTCTATTCGAATCTTTCAAGTGGCCAAATGCCGATAATGACCGGATCTGCTCGATAATATGTAGGCGAAACAGAACTGCGCAGTGCTGCTATCATTCCACCATGCGCAAAAATTTCTTACCGACTATATTTATCCTGGCCCTGACAGCCCTGCTTGCTGCATGCAATCCTTCTTATAACTGGCGCGACCACATGAGCAGCACCGGCATGTTCCGGGTCCTGTTCCCGGCAAAGCCGTCGACGCACACCCGCACCGTTGACCTGGGTGGCATGAAGGTCGACATGACGATGACGGCGGCCGAAGTGGAAGGTACGACCTTCGCCGTCGGCACAGCGGTGGCGCCCGATGCGACGCTGGCCCAGGCCAGCCTGCCTGCGATGCGCCATGCGCTGCTGCGCAATATCGGGGCTGGCGAGAGTGCGGCTCACAAGGATGGCGCCGTCGACGAAGCCGCGCCCGGCAGCGCCGCGCTGGAAGTCGACGCGGTCGGCAAGGGCAACGGCCGCCCGGTGCGCCTGGTGGGACGCTTCCTTGCCAAAGGCACCCGCATGTACCAGGTGATCGTGGTGGGCACGCCGGGCGCGATGCCGCCCGAGCACACCGAGCAGTTCCTGTCCTCGTTCAAGCCGCAATGATGGCGGAGACTGTCCCGGCCCTGCGCACGAGCGGCCTGTCCAAGTCCTTCGGCCGCCCGGCAGTCGACGGCCTGGACCTGCTGGTGCGCCGCGGCGAACTGTATGCCCTGCTCGGCCCCAACGGCGCCGGCAAGACCACGACGCTGCGCATGGTGACCGGGCTGGTGGCGCCGGATGCGGGCCGCATCGAGGTGCTCGGGGTCGACCTGGCGCAGGCGCCGCTCGAGGCCAAGCGCAAGCTGGCCTACCTGCCGGACGACCCCATGTTGTACGGGAAGCTCAAGCCCCCCGAATACCTCGAGTTCGTGGCCGGCCTGTGGGGCGTGGATGCGCGCGAGGCCGAGGCGCGTGCACGCACACTGCTGGACTGGCTCGATCTCAGCCCGCATGCGCACGAACTGACGGAAGGCTTCTCGCGCGGGATGAAGCAGAAGCTGGCATTGGCCGGTGCGCTGATCCACGAGCCCGAGCTGCTGATCCTCGACGAGCCGCTGACCGGACTCGATGCGGCCGCCGCACGCCAGGTCAAGGACCTGCTGCTGTCGCACGTCGCCAAGGGCGGCACCGTGATCCTCACCACCCACATCCTCGAAGTGGCGGAACGCCTGGCCCAGCGCATCGGGATCATCCGAGAGGGCCGCCTGATCGCGGAGGGTACCCTGGCCGAGCTGCGTGAACGCACCAGCGGCGCGAGCCTCGAGGACGTGTTCCTGCAGCTGACCGCGCAGCCATGAGCCTTCGTCCCGGCAGCATCCGCTGGCTGTTCCGGCACGAGCTGCGGCTGCTGTGGTACAGCGCGGGCTCCGGCAAGGCCGGGAAAGCGCAGCGGCGTCCAGGCATGGCCGGGCTGGCGGTCATTGGACTGGTGTGGCTGGCGCTGCATGCGGTGGCCTTCCATGTGGTCTCGCGTACGGCCGGCATCGATGCGCGCGACCCGCGGGTGCTGGTCGCACTGAGCGCGCTGCTGTTCGGCTGCATGACCTTCATGCTGTCCAGCGCCCTGAAATCCAGTGTGCTGGTGCTGTTCGAACGCGGCGACCTCGACCTGCTGCTATCCTCTCCCCTGCCCTCGCACAGCATCTTCACGGTGCGCCTTGCCACGGTGGCCGCGGGCACGGCCGCCCTCTACCTGTTCTTCCTGGCGCCCTTCGCGCACGCGGGCGCGCTGCTCGGCCAGATGCGCTGGCTTGCGGTCTATCCCGTCCTGCTGGGGACGGCGACAATCATCGCCTGCGCTGCGATGCTGATGACGCTCGGCCTGGTGCGGCTGATCGGCGCGCGGCGTACCCGCATCGTCGCGCAGGTGATCGGCGCCCTGGCCGGCGCGCTGATCTTCATCCTGTCCCAGCTGTTCGCGCAGTTCTCGTCCTCGATGGAGGCGCGCGCGGCCGCGGCCTTCGCACGCGCCTTCGCCGCGGATGGACCGCTCGGCGCGGAAAGTCCGGTCTGGCTGCCGGGCCGCGCGCTGCTGGGTGAACCGCTGCCGGTGCTCGGTTTCGTCGCGGCGGCGGCCTGCGCCTTCGTGTTCACTGCCGGGCGCACGCATCGCTTCTTCGTCCATGGCCTGCAGCAGGCGGCATCGTCGAGCAGGACGGCGCGCCGTCCCGCCGGCGGCGTGCCTTACCGCTTCGGGCGCAGCCTGTTCGCGACGGTGCTGGTCAAGGAGTGGCGCCTGATCATCCGCGACCCGCAGCTCATCTCGCAGGTGGCGCTGCAGCTGATCTACCTGCTGCCGCTGTTTTTCATCGTCTTCAAGCGCAGCGAGGTGCAACTGCCCGCGCTCGCCGCCGGGCTGACGCTGCTTTGCAGCTCCTTGACGGCTTCGCTGGCCTGGATTGTCGTGTCGGCGGAGGATGCACCGGACCTGCTGCGCCTGGCGCCGGCGCCGCAGCGCGTGGTCCGGATGGCCAAGCTTGCCGCGGCAGTATTCCCGCCGCTGGCCCTGGTGCTGCTTCCCCTCGCCTGGCTGGCCGGGCGCGCACCGCTTGCCGGCCTGGTCGCAAGCTTCGCGGTGACCGGCGCAGTGTGCGCAGCCGCGGTCATCGTGCACTGGTGCGGGCGCCCGGGCTCGCGCAGCGATTACCTGGCCCGTGGCAAGGGCGACTTCCTCACCTCGATCCTCCAGATGTTCAACAGCCTGTCCTGGGGTGGATTGGGCTGGTGTCTTGCATCGATCACGGCAGGCGGATCCTCGGAGAAGATCGTGGTCGGTGCCTCGTTCGCTGCGATCGCCGTGCTGGTCACACTCGGCGCGTCCTGGTTCTTGCGCCGGCCGCAGCATTGAAGTGCGTGCGCGGGATGAAAGCATTGCCAAGTCGTGTTATCGTTTAATCACTAACAAATCAATGGGCACAGCTATGTTGATTACATTCAAATGCAAATCCTATCCAGAGGTCCTGATGTACCAGGAACATGCCAAGCGCATCCTGGACCTTCTGCACAAGGATTCGGAGCGCGGTGTCATCACCGCGGAAGAGGCGCCGCGTGCGGTCAGGCTGCTCGAGGGCGAGATCGAAGAGAGTCGCAAGCACCAGGTCTCGGAACAGGTGGAGCGTGACGTGCATGCGCATCACGGTGAAGTCGAAGATAACGAACATGAGCCGATCGAGGTCGTGACCTTTTCGACGCGCGCCTATCCGCTCCTGGAAATGCTGCGTTCGGCACGGGACCAGAAGACCGACGTGCTGTGGGGAGTCTGAGCGACCAGCTCGACAGGAACAAGCGGGCGCGCCCTAATGCCAGTCAGTTAAGCTGACTGGCATTTTTCATTGGAAACTTGGATCTGGGCTGTTTGACGACTCTTGGATAGGAGCGCGTTCGACGTTCCGGCAAGAGATAGGCACGTGCCT
>NZ_JCASIE010000035.1:0-20099 GCF_059685865.1 Telluria sp. ZB4P36
CCTGCACGAGGAAATGGAGCGCGTCATCAAACATGGTGACGCAGGTTAACAGCCTCAGCTACCGTTTACAACACCCCGAAAGAAAAATGCCGCTCAGTCTTAACTGAACGGCATTACACCCGAGGGTGGCGTTTTTTTTATTCTTGGTGGCCCGGGGCGGAATCGAACCACCGACACAAGGATTTTCAATCCTCTGCTCTACCAACTGAGCTACCAGGCCAAGAGAGGCATGATTATAGCCAGCGATTTTCGTCTGCGCAAGCCCTTGTGCGCATTTCCCGGCTTCGGCCCTCCCGCGCCACGCTGCACAACGGCCGGGCGCGCTGTTGGCATCTCGCTATAATGTGTTTCATGACTACTACCTCCGCCCAGCACCGCAGCGACGTCTGCATTGTCGGCAACGGCGCCATCGCCAAGGCCGCCGCCCTCGGTTTCGCCCAGTCGGGCTACAGCGTCACCCTGCTGGTGCCGCCGGCACGACCGGCGCCCGAGATGCCCAGTTCGTCCGCCGCCGACAAGCCCTGGGACGTGCGCGTCTATGCCCTGAATCATACGGCGCACGACCTGCTGGCCTCGCTCAAGGTCTGGGGCGCGCTCGACCTGGCCCGGGTGCAGGCGGTCGACGCCATGGACATCCATGGCGACGGCGAGGGCGGCGGCAATCTCGGTTTCGACGCCTTCGGCGCCCACGTCGGCACCCTGGCCTGGATCGTCGAGGACAGTAACCTGAACGGCGCCCTGGATGCGGCGCTCAAGTTCGCCGCCAATGTCCAGATGGTGTCGGGCTGTGCCAGCGAGCTCACGTGCAGCGAGGCCGGCGCCGCCGTGCTGCTGGAAGACGGCAGCAAGATCGCCTGCGAACTGGTGATCGGCGCCGACGGCCGCGAATCCTGGGTGCGCGGCCAGTGCGACATCGGCGTCGACTACCGCATGTACCACCAGCGCGCCATCGTCACCAATTTTGCCTGCGACAAGCCGCACCATGGCGTAGCCTACCAGTGGTTCACCTGCGCCGACGGCATCATCGCGCTGCTGCCGCTGCCCGGCAACCGCGTTTCGCTGGTGTGGTCGGCCCCCGAAACCCTGGCCGATACCCTGATGGACGAGTCGCTCGGCGAAATGGCGATCCGCCTGGCCGAATATGCCGATGAAAAACTCGGCACCCTGCGCCCCCTGCAGCCGGAAGCCGTCAAGGCGGTGCCGCTGGCGCTGGTGCGCCCGCATTCGGTGGTCGCGCCCCGCGTCGCGCTGGTGGGCGACGCCGCCCACGCCGTGCACCCGCTGGCCGGCCATGGCATGAACCTGGGTTTCGGCGACATCGTCGACCTGCTGGAGGTGCTGCGCAATCGCGAAGACCGGCGCGGCATCGCCGACGAGCGCGTGCTGGCGCGCTATGCCCGCAAGCGCAAGGAAGACGTGCTGCTCATGCAATGGGCAACCGACGGGCTCGAACGTTTGTTCGGCGCCAACCTCGAACCCGTTCGCGTGGTGCGCAATTTCGGATTAAACTTGCTCGATAAATTGCCTGGTGTTAAGCGTCGCCTGATGGCGCATGCGATGGGCAAGTAACCATTCAAGGAATTCTCATGTTGAAAACCAAGGTCGCCGTCCTGCTGGCGACGGGCCTGCTCGCATCCTGCGTGGAAGCGCAGAACACCACCGAAGCCACCATCAAGAAGGCGCTCGAGCCGCGCCTGGGCGGCGCCAAGATCGAATCGATCCGCGAGACCCCCTACAGCGGCCTGTACGAAGTGCGTGTCGCCGGCGACATCCTGTACACGGACAAGAAGGGTGACTACCTGTTCATCGGTCACGTCTACGATACCAAGACCTCGACCAACCTGACCCGCGCCCGCGTCGAAGAGATCAACAAGATCAAGTTCACCGACCTGCCGCTCGAACTCGCGCTCAAGCAGGTCAAGGGCAACGGCAAGCGCGTCATCGCCGTGTTCGAAGACCCGAACTGCGGCTACTGCAAGCGCCTGCGCCAGACCACGCTCAAGGAAATCGACAACGTCACGATCTACACCTTCCTGTACAACATCCTGTCCGAGGATTCCTTCTTGAAGTCGAAGAACATCTGGTGTGCGTCCGACCGCGTCAAGGCCTTCGACGACTGGATGATCAATGGCAAGCTGCCCCCGGCCGCGCCTGCGGCCTGCAAGACGCCGAACGACGAGGTGCTGGCCCTCGGCCAGAAACTGCGCATCCAGGGCACGCCGGCGATCTTCTTCACCGATGGTTCCCGCATCCCGGGCGCGATCGACCTGAAGGGCCTGGAAGCCAAGCTGCAGTCGCTGAAATAAACATAACAAGTACGTAGTCCAAACAGGGAGCAGACCATGGTCACCTTGAACATCAACGGGCGCGACCACCAGGTCGATGCCGACCCGAGCACGCCCATCCTGTGGGCGCTGCGCGACAAGCTCGACATGACCGGCACCAAGTTCGGCTGCGGGGCGGCGCTGTGCGGCGCCTGCACCGTGCACCTGGACGGCAATCCGATCCGCTCCTGCATCACCCCGATCTCGGCGGCGCAGGGCCAGAAGATCACCACCATCGAAGCGATGGAAAACGACAGGGTCGGCAAGGCGGTGCAGGACGCCTGGGTCAAGCACGACGTGCCGCAATGCGGCTACTGCCAGAGCGGCCAGGTGATGAGCGCCGTGGTCCTGCTGCGCACCAACAAGCGCCCGAGCGATGCCGACATCGACACTGCGATGAGCGGCAACATCTGCCGCTGCGGCACCTACCAACGGATCCGCGCGGCCATCAAGGATGCCGCCACGACTCTCGCCTGAGGAGGCCGCATGCGTAGCGAATGGTTGAATGGCGCAGCATCGGCTGTGCTCAAGGGTGGCGTCTCCTCGCGCCGCGCTTTCCTGAAAGCCGGTGCGGGCGCCACGGGCGGACTGGTACTGGGCTTCTTCCTGCCGGCCGGCGGACGCCTGGCGCAGGCCAACGTTCCTCCCAAGGTGGTCGAGGCGCCGAACGCCTTCCTGCGCATCGCGCCGGACAACACCGTCACCGTCATGGTCAACCGCCTCGAATTCGGCCAGGGCGTGCACACCGCCTTGCCGATGCTGATCGCCGACGAGCTGGATGCCGACTGGAGCCAGATGCGGGCCGAGCTCGCACCGGCGGCCGAGGTCTACAAGGACCGGGCCTTCGGCATGCAGATGACCGGCGGTTCCGGCTCCGTGAAGAATTCCTTCCACCGCTACCGCGAAGTCGGGGCCGCGGCCCGTGCCATGCTGGTTGCCGCTGCCGCCGCGCAGTGGAAAGTCCGCCCTGAACAATGCCGTACCGCGCGCGGCGTGGTGATCGGTCCGGCAGGGCAGAAGGCGGCCTATGGCACGCTGGCCGAGGCCGCGATGAAGCTGCCGGTGCCGAAAGAGGTCGTCCTGAAGAAGCCGAAGCAGTTCCGTTACATCGGCAAGCCGGTCGGGCGCCTCGACGCCCGCGCCAAGTCCAGCGGCCGCCAGGGCTTCGGTATCGACTTCAAGCCCGAAGGCAAGCTGGCCGTCGCCGTGGTCGCCCACCCGCCCGTGTTCGGCGCCAGGGTGGCGAAGTTCGATGCCGCTAAAGCCAAGGCTGTGCGCGGCGTGATCGACGTGCTGGAAGTGCCGCTCGACCGCGGCGGACGCGGCGTGGCCGTGATCGGCGACGGCTACTGGCCGGCGAAGCAGGGCCGCGACCTGCTCCAGCTCGAATGGAATACCGAGGGCCTGGGCAAGCCGGACAGCGCCGCGCAGATGACCGAGTTCATCGAACTCTCGAAGACTCGCGGCGCAGTGGTGCGCAAGACCGAGGTGCTCACTCCCGGCAGCGCCACGAAGAAGATCTCGGCGGTCTACGAATTCCCCTACCTGGCCCACGCGCCGATGGAGCCGCTCAACTGCACGGTTGACCTGAAGGACGACAGTTGTACCTTGTGGGTCGGTTCCCAGTTCCAGACCGCCGACCAGGCCGCTGCCGCCGCTGCCGCGGGCCTCAAGCCCGCGCAGGTCACCCTGCACACGATGATGGCGGGCGGCGGTTTCGGACGGCGCGCCGTGCCGACCTCGGACTATGTGGTCGAGGCGGTCAATGTCGCCAAGGCCTATAAGGCGGCCGGCCATCGCGGTCCGGTCAAGCTGATCTGGAGCCGCGAGGACGACATCAAGGGCGGGTATTACCGTCCCTCGCACGTGCACCGCGCCGAGATCGGCCTGGAACCGATGGGGAATATCCTGAGCTGGGAGCACGTCATCGTCGGCCAGTCGATCGCCGCCGGCACGCCGTTCGAAGCGTTCATGATCAGGGACGGCGTGGACTTCACCATGGTCGAAGGCATGGGAGCGCCCTACGACGTGCCGATGCACCTGAGTGCGCACATCGCCAAGGCCAACGTCCCGGTGCTGTGGTGGCGCTCGGTGGGCTCGACCCACACCGCCTTCGTGATGGAGACCCTGATCGACGAAGCCGCCCACCTGAGCGGCGAAGATCCGGTCGCCTACCGCAAGCGGCTGATCAAGCCCGAGCACAAGCGCCATCACGCGGCGCTGGACCTGGCGGTCGCCAGGTCCGGCTACGGCAAGAAGAGCTTGCCGAAAGGCCGTGCCTGGGGCGTGGCCGTGCACGAATCCTTCGGCACCGTCGTCGCTTACGTGGTCGAGGCCTCGGTGGTCGACGGGGTGCCGAAGCTGCACCGCGCGGTGGCCGGCGTGCATTGCAATATGGCCGTCAACCCGCTCAGCATCGAGGCGCAGATCCAGGGCGCCGCGCTGATGGCCCTGGGCATGACCTTGCCGGGGGCCGCGATCACGCTCAAGGATGGCGTCGTCGAACAGCAGAACTTCGGCGACTATACGGTGGCGCGCATGAACGACATGCCGCGGGTCGAAGTGCATATCGTGCCCTCGAACGACGCGCCGACCGGTATCGGCGAGCCCGGCCTGCCGCCGCTGGCACCGGCCTTCGCCAACGCCGTGTTCCGGCTGACCGGCAAGCGCCTGCGCAAGCTGCCCTTCGACCTGGCCTCGGCCTGAAACGATGTCGCCTACGCGCACGTCCCTGACCGGCATTCTTCTCGCGGCCGGCCGGGGCCGCCGCTTCGATCCTCTCGGCGCGCGCAACAAGCTGCTCCAGCCCCTGCCTGGCGGCGACCCGGTGGTCGCCGCCAGCGCGCGTCTTCTCCTTTCTTGTGTTCCGCGCGTGGTCGCGGTGGTCCCGCCAGAAGACGGCGGGGTCGCGGACATGTTGCGGGCACTCGGCTGCGAGGTGGCCGTGTGCCCGGAGGCCGACACCGGCATGGGCGCTTCGCTGGCCCACGCCCTGCGCCATTCGCTGCCCGCCGAGGGTTGGCTGGTGGCGCTGGGCGACATGCCCTGGGTCGCGCCATCGACGCTGGCCGCGCTGCGTGACGCGGTGCAGGGCGGCGCGGGCATCGCCGTGCCGGTGTTCGAGGGAAGACGCGGCAACCCGGTCGCGTTCGGCGCCGCGCATCGCGAGGCGCTGCTGGCGATGGCCGGTGAGCAGGGCGCGCGCCGGCTGGTGCTGGCGCATCCGGTGCTGGAAGTCGCCGTGGCCGACCCCGGCATCCTGCGCGACATCGATACGCCCTCCGATCTGCCGGCATGACATATGCATGTCATTCTTTCCAGCCGTGAGGGAATACGATTACACTAGCCAGCATATTCCGGCCGCATGAGCACCAATACAATGAAAAAAACCTCCCAGAAAAAGAAGCCCGAGCAGCCCGCCATCCTCTACACCATCGTGCCCAAGGACCTGGCCGGCCACCTGTTCAACGTCACGGTCACGGTGGCGGCGCCTGACCCCGAGGGACAGGTATTCGCGCTGCCTGCATGGATCCCGGGCAGCTACATGATCCGCGAATTCGCCCGCAACATCGTGCGCATCCGCGCCGAGAGCGGCAACCAGGACGTGCTGCTGACGAAACTGGACAAGCATTCGTGGCGCGCCGCGCGCGTCGCCGGCCCGCTGACCCTGCACTACGAGGTCTATGCCTGGGACCTGTCGGTGCGCGCCGCCCACCTCGACCAGACCCACGGCTTCTTCAACGGCACCAGCGTGTTCCTGCGCGTGGCCGGCCAGGAAGCGCTGCCCCACCAGGTGGACATCCAGCGTCCGGGCGACCCGGCAGCCAAGGGCTGGCGCGTGGCGACCGCGATGAAGGAACTGGGCGCCAAGCGCTACGGCTTCGGCACCTATGTCGCCGCCGACTACGACGAACTGATCGACCACCCGGTCGAGATGGGCGACTTCGAGCTGGCCAGCTTCAAGGCGCACGGCATCCCGCACGACATCGTCATGACCGGCCGCGTGCCGAACCTCGACATGGCGCGCCTGCAGGCCGACCTGAAAGCGATCTGCGAAGCGCAAATCGCCTTCTTCGAGCCGCAGACGAAGCGTGCGCCGATGGACCGTTACGTGTTCATGACCATGGCGGTCGGCGACGGCTACGGCGGCCTCGAGCACCGTGCCTCGACCGCCCTGATCTGCGCCCGCGCCGACCTGCCGAGCACGGCGAACCCGAAGAGCGCCGAACCGGGCGAGGGCTATCTGCGCTTCCTGGGCCTGTGCAGCCACGAGTACTTCCACACCTGGAACGTCAAGCGCATCAAGCCGGCGGTGTTCGCGCCCTACGACCTCCAGACCGAGAACTACACGCCGCTGCTCTGGCTGTTCGAGGGCTTCACCAGCTATTACGACGACCTGATGCTGGTGCGCGCCGGGATCATCGGCGAGCAGACCTATTTCAAGCTGCTGTCCAAGACCGTCGGCGGCGTGCTGCGCGGCAGCGGCCGCCTCAAGCAGAGCGTGGCCGACTCGAGCTTCGACGCCTGGAGCAAGTACTACCGCCAGGACGAGAACTCGCCCAACGCCATCATCAGCTATTACACCAAGGGCTCGCTGATCGGCCTGGCCTTCGACCTGACGATCCGCGCCAAGACGAATGGCGCGAAGTCGCTCGACGACGTGATGCTGGCGCTGTGGGAACGCTTCGGGCGCGACTTCTACAAGGGCGCGGGCCGCGGCGTGACGGAAGCGGAGGTCGAGGCGATCTTCGACGAAGTGGCCGGCACCCGCCTGCGCACCCAGTTCGAACGCTGGGTCCGCGGCACCGAAGACCTGCCGCTGGCCAAGCTGTACGCGCCCTTCGGCGTCAAGCTGGTGGACGAGCGCAAGGGCGGCAAGCCTTCGCTCGATGCCGGCATCGGCCGCGACCCGCTGGGCGCCAAGCTGACCCAGGTGCACGAAGGCGGCGCCGCCCACCGCGCCGGCCTGTCGGCGCACGACGTCATCATCGCGATCGACGGCCTGCGCGTGATCGGCAACCCGTCCAACCTCGATACCCTGCTGTGCCGCTACCGGGTCGGCGACAAGCTGAGCGTGCACGCCTTCCGCCGCGACGAGCTGATGCAGTTCGACGTGACGCTGCAGGGCGAGCGCGTGCCGGGCATCACCCTGTCGCAGGCGGTCGCCGGCAAGAAGTCGACGGCCTTGAAGCGTCCAAGCAGCATCTGACATACCGAATGAGGCTCACTTGAAATCTGCCCTGATCGCCACCGTCCTCTCGCTGTGCGCCGCAAGCGCATCCGCCCAGCTCCCCGCCCCCCTGAAATCCGACGTCGGCAGCCGCGTCAACGGCATGTACCCCTGGCTCGACACGGTCTACAAGGACCTGCACGCCCATCCCGAGATCGCCTTCCAGGAAGTGCGCACCGCCGGCAAGCTGGCCGCCGAGATGCGCAAGCTCGGTTTCGAGGTAACGGAAAAGGTCGGCAAGACCGGCGTCGTGGCGGTCCTGAAGAACGGCGCCGGTCCCACGGTGCTGGTGCGCACCGAGATGGACGGCCTGCCGATGGAAGAAAAGACCGGCCTGCCTTACGCCAGCCGTGCCAAGGCGGTGAGCGACGGCCGCGAAAGCTTCGTCACCCACAGCTGCGGCCACGACGTCCACATGGCCGGCTGGCTCGGCACCGCGCGCACGCTGGTCGAGATGAAGGCGAAGTGGAAGGGCACCCTGGTCTTCATCGCCCAGCCGGCGGAAGAGATCGTGTCCGGCGCGAAGGCCATGCTGGACGATGGCCTGTTCAAGCGCTTCCCCAAGCCCGACTACGCCTTCGCCCTGCATTCCTGGCCGCTCGCGCACGGCACGGTCGGCTTCAACTCCGGCCCGGTGTCGTCCAACTCGGACGCGATCGAGATCGTGTTCAAGGGCCGCGGCGGCCACGGCTCGGCACCGGACAAGTCGGTGGACCCGATCACCATTGCCGCGCGCTTCGTGGTGGACGTGCAGACCGTCGTCAGCCGTGAGAAGGATCCGAAGGAATTTGGCGTGGTCACCATTGGCGCGATCCAGGGCGGCACCGTCGGCAACATCATCCCGGACAACGTGCAAGTGCGCGGCACCATCCGTTCGTACAGCCCTGCGGTGCGCGCCAAGCTGCTCGACGGCGTACGCCGCGTCGCCAACGCTTCCGCCGCTATGGCCGGGGCGCCGGCGCCGGACGTGCAGCTGATCAGCGGCGGCGCGGCCATCGTCAACAGCGAAGCCCTGGTGGCGAAGACCGAAGCCGTGTTCAAGGACGCCTTCGGCGCCGCCAATGCCCAGCGCATGCCGGCCATGACGGCCAGCGAAGACTTCTCGCTGTTCGTCAACGAGGGCGTGCCCTCGATGTTCTTCTTCACCGGCGTCTACGACCCCAAGGCCGTGCTTGATGCCGAGCGTCCCGGCGGCAAGCCGATCGCCTTCAACCATTCGCCCTTCTATGCGCCGGTGCCGGAACCGTCGATCAAGACGGCTGCGCAGGCCATGAGCCTGGCGGTGCTGAACGTCCTCGGGCGCTAATTACTGAGGACCGGCCAGCGTCCGCAGCTGGAAGCGGTAGTCGCGGTCGAACAGGAAGGTTTCGGAGAAGGTCATCGCGTGGCTGTTCGCGGCGAGCAGGCCGTGCGGCCGGGGCAGCGGGCCGCTGCGCAGCATCGAGGCCAGCGCCACCCGCGCGGCGTCCGGATCGCGCGAGCGCTGCACCTGTACATCGGTGAGCCGGCCGTCCTTGTCCACCGTGATGTTCAGCACCACGATTGCGGGCAGCATCGGCGGCAGGCGTCCGCTGAAACTGCGTTCCGCATTGCGCTCGAGGATGTGCTGCGCCACCTTGGCCTTGTAGGCCTCGAGGCTGAGCGAGGGCGGGGGAGCGGGAGGGGCGGTCGGCGCGCGCTCGATGGCGATGGTGCTGCGCTGTTCGACGGGAACGGGCGGCGGGGGACTGGCGCAGCCGCCCACGATCGCCAGCAGGACCGGAAGAAGTGCTTTACTGCGAATAAAAAGTTTCATGGTGGATGAATGAGCGTCGCAGGTTGGCGCCTCGGGGGCGCTTAGCTTTGACGCTTCAGTTCATCCGGAGTTCCGCCGGTGGCGGATTTCAGCCAAGCAAGCTCTGCAATTCCACGCCCGGATCCGGCGCCCGCATGAAGGCCTCGCCCACCAGGAAGGCATGCACGTCGGCGTCGCGCATGCGCTGCACGTCGGCCGGGCCCATGATGCCCGACTCGGTCACCACCATGCGCTCCTTCGGAATCCGCGGCAGCAGCCCCAGCGTGGTATCGAGCGACACCTCGAAGGTACGCAGGTTGCGGTTGTTGATGCCGACCAGCGGCGTCTTCAGCTTCAGCGCCGCGCTCAGTTCCTCGCCATCGTGCACCTCGACCAGCACGTCCATGCCCAGGTCATGCGCGCAGGCTTCGAGTTCCGCCATCAGGCCGTGGTCCAGCGCCGACACGATCAACAGGATCGCATCCGCCCCCATCGCGCGCGCCTCGTACACCTGGTAGTGGTCGACGATGAAGTCCTTGCGGATCACCGGCAGCGTGCAGGCCGCGCGCGCCTGGCGCAGGTAGTCCACCGAGCCCTGGAAGAACCGCACGTCGGTCAGCACCGACAGGCAGGCCGCGCCATGCTCGGCATAGCTGCGCGCGATCGCCGCCGGCTGGAAGTCCGGGCGCAGCACGCCTTTCGACGGCGAGGCTTTCTTCACTTCCGCGATGACGCCGGCGTGGCCCGCAGCGATCTTGGCGCGCAGGCTGTTCTCGAAGCCGCGGATGGCGCGGCGCGACTCCAGGTCGCTTTCCACTTCGCGGCGCAGGCTGGCCAGGTCGCGCGCCTTCTTGGCTGCGGCGACTTCGTCGGCCTTGACGGCCAGGATCTTGTTCAGGATGTCGGACATGGGATTCTTAGTGTTGCTTGGAGACGGCAAGCTTGATCGCGAGCCAGACGAAGAGGCCGCCCGTGATGCGGTTGAGCCACAGCGCGACGGTCTGGCTGACTTTCAGGCGCGCACTGGCGAATGCGGTGAACAGCGCGAGCCCGCAGCACCACAGCATGCCGTTGATATTGAAGATGCTGCCCAGGATGATGAATGCCAGCGCCTTGTTCGGCGCATCGGCATCGATGAATTGCGGGACGAAGGCAAGGAAGAACAGCGCCACTTTCGGGTTCAGGACGTTGGTCAGGACGCCCTGGGCAAAGATGTTCCGGTAGGGCAGGGGCGGCACCGTCAGCATGGCTTGCGGCGTCGCGCCCTTGCGGGCACGCAGCAGGCCGATCGCCATGTAGAGGATGTAGGCCGCGCCGACGAATTTCACCACCGTGAATGCGGTGGCCGAGGTGGCGAGGATCGCCGACATGCCGAGTGCCGCCGCCAGCACGTGGACGATGGTGCCGGTGCCGATGCCGAGCGAAGCGGCAACGCCGGCACGCCAGCCCTGGGTCGCGCTGCGCGTCATGATCAGGAGCGAATCCGGTCCGGGCAGGATGTTCAACAGCAGGCCGGAGACCATGAACAGCGCCAGGTCGTGGATGCCGAACATCAGTGATTGCCTGCGAGCTGGCGGGTCACCTGCACGAACTGCTCGAGCTTGGCCAGGGCCGCGCCGGAGGCGATCGTGGCACGCGCTTTCGCCAGGCCTTCCTCGATCGACGCGGCCACCCCGGCCGCATACAGCGCGGTGCCGGTATTCAGCGCCACGATGTCGGTCGCCGGACCAGGCTCCCCGCGCAGCGCTTCCAGCACGCGTTCCTTCGACTCGGCGGTGTTGGCCACCTTCAGGTTGCGGCTGGAGATCATCGACATGCCGAAGTCTTCCGGATGGATCTCGTACTCGCGGATCTCGCCGTCGACGAGTTCACCGACCAGGGTGCCGGCGCCGAGCGAGACTTCGTCCATGTTGTCGCGGCCCCACACCACCATCGCATGCTGGGCGCCGAGGCGCTGCAGCACGCGCACCTGGATGCCGACCAGGTCGGGGTGGAACACGCCCATCAGGATATTCGGGGCGCCGGCCGGGTTGGTCAGCGGTCCCAGGATATTGAAGATGCTGCGTACGCCCAGCTCGCGGCGCACCGGCGCCACGTGCTTCATGGCTGAATGGTGGTTGGGCGCGAACATGAAGCCGATGCCGGTCTGCGCGATCGACTGGGCGATCTGCTCGGGCTTCAGGTCGATCTGGGCGCCGAGCGACTCGATCAGATCGGCGCTGCCCGAGGACGAGGACACGCTGCGTCCGCCGTGCTTGGCCACGCGCGCACCGCTTGCTGCGGCCACGAACATCGCGGCGCTCGAGATGTTGAAGGTGTGGGCGCCGTCGCCGCCCGTGCCGACGATGTCGAGCAGGTGGGTAGTGTCGGCCATCGGCACCTTGGTCGAGAACTCGCGCATCACCTGGGCGGCGGCGGTGATCTCGCCGATGGTTTCCTTCTTCACGCGCAGGCCCATGGTCAGCGCCGCGACCATGGTCGGCGACATCTCGCCCGACATGATCTGGCGGAACAGGTGCAGCATCTCGTCGTGGAAGATTTCGCGGTGTTCGATACAGCGCAGCAGGGCTTCTTGTGGGGTGATCGGCATGGCTATTCCAGTCAGCTAGACGTCATGTACGCGCGGCGCCGCATCCGCGGCGCGTGCGCAGGGGCGCATTCAGCGCGCGAGGAAGTTCTTGAACAGCGCGTGGCCGTGTTCCGACAGGATCGACTCGGGATGGAACTGCACCCCCTCGATGTCGTACTCCTTGTGGCGCACGCCCATGATTTCGCCGTCGTCGGTCCATGCCGTCACTTCCAGGCAGTCCGGCAGCGACGAACGTTCAATCGCCAGCGAGTGGTAGCGGATCACGGTGAAGGGGCTCGGCAGTCCCTTGAACACGCCTTCGCCGGTGTGGGCGATGAGCGAGGTCTTGCCGTGCATGACCTGCTTGGCGCGGATGACATTGCCGCCGAAGGCTTCGCCGATCGCCTGGTGGCCGAGGCACACGCCCAGGATCGGCAGCTTGCCCTTGAATTCGCGCAGGATGTCGAGCGAGATGCCGGCATCCTTCGGCGCCTTCGGGCCCGGCGAGATGCAGATGCGCTCGGGCGCCATCGCTTCGATTTGCGCCAGCGTGATTTCGTCGTTGCGTACGGTGCGCACGTCCTCGCCCAGCTCGCCCAGGTACTGGACGATGTTGTAGGTGAACGAGTCGTAGTTGTCGATCATCAGCAGCATGTCAGAACTCCCCATCCAGGCCGTCCTGGACCTGTTCGGCCGCGCGCAGCACGGCGCGCGCCTTGTTTTCCGTTTCCTGCCATTCCATCTCGGGGATGGAGTCGGCCACGATGCCCGCCGCGGCCTGCACGTACAGGTTGCCGTCCTTGATCACGCCGGTGCGGATCGCGATCGCCACGTCCATCTCGCCGCCAAAGGACAGGTAGCCGCAGGCGCCGCCGTAGATGCCGCGCTTGACGGGTTCGAGCTCGTCGATCACTTCCATCGCGCGCACCTTCGGCGCGCCGGTCAGCGTCCCGGCCGGGAAGGTGGCGCGCAGCACGTCGAGGTTGGACATGCCGTCCTTCAGCTTGCCCTCGACATTGGAGACGATGTGCTGGACGTGCGAGTACTTTTCGATGACCATGCGGTCGGTGACTTTCACGCTGCCGGTTTCCGCGATGCGGCCGATGTCGTTGCGCGCCAGGTCGATCAGCATCACGTGCTCGGCGATCTCCTTCGGGTCGGACAGCAGCTCGGCGGCCAGTTCGACGTCGCGTTCCGGCGTGGCGCCGCGCGGACGGGTGCCGGCGATCGGGCGCAGCGTGACCTTCTTGCCGCCCTCGGGCAAGGCCTCGTTGCGCACCAAAATCTCCGGCGACGCGCCGACGATCTGCATGTCGCCGAAGTTGTAGTAGTACATATAGGGCGACGGGTTCAGCGAACGCAGCGAGCGGTACAGCGACAGCGGCGAATCCACGTAGGGCTTGCGGATGCGCTGGCCGATCTGCACCTGCATCAGGTCGCCCGCCATCACGTATTCGTGGGCCCGGGCCACCGCCTTCAGGTAGTCTTCCTTGCTGAAGTCGCGCACGGCCTCGGTGCGCACCGAGCTCGAAGTCACCGGCGCATCGACGCTGCGGCGCAGCATCACGCGCAGGTCTTTCAGGCGCTGGCGCCCCTTGGCATAGGCTTCCGGCTGGGCCGGATCGGCGTACACGATCAGGTAGAGCTTGCCCGACAGGTTGTCGATCACCGCCAGTTCTTCGGTCAGCATCAGCTGGATGTCCGGCAGCCCCAGTTCGTCCGGCGGGCAGCTGTGTTCCAGCTTGCGTTCGATGTGGCGCACGGTGTCGTAGCCGAAGTAGCCGGCAAGGCCGCCGCAGAAGCGCGGCAGGCCGGGGCGCAGCGCCACCCGGAAACGCGACTGGTAGGCTTCGATGAAGTCGAGCGGGTTGCCCTCGTGGGTCTCGATCACTTCGCCGTGCCTGACCACATCGAGGCGATTGCCGGTGCTGCGGATCAGGGTCGAGGCGGGCAGGCCGATGAAGGAATAGCGACCGAAGCGCTCGCCGCCGACGACCGACTCGAGCAGGAAGGTGTTCTTCCCGGCCTGTTGGGACTGGGCCAGCTTGAGGTAGAGCGTGAGCGGGGTTTCGAGGTCGGCGAAGGCTTCCGCGATCAAAGGGATGCGGTTATAGCCCTGGTTGGCCAGCGATTTGAATTCGAGTTCGGTCATGCTTTTCTCCAGACCGCCCAGGAGAGGGAAGGGCGGTGGTTCACTTCAAAAAAACCTGCCAGTGGACGAGCGCAACCGGCAGCAATCGAGACGGGTCAGTTAGCCCAGGATTGCCAGCGTCGCCACAGCCAGGCCTCAAGGACGCCGGTCTGGTTGACAGAGTGTTTTTTGGTGAAAAACATGTATAGATAAGTTATTTTGCGGTGTGGTTGTGCGCAGTTATCTGCTGAGCTGCTTCTAACAGCGAACTCACTATACCATCAGAATTAATTTCTTGTATAGGCCGTCCGTGGTTATAACCATATGGCACGGTGAGCACATAACAGCCGGCTGCGCGCGCGCTTTCCGCGTCGTTCGAGGAGTCGCCGATGGCCACTACGCTCGACGGCGCCAGGTCGAGCGCGGCGCAGGCGCCCAGCATCGGCATCGGGTTCGGCTTCTTCTTCGCGAAAGAGTCGCCGCCGAACACGCGCTCGAAGTACGGCGCCAGTCCCTTCTGTTCCAGCAGGGGCAGGGTGAAGGCGATCGGCTTGTTGGTCACGCAGACCAGACGCAGGCCGGCATCGCGCATGGCCTGCAGGCCTTCGACCACGCCATCGAACAGGGTACTGCGCTCGCCATTGATGGCGAGGTAGTGGCGCTGGTAGCCCGCCAGCGCTTCATCGAAGGCCGCGTCCACGCGCGCCGCGTCCCAGTCGAGCAGCAGCGCGTCGCGCACCAGTTTTTCAGAACCCTTGCCAACCAGCGGCTTGATGGTTTCCTGCGTGATCGGCGCGAGCCCAAGCTCGGCGCGCATGCCGTTCAGGGCCGCCTCGAAGTCGGGCACCGTGTCGAGCATGGTGCCGTCCAGGTCGATGATGGCGGCCCGGATTGCCGCTGCGCCGCTACGCATTACTTCCCGACCTTGGCCAGTTCGCCGCGCATGGCGTCGATCACGGCCTTGTAGTCCGGTTTGCCGAAGATCGCCGAACCGGCGACGAAGGTGTCGGCGCCCGCGGCGGCGGCTTCGGCGATGTTGTCGGCCTTGATGCCGCCATCGACCTCGAGCATGATGTCGCGGCCCGATTCGTCGATCATGCGGCGCGCCATGGCGATCTTCTTGAGCGCCTGCGGGATGAAGGACTGGCCGCCGAAGCCCGGGTTCACCGACATGATCAGGATCATGTCGATCTTGTCCATCACGTGCTCGAGGTAGTGCAGCGGCGTGTGCGGGTTGAACACCAGGCCGGCCTTGCAGCCGTTATCGCGGATCAGCTGCAGGGTGCGGTCGATGTGGTCCGAGGCTTCCGGGTGGAAGGTGATGATGTCGGCGCCGGCCTTGGCGAAATCTGGAATGATGCGGTCGACCGGCTTGACCATCAGGTGCACGTCGATCGGCACCTGCACGTGCGGGCGGATCGCCTGGCACACCAGCGGGCCGATGGTCAGGTTCGGGACGTAGTGGTTGTCCATCACGTCGAAGTGGATGATGTCGGCGCCGGCGGCGACGACATTGCGCACTTCCTCGCCCAGGCGGGCGAAATCGGCGGACAGGATGCTGGGGGCGATGCGGTAGGTGGTCATGGGCGGTCGTGCTGGTGAAATGAATCCGCTATTTTACGCCGATGAGGTATCGGGCGCAGCGGCGGGACGCCCTCGAATGGCGCCGCGCGGTATGATTGTCGTTTGCGCCACACAGTGCGCTCCAGCCAATATTGACGATCACGCAAGGAATCCCCATGCCCGCCTATGAATTCGCTGTCAAGGTCAGGACCCAGTACCTGCCGGAACAGTCCAGCCCGGAACGGGACCAGTACGTGTTCAGCTACACCATCACGATCACCAATACCGGCAGCATCGCCGCCCAGCTGATCTCGCGCCACTGGGTGATCACGGACGCCAACAACGCGGTGCAGGAAGTGCGCGGCCTGGGCGTGGTCGGCCACCAGCCGCTGCTGCAGCCGGGCCAGCAGTTCGAATACACCAGCGGCACCCAGGCGGCGACACCGCAGGGCTCGATGCGCGGCGAATACTTCTGCGTGGCCGAGGACGGCCACCGCTTCGAGGTGCCGATCCCCGAGTTCGTGCTGGCGCAGCCGGGCGCGCTGCACTGATTACCGTTCGCCGGCGTCTTTTTCCTTGTGCGTTGGCTCATCGCGCGGGACGTCCTTGCGGCCAGCGAACATCGTCCACCAGACGATAAAGACGAGCAGGAACAGCGCCACGCCGGCTTCCACCATCAAGATCCACATATCGGTCCTTATGTCCTTATGCATCAAACACGCCGCAGTGTAACCGCTTCGCTTGCCCTCGTCGCCTTTCTGGCGGCCTGCTCGACCACGCCGCCCCCTCAAGCGCCCGGGCCGGTGACGATGCCGACGCCGGTCGGCCCGGTGTATGTGCCGGAGCAGCCGGTTCCACCGGCCCGGCCGCCCCAGCCTCCCGCGCCGGCTCCCTTGATGACGCCGACCAGCTTCAACGCGATACCGGGCTGGGAGCAGGACGACCTGGCCCAGGCCTGGCCGGCCTTCCTGCAGTCCTGCCGGGGCATGGCCAGCAAGGCCGACTGGAAAGCGGTGTGCGCGGCTGCCCGCGCCCTCGACGCGAGCGATGCCGCCACGGTACGCCGCTTCTTCGAAACCTGGTTCGTGCCGAACCTGGTGCGCGCCGCCGACGGCGCCGACACGGGCCTGATCACCGGTTACTATGAGGCGATGCTCTACGGTTCGCGCAAGCGCGGCGGCGAGTACCAGACGCCGCTCTACCGCGTGCCCGACGACCTGCTCACGGTCGACCTGGGCAGCGTGTATCCGCAACTGAAGGGCATGCGCCTGCGCGGGCGCCTGTCGGGCAAGACGGTGGTCCCGTACAGCAGCCGCGCGGAGATCGCGCGTGCGCCCCTGGCGGGCAAGGAACTGCTGTGGGTGAACGATCCGGTCGAAGCCTTCTTCCTCGAAGTGCAGGGCTCGGGCCGGGTGCAGCTCGATACGGGCGAGACGGTGCGCGTGGCCTATGCCGACCAGAACGGCCACCCCTACAAGACGATCGGCCGCTGGCTGGTGGAAAAGGGTGAGCTCAGCGCGGAGCAGGCCACGGCTCAGGGCATCCGTGCCTGGATCGCGGCCAGCCCGGGACGCCGCCAGGAGCTGTTCGACGTGAATCCCAGCACCATCTTCTTCCGCGAAGAGAAGCTGCCCGATCCCTCGCTCGGTCCGAAAGGCGCACTGGGCGTACCGCTCACGCCAGGGCGTTCGGTGGCGGTCGATCCGTCCTTCGTCCCGCTCGGCGCGCCGCTGTTCCTGGCGACGACGGAAGCCGGCAGCGAGGTGCCGATGCAGCGCCTGATGATGGCGCAGGACACCGGCGGCGCGATCCGCGGCGCGGTGCGGGCGGATTTCTTCTACGGCTTCGGGCCTGAGGCCATGGACCGGGCGGGCAAGATGAAGCAGCGCGGCCAGGTCTGGGTGCTGCTGCCGCGTCCTGCGCCTTAATCTTTCGCGTCCTTGAGGCGCGTGCCGAACACGCCGCCGGCGGCCAGCAGCACGGCGCCGGCGGCGATGCAGCCCATGCCTTCGCGCACGCCGAAGCCTTCGCCCAGCGCACCGGCCAGCAGGGCGCCCAGCGGCGCCGCGGCCACGGTGAGCGCGCGCATGGTCGCCACCATGCGGCCCAGCACCGCGTCCGGCGTTACCCGCTGGCGCAAGGCGATATAGGGCACGAAGAACAGGGTCGCGCCGCAATCGATCCAGAACACCACGACGGCGTAGGCCGCCACGGTCCACGCCTCGTTGCCGAACAGCGCCGCCGGAATGGCGGGCACCAGGGCGAAGCCGAAGGCCGACACGCACAGGCCGGCCAGGATGCCGCCGCCGGTGCCGAAGCGCGTCAACAGCGGCTTGACCAGCAGCGAAGCCGCCAGCACGCCCAGGCCGCCGAGCATATTGGCCATGCCCATGGTCCCCGCCGTCATGCCCAGCACGCGGGTGGCGAAGATCACATGCAGGGCCGTGTAACCATAAAAGAGCAGGTGCCAGCAGGCCGAGACCCAGGCCAGGGTGCGCAGCAGCGGCTGGCGCCACACGAAAGCCAGGCCTTCCTGGATGTCGCGCAGCGGATGGGTGTCGGATGGT
The DNA here is from genome assembly GCF_059685865.1 of Telluria sp. ZB4P36. Taxonomy (NCBI): domain Bacteria; kingdom Pseudomonadati; phylum Pseudomonadota; class Betaproteobacteria; order Burkholderiales; family Oxalobacteraceae; genus Telluria; species Telluria sp. ZB4P36. The sequence goes on from NZ_JCASIE010000035.1 coordinate 18,159, forward strand.
GGCGGTTGCGGTTCGCGTGCGCGGATGCGGCGCAGGTTGAGCATCGAGATGACGAATCCGGCCACATTGCACAGGATGGCGATCGGGGCGCCCAGCAGCTGCACCAGTCCACCCGCCATGCCGGGGCCGACCACGCGCGCGGCCGATTCCGTGGCCGCGAACTTCGCCTGGGCATCCACCAGGCCGTCGCGCCCGACCAGGAAGGTCAGGAACACCTGTTCGGCGCTGCCGCCGACCACATGGCCGGCGCCGATCACGAAGCCGACCGCATACAGCCAGGGGATGGTGAGCAGGTCCAGCCACCAGGCCAGCGGCACGCTGGCGAGCGCGATCGCCACCATCAGGTCGCTGGCCATCATGACCGGCAGGCGGCGGCTGCGGTCCAGCAGCACGCCCGACGGAAGGCCGAACAGCAGGAAGGGCAGGGATTCGAAGGCAGCCAGGGTGCCCATCTGGGCCGGCGTCGCATGCAGCATCAGCACCGCGCAAATCGGCAGGGCGAGCAGGGTGATCTGGGCGCCGAAGTGGGCCAGGATGCTGCTGAACCAGAAGCGGCGGAAATCGGGCTTGCGCATCGCCGAATCGGCGGGGATGCGCTGCCGGAGCCAGTGGGTAACGAAGGCTGGGATGGTGATCTCGCACAGAATATTGCTGAACAAATAATCATACCGTGTTTGCTGCTGCGCGAGACGTTACAATCCCGGCAATCCGTCTCTAACCTCACAAGGGAATGTCACATGGAATATGCAGATCTGTTGATCGAAAACCACGGCAAGGTCGTCGTGATCCGCCTGAACCGTCCGAAGGCGATGAATGCGCTGAACGACAACATGATGAACGAGCTGGGCGACGCGCTGCACAAGTTCGACGCCGACCCGGCCGTCAACGTCATCGTCCTGACCGGTAGCGACAAGGTCTTCGCCGCGGGCGCCGACATCGCGGCCATGGCGAACTACACCTATGCGGCAGACACCTATCCGGGCAACTACATCGGCCGCAACTGGGAGCACATCCTGAACATCCGCAAGCCGGTGATCGGCGTGGTGTCGGGCTACTGCCTGGGCGGCGGCTGCGAACTGGCCATGATGTGCGACTTCCTCATCGCGGCGGAAAACGCCAAGTTCGGCCAGCCGGAAATCAAGGTCGGCGTCACCCCGGGCGCCGGGGGCACCCAACGCCTGCCGCGCGCGATCGGTAAATCCAAGGCGATGGACTTGCTGCTGACCACCCGCATGATCGACGCCGCGGAAGCCGAGCGCACCGGCCTGGTATCGCGCGTGTATCCGGCAGAGAGCGTGATGGAAGAGGCGATCAATGTAGCCAAGGGCATCGCCGAGATGCCGGTGTCGGTCGCCATGCAGATCAAGGACTGCGTCAACCAGGCTTACCAGATGCCTTTGAGCGAAGCCGTGCGCTACGAGCGTCGCTACTTCCACGCCGGCTTCGGTACTCCCGCACAAAAAGAGGGCATGTCGGCCTTCCTCGAGAAGCGCAAGCCGACCTTCGACGGCATGTGAGCTAACCCTGAAAAAAGTCGGGGCGGGGCCCTTGTGCAGAGCCCCGAAGTTTTGCTATAGTTCGCCTCCGCTTCGGCAGTGACCGAAAAAGGTTAACGTAATCAATCGGTTACGTTGACAAGGTTCGCAGGAAAATCTGCAACGAAGCGAACGAGGGGTTGACGAGAAAAGCGAAACACTGCATACTCTCACTTCTCTGCTGCTGACGAACACAACGCTTCGTACGGTGCAGCAAGGTAGTACAGAACAAGGGTTCTTTAACAATTAACAGTCGATAAGTGTGGGCGTTTGATGAAGGTGCCAGTGACTTCGGTCGCTGATTACTTAAATTATCAAATGTTCACAAAAGTATTAACGTTGCTCAGCAATGAGCGACGGTCAGTATCTTGAGTGAGCGACCCGCTAGCAATAGCGGTGACACGAA
>NZ_JCASIE010000036.1:0-15795 GCF_059685865.1 Telluria sp. ZB4P36
GCTTCCTCCCCACGCTCGGTCGCCCTCACGCAGTTGCGCTTCACTTCGCTCACTGTGGTCAGCTCGCGGCGGGACTTGCACCCGCAAGAGTGCGCCCATGCTGGGCGCACAAAACAAAAAGCCGGGCGAACCCGGCTTTGCTGTTTCACGTGGAACAATCACCACCCGATCTTGGTGAAGGCATCGTAAGCGGTTTTCAAGATCAGTCCGGACACGACGACGAGGAAGAGCTTGCGGACAAAACCGCTGCCGTGCTTCAACGCCAGCTTGGTGCCGATCAGGGAACCGGCCACTTGGCACGCGGCCATCATCAAGCCCAGCTGCCACAACAGGTGACCGCTGTAGCCGAACCACAGCAAGGCCGAGAAATTACAGGCGACGTTGACGATCTTCGCCGCTGCCGACGCGCTCAGGAAATCGAAGCCGAAGAAACGTACGAACAGGAAAATCAGGAAGCTGCCCGTACCCGGACCAAAGAAGCCATCGTAAAAGCCGATCGCGGCGCCGATGCCGATGGCCCAGTAACGCTCGGCCAGTCCGCTGTGCACGGGCGCATGGACCGAGCCCAAATCTTTCTTCTTGAAGGTGTAGACCGCGACAGCAACCAGGATGATCGGCAACAGCGTACGTACAAAATCGGCCGGAACCCGCGTCACCGTCCAGGCGCCGGCGAAGGACAGCGCGAAGGCCGCCAGCGCCGCCGGTGCCGCGGTGCTCCATGCCACCCTCACCCGGCGCGCGTAATTTACCGCCGCGGCACTGGTACCGAAGATACTGGCAAACTTGTTCGTTCCCAGCAGGGTTGCCGGCACCTCCTTCGGGAGCACGGAGAAGATCGCGGGAATCTGGATCAGGCCGCCGCCGCCGACGACGGCATCGACCAGGCCGGCGGTAAAGGCTGCAACGCCTAGCCAAGCAAAATCAATCATGGAAAATACCAAGGAATGCAGAGGCTGCATTGTACGGCAGTCGATTCCTTCGAGCATGTTGGGGTAAGCTTGTACGATAAAAACACACACGGAGACATGCCATGACCGCCTTTACCTTCAGCACGGTTGCGAACATCCTGTCCGAACCAGGCGTGACCCAGCGCCTCGGCGACCTCATCGCGGAACGCTTCCCCGGCACCCGCCGCCCCTTCATCGTCACCGATGCCGGCTTCCTGCGCACCGGCCTGCTCACGCTTCCGACCATCAGCCTGGAGCAGGCAGGCATGCTACCCGCGCACTTTTCTGGCGTCATCGCCGACCCGCCGGAAGCGGTCGTGCTGGAGGCCGTGGACAGCGCGCGCCGCCACGAAACCGACCTCGTCATCGGTTTCGGCGGCGGCAGTTCGATGGACGTGGCGAAACTGGTGGCGGTGCTGGCCAAGTCGGCGCAGCCCATCGACGCCACCTACGGCATCGGAAAAGTCAGCGGAAAACGCCTGCCGCTGGTGCAGGTGCCGACCACCGCCGGCACCGGATCCGAGGTGACCAACATCGCGATCGTGACCACCGGCGCCACCACCAAGAGCGGCGTCGTCGCCCCCCAGCTCTACGCCGACCTGGCTGTGCTCGATGCGACGCTGACCCTGGGCCTGCCGCCGCTGGTCACCGCGGCCACCGGAATCGATGCGATGGTGCATGCCATCGAAGCCTATACCAGCAAGCACAAGAAAAATCCGCTGTCGGACGCACTGGCGCGCGAAGCCTTGTCCCTGCTGGCGCGCAACCTGCTGCCGGCCTGCGAACAGGGCGATCGGCTCGAAGTAAGACAAGCCATGCTGCTCGGTGCCTGCCTTGCCGGACAGGCTTTCTCGAATGCGCCGGTGGCGGGCGTCCACGCCCTGGCTTACCCGATCGGCGGCATCTTCCACGTGCCGCACGGCCTGTCGAACTCCTTGGTCTTGCCGCATGTCCTGCGCTTCAACCTGCCGCAGGCGGCCAAGCTGTATGCGGAACTGGCCGGTGTGATCGTCCCGCACGCGAGCGGCAGCGAGGAAGCGCGGGCGGAGGCGCTCATTGTTGCGATGCAACAAACAGCCAAGATGACGGGTATCGAGACGAGCTTGCGCCAGGTAGGCATCGCGGAAGCCGACCTTGACCGCCTGGCCGACGACGCCATGCTCCAGACCCGGCTGCTGGGCAACAACCCGCGCGAGCTCACCCGCGACGATGCGCGGGCGATCTACGCCGCAGCCTTATGAGGTCTTGAGGAAGTCCAGCAGCAGGGCGTTGAGGCGCTCGGTGGCGGACAGCTGCATCCAGTGCCCCACCCCGCTCAGCCGTTCGTAGCGGAAGCCGGCGCGGCAGTGGTGGAGCGAATCCAGCATCTGCTTTTCGCCGAGCGCCGGATCACGGTCGCTCCAGACGCCCATTACCGGCACTTCGACCGGACACCAGTGGTGCGGCCGGCCAAGCTTGAGGTTGGCCCGGTAATAGTTCAGGGCCGCTGTCAGGCGCCCTTCCGGCTCCAGCGCCGCGCGCCAGATCGCCAGCTGATCCGGGCGCCGTGTCATCTGGCGCAGGAAGAACCAGTCATTGGCCCGGATCGCATGTTCGGCCACCACCGGCATCAGGAAACCGAGGATGTACCAGAAACGCATCTGCTGGGTGGCGCCGGCATTGGCGATCGCGGCCGGATGTCCGGTGGACAGGGCGGCGAAACGCTCGAAGCGCCGGGGCGCATTCATGCACAGCTGCCAGCCGACCAGGCCGCCCCAGTCGTGACCGACCAGCGACACCTTCTCCAGGCCGAGCTGGTCCATCAGGCCGAGGATGTCGGCGCACAGGAATTCGATGGCATAGGCGCCGGTACCGAGCGGCGCATCGGTCTTGCCGTAACCACGCATGTCCGGCGCGATGACGCGGTAGCCATTCGCGGCCAATACCGGGATCTGGTGGCGCCAGATCTCATGGGTATCGGGAAAGCCATGCATCAGGATGACGGCCGGGCCGCTGCCTGCGCTGACGTAGTGCATGCGCAAGCCGTGTATGTCGACGGTGTGGGATTCCAGGCTCAAGTTCGCTCCGCTTGCCCGGTGCGGCCACGCGCGAGCAGCGCAGCTATCTCCCCCACGATACCACGCCGGAACAATAGCACGCAGACAATAAAGATCAGGCCCGTCACCATGCCGACCGACTCGCCGAGCGTCCCGAACCATTCGACGCCGGAGCGCTCCGCCAGCCAGGCGCCGAGCTCGCCCAACTTGTTCTCCAGTGCGATGACCAGGAAGGCGCCCAGGATCGGCCCGGCCATCGTCCCCATGCCGCCTACGAGGGTCATCAGGACCACGAGGCCCGACATGGTCCAGTGGACGTCGGTGAGCGTCTCGAAGCCCAGCACGACCGTCTTGGTGGCCCCTGCAAGCCCGGCCAGGGCCGCGGACAGCACGAAGGCCAGCAGCTTGTAGCGGTCGACCTCGTAGCCCAGCGACACGGCGCGCGGCTCGTTCTCCTTGATGGCCTTGAGCACCTGGCCGAAGGGCGAATGCACGATGCGCACAATCAGCAGGAAGCCGGCGGCGGCGATCGCCAGCACCAGGTAGTACATGCTCAGGTCGTTCGCCAGGTCCAGGCCGAACAACTGCCCGCGCGGCACGCCCTGCAGGCCATCCTCGCCGTGCGTGAAGGGCGCGCGCAGCGCCGCGAAGTACACCATCTGCGCCAGCGCCAGCGTGATCATCGAAAAATAGATGCCCTGGCGGCGGATCGCCAGCGCGCCGATCACCAGGCCCAGCAGGCTGGATGCGGCCACGCCCAGCACGATGCCGAGCCCGGTCGGCAGCCCGCTGACCGCCAGCAAATGGCCCGTCACATAGCCGGCGCTGCCGAAAAAAGCGGCATGGCCAAAGGACAGCAATCCGGTGAAACCGATCAGGAGGTTGAAGGCGCAGGCGAACAGGGCGAAGCATAGCAGCTTCATCAGGAACACCGGATAGGCGAAGAAGGGCGCGGCCAGGAACAGCGCCAGTGCGAGAAGATAGCCGAGCTTCCTGTTCATCGTGTCTCCTTGCCGAACAGCCCGGCCGGACGCAGCAGCAGGACGATCACCATCACCACGAACACCACCACCTCCGAACCTTCCGGATAGAACACGCGGGTCAGGCCTTCGATCACGCCCAGGGCCAGGCCGGTGAGGATGGAACCGAGGATCGAGCCCATGCCGCCGATCACGACCACCGCGAACACGACGATGATGAGGTTCGAGCCCATCAGCGGCGTAACGTTGATGACGGGCGCCGCCAGTACGCCGGCAAAGCCGGCCAGCGCCACGCCGAAGCCATAGGTCAGCGTGACCATCAACGGCACGTTGATGCCGAAGGCCTCGACCAGCCTGGGGTTCTCGGTGCCGGCGCGCAGGTAGGCGCCGAGCCGGGTCTTCTCGATCACGAACCAGGTCGACAGGCAGACGACCAGGGAGGCGGCCACCACCCAGGCACGGTAGTTGGGCAGGATCATGAAGCCGAGATCGGTGGCGCCGGCAAGCTGTTCCGGCACGTCCAGGGTCTGGCCGGAGACGCCGAAGAAGGAGCGGAATACCCCTTCCAGCAGCAGCGTGATGCCGAAGGTCAGCAGCAGGCCGTAGAGGTGATCGAGCTGGTAGAGCCAGCGCAGCATGCTGCGCTCGACCAGGATGCCGAACAGGCCGACCAGCAGCGGCGCCAGCAGGAGCATCATCCAGTAGTTCAGGCCGAAACTGGTGACGCCGATGTAGGCGGCAAAGGCGCCCATCATGTACAGGGCGCCATGGGAAAAGTTGATGACGTTGAGCAGGCCGAAGATGACGGCCAGGCCCAGCGAGAGCATGGCGTAGAAGGAGCCGTTGACCAGGCCGAGCAGGAGCTGGCTCAGCAGGGCCTGGTGGGGGATGCCCAGGATATCCATGCAGCGGCGCTTACTTCCACAAGGCGCACTTGGTTTCGGCCTTCTTCGTATAGGCCTCCTCGCCCGGGATGGTGGCGACCACCTTGTAGTAATCCCAGGCCCCCTTCGATTCCTTGGGCGACTTCACCTGCATCAGGTACATGTCGTAGACCATGCGGCCGTCCGGGCGGATCGTGCCGTTCTTCGCGAACATGTCGTTGATCGGGGTCTTTTTCAGATGCGCCATGACCTTGTCGCCATTGTCGGTGCCGGTGGCCTTCACGGCGTTCAGGAACTGCATCGTGGCCGAATAGTCGCCGGCCTGCAGCATCGAGGGCTGCTTCTTCATCTTGGCGAAGTAGCGCTTGGCCCAGGCGCGGCTCTCCGGGGTGCGGTCCCAGTACCAGCCGTCGGTGAGATACATGCCCTGGGTCGTGTTCAGGCCCAGCGTGTGCACGTCGTTGATGAACACCAGCAGGCCGGCCACTTTCATCTTTTTGGTCAGGCCGAATTCGTTGGCCGCCTTCACCGCATTGATCAGGTCGCCGCCGGCGTTCGCCATGCCCAGCACCTGGGCCTTGGACGATTGCGCCTGCAGCAGGAAGGACGAGAAATCGGACGCCGACAAGGGGTGCTTGACGCTGCCCACCACGGTGCCGCCGCCGGCCTTGACGACGTCAGCGGTATCCTTCTCGAGCGACTGGCCGAAGGCGTAGTCGGCGGTCAGGAAGTACCAGGACTTGCCGCCCTGCTTCAGCATGGTCGCGCCGGTGCCGCGCGCCAGCGCCACGGTGTCGTAGGCGTAGTGGACGGTATAGGGTGTGCACTGCTCGTTGGTCAGCTGGGCGGTGCCGGAACCGATCGCGATGAAGACTTTTTTCTTTTCCGCGGCCACCTTGGCCATCGCCAGGCTGGCGCCGGAATTGGTCCCGCCGATCAAGAGGTCGACGCCCTGCTGGTCGAACCATTCGCGTGCCTTCGAGGCGGCGATGTCCGGCTTGTTCTGGTGGTCCGCCACGACCAGCTGGATCTTCTTGCCGTTGATCGCGCCGCCCATGTCGGCGATCGCCATGCGGATCGCTTCCGCCCCGCCATTGCCGTCGATGTCGGAATAGACGCCGGACAGGTCGCTGATGAAACCGATCTTGATCACGTCGCCCGAGATTTGCGCCTGGGCGGGCATGGACACGCCGAAACTGGCGGCGGCGGCGAGGGCGATGGTGCTGAGTTTCATGATGTTGTCTCCGTGTCGTGTTTGCGGGTTATTCATTGCTTAAACGCCGAGCAGCTCGGTGAGCACCGGCATCCTGCTGTCCAGTTCCGCGGCCGCGATGGTCTCGACGACCTGACCGTGCTCGACCACATAAAAACGGTCCGCGAGCGGTGCGGCGAAGCGGAAATTCTGTTCGACCATGACGATCGTGTAGCCCTTGGCCTTGAGGGTCGTGATGGTGCGCGCCAGGCTCTGCACGATGACCGGCGCCAGGCCTTCGGAAATCTCGTCCAGCAGCAGCAGGCGCGCGCCGGTGCGCAGGATGCGCGCGACCGCCAGCATCTGCTGTTCGCCGCCCGACAGGCGGGTGCCCTGGCTGTGGCGGCGCTCGTAGAGGTTGGGGAACATCGCGTAGATCTCGTCCACGCTCATGCCCGCCCCTGCCCCTTTCAGCTGCGGCGGCAGCAGCAGGTTTTCCTCGGCCGACAGCGACGCGAAGATGCCGCGCTCTTCCGGGCAGTAGCCGATGCCGAGGTGGGCGATCCGGTGCGTCGGCAGGCCGACCGCCTCGACACCGTTCACCCGGATCGAGCCGCTGCGGCGGCCGGTCAGGCCAATGATGGCGCGCAGCAACGTGGTCCGGCCGGCGCCGTTGCGGCCCAGCAGGGTCACGACTTCGCCCGGCGCCACGTCCAGGCTGATGCCGTGCAGGATGTGCGATTCGCCATACCAGGCATGCAAGTCCCTGATCGCGAGCGCCGCCGTCATGCCTGTGCTCCGCCCAGCTGGCCGTCGGCCGTGCCCATATAGGCTTCCATCACCAGCGGATTGCGCGCCACCTCGGCGTAGCTGCCTTCGGCCAGCACGGCGCCGCGCTGCAGAACCGAGATGCGGTCGCAGATGCCGGCCACCACCTTCATGTTGTGCTCGACCATGAGGATGGTGCGGCCCGCCGCCACCTTCTTGATGAGCTCGGTCACCCTGTGGACATCTTCGTGGCCCATGCCCTGGGTCGGTTCGTCCAGCAGCATCAGTTCCGGCTCCATCGCCAGCGTGGTGGCGATTTCCAGGGCGCGCTTGCGGCCGTAGGGCAGGTCGGCCGTCACGGTGTCGGCGAAGCTGTCCAGGCCGACCTCGGCCAGCAGGGCCAGCGCGCGCTCGTTCAGGCTGTCCAGGGAACGGCTGCTGCGCCAGAAGTGGAAGCTGGTGCCGAGCCGGCGCTGCAGGCCGATGCGCACGTTCTCGCGCACCGTCATGTGCGGGAAGACGGCCGAAATCTGGAAGGAGCGAATGATGCCCATGCGGGCGATCTGGGCCGGCCGCGCGGCGGTGATGTCGCGGCCGTTGAAGAGGATCCGGCCCGCAGTCGGCGCCAGGAACTTCGTGAGCAGGTTGAAGCAGGTGGTCTTGCCGGCGCCGTTCGGGCCGATCAGGGCGTGGATGTGGCCGCGTTCGACCTGGAGGTTGACCTCACTGACGGCCGTGAATCCCTTGAACTCCTTGGTGAGCGCCTTCGTCTCCAGGATGACATCCGCCATTGACTCTCCAACACGTGGTGCTGCAAGTGACAGAAATTGCGAGGACTGCTTGCCAGATAATACATACAAGCGAAGACCCTCACAATACGGCTGGGCTAGCGTGCGCAGTGCAAACGTGCCGTATCAGCGCAAGCCGCCTGTGTGTTTTTGCACGGTCCCGCGTCAGCTGTGCCCGCTGAGAATGTCCTGCGCAGCCTTTTCCGCAATCATGATGGTCGGCGAATTGGTATTTCCCGAAGTAATGAAAGGCATGATCGAGGCGTCGACGACCCGTAGTTTTGCGATGCCGTGCACGCGCAGGCGGCTGTCGACCACGGCCAGCGGATCGTCCTGCCGGCCCATGCGGCAGGTGCCGACCGGATGGAAAATCGTGGTGCCGACCAGCCCTGCCGCATGGGCCAGTTCTTCTTCACTCTGGTATTGCGGACCAGGCATGAACTCTTCGGGCCGGTACTTCGCCAGCGCCGGCGCGGCCGCGATGCGGCGCGTCAGCGCCAGTGCCGCGGCCGCGGTTTTCCGGTCGGCCTCGGTGCTCAGGTAGTTCGGTGTGATCTTCGGCGGCGCATAGCTGTCGCCGGAGGCGATGCGCACGTGCCCGCGCGAGCTCGGCTGCAGGTTGCACACGCTGGCCGTGAACGCCGGAAAGCGGTGCAGCGGATCGCCGAACTTGTCCAGCGACAGGGGCTGGACGTGGTACTGCAGGTTCGGCGCCGGCAGCTCGGGCGAGGATTTGGCAAACGCACCGAGCTGGGACGGCGCCATCGACATCGGGCCACTTCGGAACAAGGCGTACTCGATCCCGATGAGAGTCTTGCCGAACCAGTTGGTGGCGCGCGTGTTCAGGGTTGTCACGCCCCGGACCTTGAAGATCATCCGTAGCTGCAGGTGGTCTTGCAGGTTGCCGCCAACGCCAGGCAAGTCCTTCACCGGTCCAATGCCATGGCGCTGGAGATCGCTTGCAGCGCCAACGCCGGACAGCTGCAATATCTGCGGCGAACCCACCGCTCCCGCCGCAAGCAGGGTCTCGCGGTGCGCCCTTGCCGTAAACGTTTGCTCAGCACCAGTGAACTGGATGCCAGTACAGACTGTGCCCTGCGGCGTGTCCTCGAACAGCAGGCGCTCGACGTGGCAGCCGGTCATGATCGTCAGGTTCGGCCGTTTCGCCGCGGGCTTCAGGAAGGCTTTCGCCGTATGCAGGCGGATGCCGCGCCGCTGGTTGACTTCGAAATAGGCGGAACCTTCACCTCGGCCGGCATTCAAATCATCGATTTTCGGGATGCCGGTCTCCGCCGCCGCCTCACGGAAGGCATCCAGGATTTTCCAGGACAGCCTTTGCTTTTCCACGCGCCACTCGCCACCCGCACCATGCACTTCGCTGGCGCCCAGGTAGTGGTCTTCGCTGCGCTTGAACAGCGGCAGCACTTCCTCCCAGCGCCAGGAATCGTCACCCGCGACCTCGGCCCAGCGTGCGTAATCGGCAGGCTGGCCGCGCATGTAGATCATGCCGTTGATCGACGAGCTGCCGCCCAGGACCTTGCCCCGCGGGTAGATCAGGGCCCGCCCGTTCAGGCCGGGATCGGCTTCGGTACGGAACAGCCAGTCCGTGCGCGGATTGCCGATGCAATGCAGGTAGCCGACCGGGATGTGGATCCACAGGTAATCGTCACGGCCGCCCGCTTCCACCAGCAGGACGTCGATGTCCGGATTGCTTGTCAGGCGGTTCGCCAGCACACAGCCCGACGTGCCGCCGCCGACGATGATGTAGTCGTACTCGCCGGCCGATTCCAAGGCTAGCGTTCCCGAACGGCGCTGCAAGGCGAACGCAAGTCGCCTTCTGCGGGCCGGAACATGGGCTGTCGAAACCGTGTATCGAGATTCACCAGCCCTCCGTTCGTCATTCGATGAGGCAAGCTTACCAGATCGTAAACGGAAGTCCAGGCCCCTCCTGTGGATAAGCCTATTGATATCCACAGGTCTGTTTTGTGCAGAACCGGGCAAATTTCAGGTCCGCGAAATCTTGTCCAGTTTACCGACAGGCTCCACGCGACAGTGCTGCACCGCCTTATACCTTCTGTAAGTCGATGATTTCTCAGGCCTAAAGGGCGTTTTCCACAAGCTGGGGCCTGCGTTAACCACTACTACTATCCTTATATTCAAACTTTGCTTTGTAAACCTTGAAAAACTTTTTCAAATTTTTTTTCGTCCGCCGTCGTAGCGATCGCACAGCTTCAAACTCTGTCTACTAGCTTTGGCTTGCTGCCCTTCCATCCAGCCAAAGGTGCCAATCACAGCCTCATTGCACGCACATCCTGCCCAGGTCTGTGAAAAACAGCTGGGATATCCACAGGATCGAATGTGTAGAACAGATCAGTAAACCGACACGCCAAAATTCTGTCCAACTTTCCTACAGTTTAAAAACAAGCCTTGTTCAAGGCCTTGAAGCGACCGTAAACCATTGACGCTGTGGAGAAAACTGTCCTTATCCACAGGAACATGCTCGTTTACTATTACTACCAGTTTGTATACAAACTTGTTTACTACAACAACAAAACCGACAACGCGAACTCGCAAGCAACACATCGACCTGGATACTGCCTGTCATCAAAAACGGCTGAGCACTGTTTGCCAGAAACTGCCGGCAACAGCTCACCACGGCGGATTTTTGCCAAGCCCTCTGTGGAAAAGTCGATGCATATCCACAGGATCGGATGTGCAGAACGCAGCGTTTACCGCTCAGGCCAAAATCTGTCCCCGTTTCGTGCAACCCCCACACACGCTTTGTCCTGCCAGTAAAAACGTCGTCAAGTGCTTGATACTGTGGAGTAAACGCGAGTTATCAACAGAAAAAGCCGCGTTTACTATCTACTACCAGTTTGTATACAAACTTTAGTTAACTAATACCCTGAAGCTCTGCGATGCTGTAAAAGCCGGGAAACGCGATTTTTTCTGGCCTCACATGCGTAAGACAAGCAAAATGAACGCTCAAGCGTAGAAAACTCCTGCTTCATGAGCTCGATCAAACCGTGCACAAGCGTTGAACAACTCGGCTGGCTGCAACTGCGCATGGCTTTATGGCCTGCAGATCGCAGCGAACACCTGCCCGAAATGCAGGAGTTGTGTGAACAACCCCGCCGTTATGCACAGTTCATCGCCTACTCGCGCACTGGCAAGCCGCAGGGACTGGTCGAAGTGGCGCTGCGCAGCGACTACGTCAACGGAACCGAATCGTCTCCGGTCGGCTTCCTGGAAGGCCTGTACGTCGATCCGGCCTTCCGCAAGCAGGGCATTGCCGCCCAACTCGTCAAAATTGCCGAACAATGGGCCAGGAAACAGGGCTGCACGGAGATGGCATCCGATGCATTGCTCGACAATACGGCCAGCCATGCCATGCACCGCGCACTTGGGTTCGAGGAAACCGAACGCGTGGTGTACTTCCGCAAATTGCTCTGAGCACAGTCTTTCCGTTTTTCATCGTATTTACAACAGCTGCTGAGTTCTCTTTAGTTAATGCTTGTTTGTCATCTATGTGTCATGCATTGTTGTCAAACTTTGTATTTTTCCATAACTAAAGAGAGAGGGAGTCAGCATGCGTCGCATTCACACAATGAAGTTGCTACCACTGGTCCTCGCCCTGGGCATCAGCCAGGCGGGTGTCGCATCCGAAGCGGATCACCGCGAGTTCGAAGCGACACTCCACGCGCCCTACAAGGCGGTGGCGGCAGCGCAGGAAGGACGCACGTTTGCCCTCAAGTTCAGTTATCCATTCGTCGAGCAGGACCATGACATCGCCTGGCGTCTCGAACTGCTCGACCCGGCACAGCGCGTCATCGAACGCTGGCAGGGTGCCGAACGGCTGTCGAAGAAAGCAGTCGACGTCAAGGTGACATGGGCCGGCCGTGCAAATGACCCGGCCCTGCGCGACGGGATCTACCAGGTCCGGATGGTCGCGGTCGCGAATCAAGCCGAGGCGCAGCGCAAGGGGCCGCTCTCCGGCGAGGAGATCGATGGCATGCTCGATGGCGACAGCGGCCACCGGATCGAGCAGTCATGGGACATCGCGGTCGGCGAGCCGGGCGCGCTGCCGATGCCGGCCTTCCAGCCCATGCCGTCTTCCGCCGCAAAAACGGGCAGCGGTTCCGTGACGATGGCTTCGGCGCCGGCCACCGCTTCGCTGCCCTACACGGTCTACTACGCCAACCTGCACAGCCAGACCAACCACAGCGATGGCGGAGGCGCACTTTCTTCCTGCACCAGCTCGCAGAGTCCGCAAAATGGCGCTTTCGGTCCGACCGACGCCTTCGCCTATGCGAAAAACAAGGGCCTCGACATCCTGATGGCCTCGGAACACAACCACATGTACGACGGCTCGAGCTCGACCAACACCGCGGCCAGCCCGGCCACCGCCAAGGCGCTCTACCAGGCGGGCTTGAGCGCGGCATCGGATTTCAACCTGGCCAATCCCGGCTTCCTCGCCGTGTACGGACTGGAATGGGGCGTGATCAGCAATGGCGGCCACTTGAATGTCCTGAACAGCAATGAGCTGCTGCAGTGGGAATACAACGCCAGCAACCAGCTGCTGGGCGACACCTATACGTCCAAGACCGACTACGCCTCGCTGTATTCCCTGATGCGCAGCCGCGGCTGGATCGGCCAGTTCAACCATCCCGAGAGCACCGGCCAGTTCCTGGTGGGCGGCGTGCCGCTCGGCTACACCGCCGACGGCGACGAAGCGATGGTCTTGTGCGAAGTGATGAACACCTCGGCCTTCTCGACCAATACCACCGAGACCGAGACCAGCCGCAGCACCTACGAGAGCGCCTGCAAGAAAGCGCTCGAGGCGGGCTTCCACGTCGCCTTTTCCACCAACCAGGACAACCACTGCGCCAACTGGGGCGCCTCCTACACCAACCGCACCGGGGTCCTGATCCCGACCGGCACCGCGCTCACTAACGCCAGCTTCGTCGATGCGCTGCGCGCGCGCCGCGTGTTCGCGACGATGGACAAGAACTCACAGCTGGTCCTGACCGCGAACGGCCGCGTCATGGGCGAGCGCTTCACCAACAGCGGCCCGCTGAACCTGGTGGCCAACTTCGCCAATACCTCCGGCCAGACGGTATCGACGGTGGCGATCTTCGAGGGTGTCCCCAAGCGCAATGGCACGGTCACCCAGCTCTCGACCAGCGCGAACACGACCGTCACCCCCAGCACCGGCGAGCATTTCTACTACGCGAAGATCACCCAAAGCGACGGCAAGATCCTGTGGTCGGCGCCGATCTGGGTGACCCAGGTCGCGGCCGCCGGCGACACCACGGCGCCCACCGTGAGCGCCAGCGCAAGCGGCAGCAGCGGCAGCATCACCCTGTCGGCGACGGCCAGCGACAACGTCGGCGTGAGCCGGGTCGAGTTCTATGTGGATAACCTGCTGAAGGGGACGGACAGCACCGCGCCCTACGCAATGGCGCTCGATTCGACCACCCTGGCCGACGGCAGCCATGCACTCACCGCCAAGGCGTATGATGCGGCCGGCAATGTCGGCAGCTCGGCCGCGGCGAGCTTCAGCATCACGAACGGCAGCGGCAGCGGCGGCACCCAGCTGCTGGCCAATCCGGGCTTCGAATCGGGCGCGGTATCGTGGAGCGGAGGCAGCGGCATCGTCAACAATGCGACGGCGACCCCGGCACGCACCGGCAGCTGGAAGGCAAAGTTCGCCGGCACCGGCGCCACCCGTACCGACAACCTCTACCAGCAGATCGCCATCCCGTCCGGCATCACCAGCGCGACGCTGTCGTTCTGGCTGCAGGTGACCACGGCCGAAACGACCACCTCCAGCGCGTACGACACGCTCAAGCTCCAGGTGCGCAACAGCGGCGGCAGTATCCTGGCCACGCCGGTCACGTACTCGAACCTGAACAAGGGCTCCGGCTATGTGCAGCGCAGCGTCGACCTGTCGGCCTGGAAGGGACAGACCGTGCAGGTGTTCTTCGCGGGTGCCGAGGACTCGTCATTGCAGACCAGCTTCCTGGTCGACGACGTGGCCCTGACGGTGCAATAAGCCTGGCAACGGTTATCATCCTGCCATCGATAACCGGTAAAGAACCAGGACAAGCATGCGGCTAGGGATCATCAGCGCGCTGTACGAAGAACAGCAGGGGCTCGTGGAGGCCATGAAAGGGGCCGCCACGCTCATCCATGGAAAACGCGAGTACTGCCTCGGACAGCTGTGGGAAATCGACGCTGTGTGCGTTTTATCGCGAATTGGCAAGGTTGCAGCGGCCATGACCGCCACCACGCTTGTGGAAAAGTTCGGAGTTACCCACATCCTCTTCACCGGCGTGGCCGGCGCCGGGGATAAAACGGTGCGGGTCGGCGACATCGTGGTGGCCGAAGCCCTGGTCCAGCACGACATGGATGCCAGCCCGCTGTTCCCCCGTTTCGAGGTGCCGCTGACCGGCCAGACGCACTTCCAGCCGGACCTGCAGCTGTCGATGCGCCTGTCGCGCGCCGCCCATGACTTCCTCGAGCTGGACTTCCTGGATGCGGTCAGCGAAGGCGAGCGGCGCGAATTCCGGCTGTCGCAGCCGCGCGTGCACCGCGGCCTGGTGGCGAGCGGCGACCAGTTCATGACCGACCGCGCCCACCTGAACGGGCTCAACGCAGCCCTTCCCGGCCTGGTGGCGGTCGAAATGGAAGGCGCCGCGGTGGCCCAGGTGTGCCACGAGCTGGGCGTGCCCTGCGCCGTCATCCGCACCGTGTCCGACAACGCCAATGAAAACGCGGCCACCGATTTCATGCGTTTCGTGAAATCGGTGGCCGCGCAGTACGCCTTCCACATCACCCGGCGCGTGTGCCGGGATCTGGTCGCAATGCCGCTTCAGCCCAGCAGCGACTCCGCCGGCACGTAAGCGTAGTTCAGGTCGCGGGCTACGGCTTCGTAGGTGACCTTGCCCTGGCAAACGTTCAGGCCGTTGCGCAGGTGGGCGTCATCCGAGAGCGCGCGGCGCCAGCCCTTGGTGGCCAGCGCCACCGCGTGCCCGATGGTCGCGTTGTTCAGCGCGAAGGTCGAGGTGCGCGCCACCGCGCCCGGCATGTTGGCCACGCAGTAGTGGATCACGCCGTCGACCACGAAGGTCGGATCGGCATGGGTGGTCGCATGCGAGGTTTCGAAGCAGCCGCCCTGGTCGATCGCCACGTCCACCACCACCGCGCCCTTCTTCATGCGCGAGATCATGTCGCGGGTGACCAGCTTCGGCGCCGCGGCGCCCGGTACCAGCACCCCGCCGATCACCAGGTCGGCCGACAGGACCGCTTCCTCGATCGCATGCGCATTGGAGTAGAGCGTGGAGATGCGGTTGCCGTAAACGAGATCGAGCTGGCGCAGGCGGTCGACGTTCTTGTCGAGCACCGTCACGCGGGCGCCGGTGCCGATCGCCATCTGCAGCGCATTGGTGCCGACCACGCCCGCGCCGATGATCACCACGTGGCCCGCGGCGACGCCCGGCACGCCGCCCAGCAGCAGGCCCATGCCGCCCTTGGATTTTTCCAGGTGCGCGGCGCCGGCCTGGATCGCCATGCGGCCGGCCACTTCGCTCATCGGCGCCAGCAGCGGCAGGCCGCCGCCCGGGCCGGTGATGGTTTCGTAGGCGATGCAGACCGCGCCCGATTTCACCAGCGCGGCGGTTTGTTCAGGATCCGGCGCCAGGTGCAGGTAGGTGTAGAGGACCTGCCCTTCGCGCAGCATCGCGCATTCGACAGGCTGCGGTTCCTTGACCTTCACGATCATGTCGGCGCGCGCGAAGATCTCCTTCGCCGTGGCCACGATGCCGGCGCCGGCCGCCATGTACTGCTCGTCCGACAGCCCGATCTGCTCGCCGGCGCCCTGCTGCACGATGACCTCGTGTCCGCGTGACGTCAGTTCGCGCACCGAGGGCGGGGTCAGGCCGACGCGGTACTCGTGATTCTTGATCTCCTTTGGTACGCCAACAAGCATGTCTACCTCCATTTTTATAAGAATGTGAAGCTACTACGCTACTCCTGCTGCAAAAAAAGGGGAGCTCGCGCTCCCCCTGATGATTACACTCCCAGCGTCATGAGGCTTGCGTTGCCCCCAGCCGCCGTCGTGTTGACGCAGACGGCCCGCTCGGCCACCAGCCGCCACAGGGCGACCGCTTGATCGGCCGTGGTGTCGACGATGCCGACG
>NZ_JCASIE010000037.1:0-15008 GCF_059685865.1 Telluria sp. ZB4P36
ACTGACCGTCGCTCATTGCTGAGCAACGTTAATACTTTTGTGAACATTTGATAATTTAAGTAATCAGCGACCGAAGTCACTGGCACCTTCATCAAACGCCCACACTTATCGACTGTTGATTGTTAAAGAACTCTTGTTCTGTGCTACCTTGCTGCACCGTACGAAGCGTTGTGTTCGTCAGCAGCAGAGAAGTGAGAGTATGCAGTGTTTCGTGTTCCTCGTCAACCCCTCGTCTCTTTCGCTATCGCTGCCTTACAAGCTGCTTTCGCGTCGGAGGAGTAAGACTATAGCAAACGCCGGCGGCACTTACAACGCCTGCGACTATGTTATCGTCGCGTTTTTTCCACCTTATCTTTCCGGCAATGCAGATTCCACCTATCGCGCCGATCGCCGACGCAGCCCTGTCGCAGGTCCTGGCCGAGGCCATTAATAACAAGACGAAACCGCTCGGCAGCCTCGGCCGCCTGGAGACGCTCGCGGCCCAGCTCGGACTGATCCAGCGCTCGGCAAGGGTCCGCATCAGCGATCCGGCCATCCTGGTATTTGCCGGCGACCACGGCGTGGTCGCAGAAGGCGTCTCGGCTTATCCGCAGGACGTCACCTGGCAGATGGTGGAGAATTTCCTCGCCAACGGCGCCGCCATCAATGTGTTCGCACGCCAGAACAACTGCGCGCTGCACGTCGTCGACGCCGGCGTCAAGCACGTGTTCGGCGAGCGCGCCGGCCTGCTCGACCGCAAGGTCGGCATGGGAACCCATAACTTCGCCAATGAAGCCGCAATGTCGCGCCTCGAACTGGACACCGCGCTGGAACACGGCATGGCCCTGGTGCGCGACCTCCCAGGTAACGTGGTCGGCTTCGGCGAGATGGGCATCGGTAACACGACCGCCGCCGCGGCCATCATGCACAAGCTCACCAGGCTGCCGCTGCCGCAATGCGTCGGCGCCGGCACGGGACTGTCGGCCGATGGCATCCAGCGCAAGCAGCAAGTCATCGCCGCCGCCGTCGAGCGCCATGCCGGCGCCGACGATCCGCTCGAGGTGCTGGCCACCTTCGGTGGTTTCGAGATCGCCATGATGAGCGGCGCGATGCTGAAGGCGGCCGAGCTCCGCAAAGTACTGCTGATCGACGGCTTCATCGTCACCAGTGCCCTGCTGGTCGCCGCGCGCCTGCAGCCGGCGATCCTCGACTACTGCGTCTTCGCCCACTGCTCGGACGAGAACGGCCATCGCCTGATGCTGGATGCACTCGGCGCGCAACCGCTGCTGCAGCTCGGCCTGCGGCTGGGCGAAGGCACCGGCAGCGCGCTGGCCCTGCCCCTGCTGCACGCGGCCGCCAACTTCATGAACGAGATGGCGACCTTCGCATCGGCGCAGGTCAGCACCGGCGCGCACTGACACATGCAGCAGTTGCGCCTGTTCTTCATCGCGGTCCAGTTCTTCACGCGCCTGCCGATTCCGCGCTGGGTCGGTTTCGAGCAGGAGTGGCTGCACCATGCGTCGCGCTACTTCCCGCTGGTCGGCATCGTGGTGGGCGCGATCGGCGCCGGCGTGTACGCCGCGTCCGCGCTGTTCGTCCCCGCGCCGGTCGCCGCCGTGCTCTCGACCGCAGCCACCATCTACGCCACCGGCGCCTTTCATGAGGACGGCTTCGCCGACACCTGCGATGGCCTCGGCGGCGGCATGACGCGCGAGCGCGTGCTCGAGATCATGAAGGATTCGCGTGTCGGCGCCTACGGCGCCATCGGCGTCGTGTGCATGCTCGGCACGAAGTGCACGGCACTTGCGATGCTGCCGCCCGCCAGCGCCATCGGCGCCCTGCTGCTTGCCCATCCGCTGTCGCGCCTCGCGGCGACCTCGCTCATCTGGCGCATGGAATATGCACGCGCCGAAGGCAAGGCCAAGCCGCTGGCCGAACGCATGACGACCGCGGAATTCGGCATCGCCTCGGTGACCGTGGCGATTGCCGCCCTGCTCCTGCTCGCCAGCGGCACACTCGACCTGCGCGCCGTACTCGCCGCCCTCCTCGGCGCCGGCGCCGCCAGCTGGTGGCTGGCCCGGAAGTTCGCGCAGCGCATCGGCGGCTATACCGGCGACTGCCTCGGCGCCGTCCAGCAACTGGCGGAAGCGTTCATCTACCTCGCCGTGCTGGCCACGCTCGGCCACGGCGCGCTGGCCTGAGCCATGCGGCTGGTCCTGGTCCGCCACCCGCAGCCGGACATTGCGCCCGGACTCTGCTACGGCAGGACCGATGTCGCCGCATCCGCGGCAGCGCTATCCCTCGTCACCGGCAAGCTGCGCGAGGCCTGCCTGCCCGGCGCGCTGCCGGTCTACGCGAGTCCGCTGACGCGCTGCGCCGCGCTTGCCGGCGCACTCGGCGTTCCCGTCACGCTCGACTCCCGCCTGGCCGAGATGGACTTCGGCGCCTGGGAGATGCGCAGCTGGGAGGACATCCCGCGCGCCGAGGTCGATGCCTGGGCGGCCGACCTCCTGCATTACCGACCCGGCGGCGGCGAAAACGTGCTCGACGTGGCCTGGCGCATCGCCGCCTTCCGCGATGCATTGCGCGCGTCGAGCCTGCCTGCCGCGCTGCTCGTCTGCCACGCCGGCACCATCCGCCTCCTGTGCGCCCTGCATGCCGGCGGCGGTCTCGAGCAGGCCGCGCTGCGTGCCGCTTCCAGTGCCCACCGCATCGCCTACGGTGAAGTCATCGAGCTGAAAGACTGACAACAGCTTCGGTCCTGCCCTATAATGGCGGCGTTTTGGTGCTCGCGGCCGTGTTCACGGCCGCAGTTAAACGGGAAACACGAAGCCCTTCAACAAGGCCAATGTGTGCTGCCCCCGCAACGGTAAGCAAGTGCCGCGCTCGATGAATGACCAGCGCGGCGAACCGTCTTCCATGACCACTGTGCACCTGCATGGGAAGGTCGGACGGCCATACTTGCCAGCCCGGATACCGGCCAAAAGGTGGAAGCGCGCCAGCGGTGCGCTTCTGTTCAATCTGGCCTACGGGGACGTCGGCTGGTTGTCTTTGAACGAGCATTTCATGAACTTACCTGTCACACGGCTTGCGGCCGCGACTTCGCTCGCAACTTCGCTTGCATTCGCCTTCGCTTCGCCTTCCCTCGCCCACAACTTCGATACCGTCGTCGTCACCGCCACCCGCATGCCGCAGCGCGAGGTCGACGTGATCGCCGACACCACCGTCATCCATGCCGACGAGATCGCGCGCTCCGGCGCCGGTTCGGTGGCCGACGTGCTGCGGCGCCAGCGCGGCATCGAAATCACCCGCAACGGCAGCGCCGGCGCGGCCACCAGCGTGTTCCTGCGCGGCGCCAACAGCAACGGGGTCGTGGTCCTGCTGGACGGCGTGCGCATCGGGTCCTCCACCAGCGGCGCCGCCGCCTGGAACGCGGTGCCGCTCGGCGCCATCGAACGCATCGAGGTCGTCTATGGACCGCTCAGCACCCTGTACGGCGCCGACGCGATCGGTGGCGTGATCCAGATCTTCACGCGCAAGGGAGACGGCGCGCCCACCGTCAGCGGCTCCGCCGGCGTTGGCAGCAACGCCACCCGCAAGCTCGATGCCAGCGTGTACGGCGCGGGCGGCGGCTTGCGCTACGCCTTCAGCGCCGGTCATGAAGAGTCGGATGGTTTCTCGGCCACGCGCCCGGGCGCCTTCGGCTTCAATCCGGACGAAGACGGCTACCGCCGCGGCAACGCCAACGGCCGGCTGTCCTATACCGTCGCGCCAGGCACCGAGATCGGCGCGCAGTTCCTCCACAGCGACTTGCGCGCCCAGTACGACAGCGGCAGCGCCGCTTACGATGTCCACAACAAGCAGGACCTGAACACGGCCGCGGTATATGCCAGCCGCCAGTTCACGCCGAACTGGCGCAGCACCCTGCAGTACGCCCGCTCGGATGACAATCTGGGCAGCTTCACCAGCGCCGCGGCGTCCGGCGCCAGCCAGATCGACACCCGCCAGGACGAGCTGTCCTGGCAAAACACCATCGCGCTCGGCCCCGATACCCTGCAGCTGCTGTACAGCCACCGGAAGGAGGAGGTGGAATCGAGCGCCACCGCCGCCCTGTCGCGCATCCGCATCACGAATTCCTACGCGGCCGCTTACTCGGCCAAGCGCGGCAAGCACCTGCTCGACCTCAGCGCCCGCCACGACCGCTCGGTCTACGGCAA
Organism: Telluria sp. ZB4P36; assembly: GCF_059685865.1. Taxonomy (NCBI): domain Bacteria; kingdom Pseudomonadati; phylum Pseudomonadota; class Betaproteobacteria; order Burkholderiales; family Oxalobacteraceae; genus Telluria; species Telluria sp. ZB4P36. Next base: position 4,197 of record NZ_JCASIE010000037.1, read on the forward strand.
CAAGAATACCGGCGCCGCCGGCTATGGCTATGACTTCGGCCAGGGCTGGCGCGCCACTGCCAGCGTCGGCAGCAGCTTCCGCGCGCCCACCTTCAACGAGCTGTACTACCCCGGCTATGGCCTGCCGACCAACCGTCCGGAAAAAGGCCGCAACCGGGAAGCCGGACTGCGCTACGACGCCGGCAGCGTGCAACTCGATGCGAGCTACTTTCACAACCGCCTGACCGACATGATCGTCTCCGCGACGCCATGCCCGGGCCGCACCGGCAGCTGTGCCTACAACGTGAATCAAGCGAAGCTCGAGGGTCTCACGCTCGCGGCCCAAACCCGTGTCGGCAGCGTCAACCTGCGCGGCAGCGTGGATTGGCAGGATCCGAAGGACGAGACCACCGGCAAGCAGCTGGCGCGCCGCGCGAAGAAGCACGCCGGCATCCAGGCCGACAGCAGCTGGGGCAGGGTCAAGGCCGGCGCCGAACTGCAGCTCTCCGGCGAGCGCTTCGACGACGCCGCCAACCAGCGCCGCCTGGGCGGCTACGGCCTGCTCAACCTGTACACTAGCTGGCAATTCACGCCGGAGGTGTCGCTGCTGCTCCGCCTCGACAATGTCGCGGACAAGCAGTATGAGCTGGCCCGCAACTACGGCACCAGCGGACGCACCTGGTTCGCCGGCCTGCGCTACGGCATCCGCTGAGCGGACCACGATCGAGAAGGAGACGCATGCATCACCCCTTTCAACCGCAGCGCCGGCGCGCCATGCTCGTCATCGGCGCCCTGCTGCTGTGCGCCGTCGCCAGCCTGCTGTTCGCCGGCATGACGGGCTCGATCGCCGTGCCGCTGGCCGACGTTCCCGACGCCCTGCGCCAGCTGGCGCGCGGCGACGGCAATACGCTGGCGGCCTCGCTGATCGAGCTGCGCGCCAGCCGCGCGCTGACCGCCTTCGTCACCGGCGGCGCGCTGGCACTGGCCGGGGTGATGATGCAGGCGCTGCTGCGCAACCCGCTGGCCGATCCCTACGTGCTCGGCATCTCGGCCGGCGCGTCGGTCGGTGCCCTGCTGGCGCTGCTCCTGATGGCCGCCGCCATCGTGGTCGACCTGGCGGCGCTGGCCGGCGCGGTGGCGGTCTCGATGCTGCTCTACCTGCTGGCCCGGCGCGACTTGCGCGGCGGACTGGCGCAGGAAGGCGGTACCTCGACGTTGCTGCTGACCGGCGTGATCCTGTCCTCGGCCTGTATCGCCCTGGTGACCCTGATGCTCTCGATCGCGCCGGAAGGCCGGCTGCGCAGCATGATCTTCTGGATGATCGGCGACCTCGCCGGCGCACCGCTGCGCCTCGCGCCCTGGCTGGTGCTCGGCGCGGCCCTGCTGTATGCCCTGCGCAGCGCGCGCGCCATGAACATGGTCGCGCTGCATGCCGAAGCGGCCGCCACGCTCGGCATCCGCGTCGGCAGCCTGCGCAAGGGCCTGTTTTTCGTGTCGGGCGTGCTGACGGCCAGTGCCGTGACCAGCGCCGGGTCGGTCGGCTTCGTCGGGTTGATCGTCCCGCACGCCTGCCGCTTCGCCTTCGGCCCCGACCACCGCGTGCTGGTCCCGGCGGCGGTGCTGAGCGGCGGCAGCTTCCTGGTGCTGTGCGATACGCTCGCACGCACCATCATCGCACCCCAGCAGCTGCCGGTCGGCGCGATCACGGCGATCATCGGTGCGCCGGTGTTCCTTTACCAACTGCACCGCCTGAGGAGGTGACATGATCCGCACCGAACACCTCGACCTCAAGGCCGGCAGCCGCACCCTGGTCCGCCAGCTCGACTGGGCGGCCCGCCCCGGCGAATGCTGGAGCATCATCGGCCGCAACGGCGCCGGCAAGAGCACCCTGCTGCGCACGCTCGCCGGCCTGCACCGGCCGGACGGCGGTTCGGTCGTCGTCGGCGGCCGCAAGCTCGACGACTGGGCGCCGGAACAGCTGGCGCGCCAGCGCGCCTTCCTGGCGCAGTCGCGCCACGATGCCTTTTCGTACAGCGTGATCGAAACCGTGCTGTCGGCGCGCCATCCCTATCACGCCAACCGCTATTGGGAAGGCAGCGACGACCACCAGGCCGCCATGCGCGCCCTCGCGGCGATGGAAGTGCTCGAGCTGGCCGGCCGCGACGTGCGCACCCTGTCCGGCGGCGAGCGCCAGCGGGTCGCCATCGCCGCGCTGCTGGCCCAGGACACGCCCCTGCTGCTGCTCGACGAGCCGGCCAATGCCCTCGACCTGGCGCACCAGGTCAGCGTCATGGGCCTGCTGGCCGGCCTGTGCCGCGAGCAGGGCAAGATCGTGGTCATGGTCGGCCACGACCTGAACCTGGCCTACCGCATCTCCACCCACGCGCTGCTGTTGATGGGCGACGGCCGCTGGCAAGCCGGCACCGTCGACGCCACCATGCAGCCGGCCCTGCTGGGCGACTACCTCGGCCATCCGATCGACATGATCGAGCACGGCGGCCGCCGCATCTTCCTTCCTTTCGAGGCTAGCGCATGAACGACATGACTCCTGAAGAAACCGCGGCGCTGAACGAGCGCCACCGCCAGCGCATGGAGCGCAAGAAGGCCGTGATCGACGCAAAGATCGCGGCCGCCGACAAGGACATCGGCATCATCATCGTCAATACCGGCAACGGCAAGGGCAAGAGCTCGAGCGCCTTCGGCATGGTGACACGTGCGCTCGGCCATGGCATGAAGGTCGGCGTGGTCCAGTTCATCAAGGGCGCGATGTCGACCGGAGAAGAAAAATTCCTGCGCCGCTTCCCCGACGATGTCAGCTTCCATGCGATGGGCGAAGGCTATACCTGGGAAACCCAGGACCGCGAACGCGACATCGCCAAGGCAGGCGAAGCCTGGGAGCAGGCCAGGCGCTTCCTGCGCGACCCGGCCTATGGCATGGTGGTGCTCGACGAACTGAACATCGCGCTCAAGTACAAATACCTCGACGTGCACACCGTCATTGCCGACCTGCTCGACCGTCCGGACATGCAGCACGTGGTGGTGACCGGCCGCGCGGCGCCGCCGGAGCTGGTGGCGGTGGCGGACACCGTCACCGAGATGAACGTGGTCAAGCACGCCTTCAAGGCGGGCATTGCGGCGCAAGCCGGAACGGAGTGGTGACATGAACCGGGATCAGGGCGCCCGCGCCGTGCTGGTCGCGGCCATGGCATCTAGCCAGGGCAAGACCAGCGTCACTGCCGCGCTGGCGCGCAAGCTGTTGCGCCAGGGCCTGCGCGTGCGGGTGTTCAAATGCGGACCGGACTTCATCGACCCGATGATCCTGGAGCGTGCATCGGGCGCACCGGTCCATACGCTCGACCTGTGGATGGTCGGCGTCGAAGAATGCCGGCGCCGCCTGCACGACGCGGCGCGCGAAGCCGATGCGATCCTGATCGAGGGCGTCATGGGCCTGTACGACGGCTCGCCCTCGGCGGCGGACCTGGCGCGCGAGTTCGGCGTGCCGGTACTGGCGGTGATCGATGCCTCGGCCATGGCGCAAACCGCCGGGGCGGTGGCGCGCGGCCTGCGCGACTATGGCCCGGTCCAGCTGGCCGGCGTGGTCGCGAACCGCATCGCGAGCACAGGCCACGCCAATATGGTGGCCTCGTCCCTGCGCGACATTCCGCTGGTCGGCTGGCTGCCACGCCAGGAGACGCCGCTGCCGGAACGCCATCTGGGCCTGGTCCTGCCGGGCGAAGTCGAGGGCCTGGAAATGCTGCTCGACAAACTCGCGGACGAGCTGCACTTCAACGAGGCGGCCTGGGAGGCCCTGCCCTTGATGGCGCAATCGGCGCTGGAATGGCCGGACGTGGGTGGAATGCTGGACAAGAAGACCATCGCCGTCGCCCGCGACGCCGCCTTCTGCTTCCTCTACCCCGCCAACCTCGACCTGCTGGAAAAGATGGGCGCGCGCCTGCGCTACTTCTCGCCCCTGGCGGACGAGCCGGTGCCGGGCGACGCCGATGCCGTGTTCCTGCCCGGCGGTTATCCGGAACTGCACTGCGCCGAGTTGGCCCGGGCCGGGCAATGGCAGACCTCGATCCGCGCAACGCATGCGCGCGGCGTGCCGATCCTGGCCGAATGCGGCGGCATGATGGCGGTCGCCGAAGGCCTCATCGACACCGAAGGGCAGCGCTGGCCGATGGCCGGGCTGCTGCCGGGCGAAGTGCGCATGCAGCCGCGCCTGGCGGGCCTGGGCGCCCATGCCATGCCGACCGAGCAAGGTCCGGTGCGCGGCCATACCTTCCACTATTCCTCGCTGGAGTCGCCGGCCCCGGTACAGGCGCACACCATCAAGACCAGCAACGGGGCAAGGGGCGAAGCCGTGTACCGCATCGGCTCGCTTACCGCCTCCTACTTCCACGCCTATTTCTCGTCGAACCCGCCGGCCGTGGCGGCCCTGTTCAGCGGAGCTGCGCCGTGAGCCGCAGCCTGGTGCTGGGCGGGGCGCGCTCCGGCAAGAGCGCCCATGCCGAGCGGCTGGCGCAAGCCTCCGGCAAGGAAGTCATCTACGTCGCCACCTCGCGCGCCGGCGATGCCGAAATGGCGGCACGAATTGCCAACCACCGTGAACGCCGTCCCGCCCACTGGCAGACCGTCGAAGAAGAGCTGGCACTGGCTGCGGTACTGCGCGAATACTGCGCGCCGCAGCGCCTGGTGCTGGTCGACTGCCTGACGCTCTGGCTGAGCAACCTGATGTTCTGCGATGGCCGCGCCTGGCCCGAGGTGGGCGAAGTGGCGCTGCCGGAACGCTTCCACCAGGAGCGCGCGGCCTTGCTGGACCTGCTCGATAACGGTACCGCGGGCGACATCGTGTTCGTCTCGAACGAGGTCGGCATGGGCATCGTGCCCTGGGGCGCGGTGTCGCGCTGCTTCGCCGACGAGGCCGGCCGCCTGAACCAGGCGGTCGCGGCGCGGGTGGATCACGCAGTGTTCGTGGCCGCCGGGCTGCCGCTGGTGCTGAAAGGGAGGGCATGCTGAGCGGGCTGCCGCCGGTGCAGCTGGCCGCCCTGTTGGTCGCGGGCGTGCTGCTCGACCTGCTGCTGGGTGAGCCGCGCCGCTGGCATCCGCTGGTCGGTTTCGGCAGGCTCGCGCAGTGGCTCGAGCGCTGGCTGAACCGCGGCCGCTTGCGCTTCCCGCGCGGACTGCTGGCCTGGGTACTCGCCGTGCTGCCCCTTTCTTTGCTTGCCTGGCTGGCGGCGCAAGCTGCGGGTCTGTGGCTGCATGCCGTCCTGCTGTATGCCTGCATCGGACTGCGCAGCCTGCGCGAGCATACGATGCCGATCGTCGAGGCCCTGCGTGCGGGAGACATGGACACGGCGCGTACCCGCACTTCCTGGATCGTCAGCCGCGATACCGGCCATGCCCAGGAAGCCGACCTGGCCAAAGCCGGTGCCGAGTCGCTGCTCGAGAATGGCAACGACGCCGTGTTCGGGACGCTGTTCTGGTTCCTGGTGGCGGGCGGCGCCGGCGCCGTCCTGTTCCGGCTGGCGAACACGCTCGATGCGATGTGGGGTTACCGGAACGAGCGCTTCAATCTGTTCGGCCGGACTGCGGCGCGCATCGATGATGCGCTCAACTATGTGCCGGCGCGGCTGACCGCGCTGTCCTATGTCCTGCTGGCCGGAAGCGCACGCGCACGCGCATGGCAGTGCTGGCGCACCCAGGCCGGCGCATGGAGCAGCCCGAATGCCGGGCCGGTGATGGCGAGCGGCGCCGGCGCGCTCGGTGTGTCGCTCGGCGGCGCCGCCGTCTACGACGGACAGCTGGAGCAGCGCCCGCCCTTGGGGACGGGACCTGCGGCGACCGCAGCGGACATCGTGCGTGCCTGGCGCCTGGTCCTGCACACGACCCTGCTGTGGCTGGGTGTGGCCTGCGCCGCCGCGATCATGGTGCTGCGGTGGGGGCCGTATGCTTGAACACGGCGGCAATCTGCGCGACGCCGCGCGCCTGTATGGACGCGACGACTGGATCGACCTGTCGACCGGTATCAATCCCCATGGGTATCCGGCGCCGGTGCTTCCTGCCGATGCGTGGCACCGCCTGCCCGAGCCGGATCCGGCGCTGGTGGCGGCTGCATGCGCCTACTACGGCGCACCCGACTTGCTGCCGGTGGCAGGCACGCAGGCCGCGATCCAGGCGCTGCCCCGGCTGCGGGCTCCATCCCGCGTGACGGTCTCCGCCCCCTCGTATGCCGAGCACGCACATGCCTGGGGCAAGCAGGGACACGCGCTGCGGCTGGCCGCCTATGCGGAGCTGGACACCGCGATCGACAGCAGCGAGGTCGTGGTGGTCGTCAATCCGAACAACCCGACCGGCGAGGCGATCGCGCCCGAGCGCCTGCTGGAATGGGCCGCGCGCCTGGGTGCGCGCGGCGGCTGGCTGGTCGTCGACGAGGCCTTCGGCGACACCGATCCGGCGCTGAGCGTCGCCGCGCATGCGGGCCAGTCCGGCCTGATCGTCCTGCGCTCGGTCGGCAAGTTCTTCGGGCTGGCCGGGCTGCGGCTGGGATTCGTCGGGGCCGATGCCCCGAGGCTGCGGGCGCTGGCAGACCTGCTGGGGCCATGGGCCGTCAGCGGTCCGGCCCAGGCCGTGGCGCTGGAGGCGCTGCGCGACCTGGACTGGCAGCGGGCAACGGACGGCCGGCTGCAGGCCGCGGGCCGGCGAATGCGCGCGCTCCTGGCAAGGCACGGCATCCGGGCGGCGGGCACCCCGCTGTTCCACTGGTGGCCGGAAGCGCAGCCGGAAGCATTTCACGCACACATGGCAAGCCACGGCATCTGGTGCCGCCTGTTCCGCGAGGCCGCGCGCGGCATCCGGATCGGCTTGCCGCCGAACGAAGCCGGTTGGCAAAGGCTGGAAGGAGCACTGCAGGAATGGAGCAATCAATGAAACGGATGATGGTCCTCGCCATGCTGGCCGCCACGCCGCTGGCGGGCGCGGTGACGGTGCGCGACGACGCGGGCAATGCGGTGACGCTCGAGAAACCCGCCGCGCGCGTGATCTCGATGGCGCCGCACGTGACCGAGGTCTTGTTTGCCGCGGGCGGCGGCAGCCGCATCGTCGGCGCGGTCAACTACAGCGATTACCCGGAAGCCGCGAAGAGCATCCCGCGCATCGGCACGAACCGCGAAATCGACCTCGAACGCGTCATCAGCATGAAGCCCGACCTCATCGTCGCCTGGATGCACAACAGTTCCGAACGCCAGATCGAGATGGTGCGCAAACTGGGCGTACCGGTATTCCTGAGCGATCCGCAAACCCTGGACGGGATTCCGGACAACGTGGCGCGCCTCGGCCAGCTGATGGGAACGGAGGCCGTCGCCAACCCGGCCGCCGCGGAATTGCGCAGGCAGCTGGCAGGCCTGCGCGCCCGCTATGCGGGACGCCCGCCGGTGCGCACCTTCTACCAGGTGTGGGACAAGCCGCTGTACACCCTCAGCGGCAGGCACATCATCACCGACGCGCTGCGCCTGTGCGGCGGCGAGAACATCTTCGAGAAGCTGACGGTCACCGCCCCGGTCGTGTCGGTCGAAAGCGTGCTGCAAGCGGATCCGGAAGCGGTGTTCGGCACCGCCGAGAAGAACTACGGCGGCGTCAGCCTGTGGAAACCCTACACCACCCTGAGCGCGACGCGCAGGGACAACCTGTTCACTGTGGACGGCGACCTGCTCAACCGCGCGGGACCACGCATGATTGCGGGAACCGCCATCCTGTGCGAGAAACTCGAGCTGGCACGCCGGCACCGCAACCCATGAGCGGCCTGCCCTTCCGTACCCTGATGGTGCAGGGAACCACTTCGGACGCCGGCAAGAGCACGGTGGTGGCGGCCCTGTGCCGGCTGCTGCTGCGGCGGGGCCTGCGGGTGGCGCCGTTCAAGCCGCAGAACATGGCGCTCAACAGCGCGGTCACGGCGGACGGCGGCGAGATCGGGCGCGCCCAGGCATTGCAGGCGGTCGCCGCCGGCGTGGCGCCGCATACCGACATGAATCCGGTCCTGCTCAAGCCCTCGAGCGACATCGGCGCCCAGGTGATCATCCACGGCCGCGTGCGTGCCGAGATGAACGCACGCGACTACCACCAGTACAAGACCGTCGCCATGGCGGCGGTGCTGGAATCGCACACGCGGCTGCTGGCGCAGTACGAGGCGGTGGTGGTCGAAGGCGCGGGCAGTCCGGCCGAAATCAATCTGCGCGACCGCGACATTGCGAACATGGGCTTCGCGGAGGCGGTCGACTGCCCGGTGATCCTGGTGGCGGACATCGACCGCGGCGGCGTGTTCGCCCACATCGTCGGCACCCTGGCCTGTTTGTCCGAGTCCGAGCGTGGGCGGATCGCCGGTTTCGTCATCAACCGCTTTCGGGGCGATATCGCACTGCTTGAGCCGGGCCTCGACTGGCTGGAACAGCAGACCGGCAAGCCGGTGCTCGGCGTCTTGCCCTACCTGCACGGCATGTACCTGGACGCGGAAGACGCCGTGCAGCAGGCGCAGCCGAGCCAGGGGCGCTTCCGCATCGTGGTCCCGAGCCTGCCGCGCATGAGCAACCACACCGACTTCGATGCGCTGCGAGCGCACCCGGACGTCGACCTGCGCTTCGTGCGCGCGGGCGAAGCGATGCCGGCGGCCGACCTCGTGATCCTACCGGGCAGCAAAAACACGCGCGGCGACCTTGCATGGCTGCGCTCGGAAGGCTGGCCTGCGCAGCTGGCGCGGCACCTGCGCTATGGCGGCAAGGTGATCGGCATCTGCGGGGGCTTTCAGATGCTCGGCCGCTGCGTGGCGGATCCGCACGGCGTGGAGGGCAGCGCGGGTAGCTCGGAGGGGCTTGGACTGCTCGACATCGAGACCGAACTGGCGCGAGAAAAGCGGCTGGCGCTGATCAGTGGGCAGGCAAGCCTGGGCGGCAGGACGCCGTTTGCAGTGCGCGGCTATGAAATCCACATGGGCGTCTCAACCGGCGCGGCCATGGACAGGCCGGCCTTCGTGATCGATGGGCGCAGCGAAGGGGCATGTTCCGCCGACGATCAGGTGCTGGGCACCTACCTGCACGGCGTGTTCGATCATCCTGAGGCCGGCGCGGCACTGCTGGCCTGGGCCGGGCTGGCGTCGCAGCACGTGGTCGACACTGCCGCCCTGCGCGAAGCGAGCATCGACCGCATCGCCGACGCGACCGCGCCCGTCCTCGACAGGCTGCTGTCGCTCATGCGTGCGGGTGGCGCTCAATAGGGCTGGGGTATTTTAGAGAGCGCGTAGTTCGAGGTCACCAGGCCCTTTAGCAGAACGAGGTCGCTTGAGGCGAACAGGCTGAACGGCCGCGTCTGGCGCTGCCCGCCGTGTTCATCGAGCCGGCGCGGAACGCCGGTCGACACGACGAGCGGTTCGCCATTGCGGATCAGCAGGGCTTCGGGCCGCGCGGTATTGCTGTTGACATCGACGGCCCAGACTTTCCCGTCGTGGAGGGCGGTGACGCCGTCGACCAGGGTATGGCCGACGACGATCGCTTTGGCGCCGAAGTGCGACAGCACCTCGCTGATCTGGGCGCCGGTCGCGCGCGCGTAGCGGTGGTCCGCATCCTCGAGATAGCCGCGGTATTGGGTCAGGCCCATCGGCCCGATCACGGCGTCCAGTTCCGCCTTGCCGGGCATGTCGCCGGACCAGTAGCGCCGCATCGCACTGTTCAGGTTATTCACCGTGAAGCCGATATCGGCGACCTGCGGATGCACGCCCCCGTGGGTGATCACCATGCGGCCGCTCTTGATAATCACCGGCTGCAGGCGCAGCCAGTGGCCAATCACGGTGTCCGGGCCGAAGGCGTCGACGTGACCGCCCATGCGCGTCATCGCATACAGGTGGTCGCGGTTGGCGCGTGAGATATTCCCGCGTAGTACATACTGTTCATGGTTCCCGAGCACGAGATGGACGCTGCCGCCGGCGTCCTGGGCTTGCAGGCTGAGCGTGTACAAACGCCACAGGACGGCGAACACGTCTCGGCCGCGGTCGACGGCATCGCCGGCGATCACCAGGTGGTTGTGGCCGTAGGTCCAGTTACCTTCAGCATCAGTGACGGCGAGCGACTTGAGGGCTGCGTCGAGGAAGCGCGCATTCCCCTCGATATCGCTGAGGATGAGCGTATCGGCCGGCGTATCGAATACGGCGTCCGGGACAGTGGGCTTACGCGCCACCGGGAAGTCGTGCCGCTTACCCGCGCAATCGATCGACAGCTCGGCGCCCGAACCCGCCAGGTGCTCGACCTTGTCTTCGCAAAACCAGGTCGCGGCCCAGGCGCCGTTCGCTGTGCGGCGGATAATCGGACCGTCGAGGAATCCCTGCATGCGGACCTGGTCACCTGTACCGGCGAACGTATTGAGGCCAGCCATGCCCACGCCGATGGGGATCAGGAGACGCTGATGGGCGCCGGCTTCGGTCAACTCGACCCGGGCGTTGGAGAGCGCAATACCGAACGCAATCACGAGTACCGAAACCGCAACCAGGATGCCACGCAGGAGATAAGTACGCGCCTTCTTCATTGGCGTTTTCAGTAGAAGGGAAAACAAGAAGTGTAGCGCAGTAAAAGCGATCAATGACCGAATATGGCCGCAGGCCTGTCATTACATGCGGGCGGGATAAGGCGGGCGCACAAAGCAAAAAACCCCACCAGGATCACCTGGTGGGGTTTCTCTTATAACTAGCCTGACGATAACCTACTTTCACACTGGTTGCAGCACTATCATCGGCGCAAAGTCGTTTCACGGTCCTGTTCGGGATGGGAAGGGGTGGGACCGACTTGCTATGGT
>NZ_JCASIE010000038.1:0-13124 GCF_059685865.1 Telluria sp. ZB4P36
GGTATTACAATAATGACCGCATCAAACTCAAACTAAAAGGCCTGAGTCCCGTGCAGTACAGGACCCAGGCCATGGGCGCTTAACGACTTAACGTCCAACTATTTGGGGTCAGTTCACGTCGCCGGCCACCCTGCTTTCCTTTTACCGGTCCGCGACCGGCTCCCCAAACTCCGGCAGTCCATCCGCACGCCAGCGGATCACCTGCGCGCGCGTATGCCGGTTCGGGTCGCGCAGCGGCTCCCCCACGATCTCGCGGTAGTTGCGCGCGTGGTAGACCAGGATGTCGGTCTTGCCGTCCGGGGTGGTGGTAAAGCTGTTGTGGCCAGGGCCATACTGGCCGGTGGCCGCACTGCTGCGCAGCACGGGCAGCGCCGACTTGGTCCATGAACGCGGATCGAGCAGGTCGGCGTCGGCCGGTGCCGTCAGCATGCCGAGCGCGTAGTTGGCATCGGTCGCGCTCGCCGAATACGTCATCAAGACCCGCCCGTTTTTGACCAGCACCGCCGGCGCCTCGTTGACCTCGTGCCCGATCTTTTCCCAGGCGTGCTCCGGCCGCGTCAACAGCACGGCCGGCTGGCGGATCGCCAGCGGTCCGTCCATCTTCGCCAGGTAGATATTGGTGGCCTTGCCGCCCTCGGGCGCACGCTGCGTCCATGACAAATAACGCTGGCCGCGGTGCACGAAGCTGGTCGGATCGAGGGCGAAGCTCTCCCAGCCGGTGCGCAGCTGGCCGCGTTCGACCCACTCCCCTTCCAGCGGGTTCTCGGCGCCGTTCTCCAGCACGTAGAGCCGGATCTCCCACACCTTGTCGGCGCGCCCGGCGCTGAAGTACAGGTACCACTTGCCGTCGATGCGGTGCAGCTCGGGCGCCCAGATGTGGGCGCCCAACTCGCCGCTGGCGTGCTTGCGCCAGGCCGTCTTCGCCTCGGCCGCGCCGAGGCCGTCCAGGCTGCGCGCGCGGCGCAGCTCGATGCGGTCGTATTCGGGCACGGTGGCGGTGAAGTAGTACCAGCCATCGGCGTGCAGGGTGACGTGGGGATCGGCGCGCTGCCGCACCAGCGGGTTGGCGAAGCCGGATTCGGCGGCGCCGGACAAGGACGAAGTGGCCAGCAGCGCCAGCATGGCGGTGGCGAGTACGGTATTCCGGCTCATGGGACCTCACAAATAAAAAGGCCAGTCATCGCGAGATGACTGGCAATCGGAACAGGATTCGTGACGGGGTGCGCGGTTTAGAGCTTGACCGCCACCGTGATGTAGTAGCGGCGGCCCGCCCAGGCCAGCTCGTTGAGGCGGAAGCTGTCGCCGGCGTCGGTACGCTTCACTTCATCGGTCAGGTTCTTGCCTTCCAGCGCGAGCGTGATCTTGTCGTTGAAGCGGTACTGGATCTTCGCATCCAGGTAGCCGGTCTTGGCTTCGAACACCGGGTTGCCGGAGACGTCGTTGGTGCCGGTGAAGAAGCGGTCGCGGTAGCTGTAGGCCAGGCGCGCATTGATCGGGCCCTGGTCATACCACAGCGACAGGTTATAGGCGTTCTTCGACATGCCCGGGTAAGGCAGCACGGTGCCGTCGAGGACGTTCAGGCGCTCGGTGCCGGCCGCATACTTGTAGTTCATGCGGGTGTAGTTGGCATCGACGCCGAAGCCGCTCAGCCAGCCCGGCAGGAAGGTCAGCGCGGTACGGCCGGCGATCTCGATGCCCTTGGTGGTGGCGCCCTCGCCGTTGACGGGCTGGGTCACGTCCCACAGCCTGCCATCCTTGAACAGGTCCACGTTCTTGGTCAGCACCCGCTCCATCACGTAGCTCGAGATGTCCTTCTTGAACAGGGCCAGCGAGAGCTGGCTGTCCTGGGTCGGATAGTACTCGAAGCTCAGGTCGGTGTTGGTCGAGCGGTAGGGCTTCAGGTCCGGATTGCCGGCGGTGCAGTCGTCGCTGCCGTCGCCGCCGAAGGCCGGGTTGCCGCTGCCGCGTATACAGGTCGCGTTCGGCGCCAGGAAGTCCATGCGCGGACGCGCCATCGCCTTGGCCCAGCCGACGCGCGCCACCAGCTTGTTGTCGATGACCCAGAGGGCGCCGTTGAAGCTCGGCAGCACGTCGTTGTAGGTGTTCTCGACCGTGGCCACGGAACTGGTGACGACGACGTCGGTGAAGGTCGTCCCGCCCGGGTTGGCCACGCGCTCCGAGTAGCGCGCCAGGCCGGTCGAGCGGTCACGGGTGCGGGTGTAGCGCACGCCGACGTTGCCGTCCACCTCGTAGCCGAACAGCTGGGTGGCGTAGTCCAGGCGCAGGTAGGTCGCGCCGATGCGCTCGTCCACCATATAGGCCGGGATCTGCGCGTACATATTGCCGTCGCTGCCAGGCGCATTGCGCAGGTAGGCGTGGTTGAAGTTCGAGGTGTCGAAGAACGGTGCCGCGTTGGCGTACACCGGCGACATCCAGCCCGACGGCAGTCCGGACACCTTGTCGTAGCCGCTGAAGAAGCTGCCCGGCGAGCGGCCCTGCACGGCGCTGACCAGGGCCGCCATCTGGGCGGCGTTCAGGTAGCGGGTACTGAAGCTCGAGTTGATGAAACTCTGGGGGTCGTTCGGGCGCTGGGCGGTGCCGGTGTACAGTGGGTCGTAGACCGCGGTCTGGTTCACGTTCGCGCCGCGCACATTGATGTCGTCGGCGGTCGAGTTCAGGTTGGCGCCGTTGCTGGCCAGGTAGCCGCCGCCGTTGTACTGCTCGGAGCTGGCCTTGCGCGCCTGGACGCCGAACCAGGCCTTGGTGAAGAACGGCGTGTCGAGACGGTACTTGAAGTCGAGCTTGGCCTGGTGTTCCTTGTTCTCGGTTTCGCTCGGGCGGTACTGGAGCTGTGCCTGGACATAGGAGTTCGGGCTGTCCGGGCTGTAGCCGGCCGGGAAGGTGAAGCGCGGGATGCTGTCCGGGCCGAGGGCCACTTTCAGGCCCGGCGCGTTCTGGGTCAGCACGATGCTGTTGCTGTTGCTGTCGTACAGCGATTCCGAGGTGCCGAACAGACCCACCACTTCGAGCGCGCCGCGCTTGAAGTTGAAGCCGCTGGACGCGTAGCGCGAGTCGATGTCGAGCTGGAAGTCGCGCGCCGAGCTGCTGAAGGCGCCCTGCCCGCCGACACCGGCGCCGAACAGGCAGGAGCCGACGACGTATTCGGTGACGTGATGGTTCCGGACCACCATGCCCGGGGTGGCGCTGGTCGGCGCGGTGCAGGCGCCGGCGGTGGTCGGCACGCCGGTGGCCGCGTTGTAGACCGGCGCACGGCCGCTGTTGGCCAGCCGGCCGGTATTCGCGAAATCGGTGCCGAAGTTGCGGTCGTTCAGGCGCTGGCGCTGGGTATTGGCCTGGTAGGTGGCCCAGGCGCTGAATTCCTTGCTGAACGCGTACTGCGCGGTGATCTCGCCCGACGAACGCTTGTGATCGCGGGTCCAGATGCCGTAGCGCGCGATGCCCGGCGAGTAATCGAACCACTGGCTGCGGCAGGCGGTCTGCTGGGCCGAGCTCAAGCCCTGGGCCGAGCAGCCGGCCATGCTGCTGATCGCGGCGACGGCCGGGTCCCGGCTGACCACGGTCTTCTCGGGCGAGAGGTCCCAATCCTGCAGGAAGCGCCACGAGGTATTGCGCGCGTAGTCGTTCTGGGTCAGGACCTTGTCGTAGACGAAGTTGGCCATCAGGCCCAGCTTCCCGTCCAGGAACTTGTCGGCCATGTAGAGGTTGCCGCGCGGCTGGACCCCGCCGCGCGAGGTCGAATGCTCGGCCGAGATGCTGGTGCCGATGGTCCGCTCCTTGAAGTCGAGCGGCTTGCGCGTCGTGATCTGCACGGTGCCGCCCACGCCGCCTTCGGTCATGTCGGCGGTCATGCCCTTGTAGACGTCGATCGAACCGATCAGTTCCGAGGCCAGTTCGCGCAGTTCGGCGCCGCGGCCGGCGTTGCCGCTGGTGCCGAGCACCGACATGCCGTTGATCTCGATGCGGTTCAGGTCCGGCTCGACGCCGCGGATCGCCACCTGCGAGCCTTCGCCGAAATCGCGCGAGAGCTGCACGCCGGTGACGCGCGACAGTGCTTCGCCCACGTTCTTGTCGGGGAACTGGCCGATGTCTTCGGCGACGATCGAATCGGACACCGTGCCGGCGTCCTTCTTGCGGGTGATGGCCGAGGCCACCGACCGGCGGGTGCCGGCGATGTGGACCATGGCCGGCGCGGCCGGCGCGCTGTCGGCGGCATCTTGCGCCGCGGAGGCGGCGGGTGCGGCCTGCGGCTGGGTGCTCTCCTGGGCCAGCGCGGCTTGTGCGGCAAGGAGGGTGATCACTGCGGCGACTGCGCGGGCGCAGCGGGTCGGATGAAGCACCTGCGTGCTGATCATTGCTCGTTTCATCGAATTGTCTCCATGGGCTCTGTAGTATGTAGAACGGCTTGGCCTTGAAAACATTCTATGTGCGGCGGGTTGCGACGATTCATCCAGCATCGAAAGAATCATCAAACTGATCGATACCGGTGCGAATACGCCCTCAAATGATCAGTCCTGTGATTTTTTGCTGCGCGGACCGCGTAAACGACGATGGCCGCCGCAAATGCGGCGGCCATCCATGGATGCGGCGTCGGCCGCTTATCCGCCGAACTTGAAGTTCAGGCCCGCCATGTAGGTGCTGCCGGCGAACGAGTCGGTGTACACGTTCGGCGTGCCGTTGGCGAAGTCCGAGTAGCCGCCGGTATTCCGGCCGGTGTGGGTCTTGCCGAGGTTGCGGCCTTCAAGGAAGAACTCGACGTTCTTGTTGAAGCGGTAGCCGATCTTGGCGTCCACGTAGCGGGTATCCAGGCGGAACACCGGCGTGCCCGGGCTGTAGGGCGGGAAGCGCACGGTGGTCATGCCGACCGCCGGATAGTTGTTGATCGCGGTGCCGTTGCAGCCGGAGGTGCACTCGAAGGTCGAGGCCTTCACCTGCAGGCCGACGCGCATCGACAGGGCGCCGTCGTCATACCACACCGAGGCGTTCCAGGAGTGGCGCGGCTCGCCGGCCACCGGCAGGACGTCGCCGGTGATCAGGTCGCGCATCGCCGCGCCGGTCAGGGTCGACTTGTTGCGGGTGTAGTTCGCGTCCACGCCGGTATAGCGCAGGTACCACGGCAGGACGGTGAAGCCGACTTTCGCCGACACTTCGAAGCCCTTGCGGGTGAACGGGATCTGGTTGGTCCAGCGGCGCTGGGTGAAGACCAGGTCGGCGAGCGGCTTGCCGGTCTGCGGATCGACCGCGTCGGAGCCGGCGAAGGGCTTGACGTTGTCGACGGTTTCGATCAGGGTCGGCGCGCCGGTAATGCCCTCCTGCTTGTAGATGGCGCCGGCCAGCATGATGTCGCGGTTGGCATACCATTCCAGCGACAGGTTCTGGTTATGGTTGGTCAGCGGCTTGATCTCCGGATTGCCCATGATGTCGGTGCAGCGCATCGAGACCTCGTTGCCGTCCTCGTCGAGGGCGTTCAGCAGGCGGCCGTCGTACTCGCAGGTGCCGGCCGGGATCAGTCGGCCGGCCATCGGACGCGCGATGGTCTTGCCCCAGTTGTAGCGCAGGAGCAGCTTCTCCGGAATCAGCCAGGTGTTCAGGTTGGCCGACGGCAGGTAGTCGGTGGTGGTCGCATTGATCGCGGTGTCCTTGCGGTACACGCGGGTGCTGATGCCATTCGGGTTGTTCGGATCGAACGGGTTGTAGGACGCGGTCGGGATGATCGAGCGGAAGGTCAGCTGGCCGGTGCCCACCACCTTGGTGCGCACGGCGCGCACGCCGACGTTACCGTCGATGACGATCCCGAACGGCAGCGAGCGCTGGGTGAACGGCAGGCGGTCGACCTCGAAGTTGGCCATCATGTAGCCGGCATCGACCGTCTCCATGATCGAGTTCTTCGGCTGGTTGTACATCTTGCCGTCGCTGCCCACGCAGCTCTTGATGCAGTCGAGGTTGTAATTCGGCACACCCAGCAAGGCATAGACCTTGTCGATGTCGAACTCGGTCCAGCCGTTCACCAGGTTGTCCGGACGGTCCTTGTCGCCCGCATAGAACTGCGCGGTCGGCTGCACCGTGTAGGCCTGGTTGAAGAGCTGGCGGTACTGCTCCGGCGAGATCACGATCGTGCCCTGGCGCGCGGTACGCGGGTCGGTGCTCGGGTTGTAGCCGTACTGGCAAGGCCTGCCGCCCGCGCCCAGCGAGCCCGGCGTGTTCTCGCAGACCTGGAAGGTGGTGCGCAGGTTATTGGTCGAGACGTAGACGCCCGGGATGTAGCCGGGCGTGCCGAAGGTGCCGACCGCGTCCTGGAGCGTCGGTCCGCCGGTCGACCAGGCGTCGTAGCCGCTCTTGCGGCGGTTGTAGCCGACCTTGATCGACGGGACGAAGGGAATGTACTCGTCGGTGGCGACGTCCACGTCCAGCTTGGCCGTCTTCTCGTAGGACTCGTTGATGCGCGGATTCTGGAACGACAGGGTGGTGGCGCCGTTCACGCGCGGCAGCTGGGCCGACGTATAGGCGGCACTGCCCGGGGAGCTGAAGGTCGGAGTGGACGCGGTGACCGGGGCCTGCGTGCCGAGGGTCAGCCAGTTGTTCGGGTTGTTCAGGTCCACCGAACCGTTCGCCGCATAATTCCAGATGCCGTTCGGCAGCACGGTGGCGGTGGTGGTGCCGAGGTAGGCGCTCTGGCCCATGCGCTTCTCGTAGCGGTAGAACTCCGACTTGGAATCGCCGACCAGGAACTCGGCCCGCACGATGCCCTTCTTGAAGATGCCGCCGGCCTGGGTGTAGCTGGACTTGGTCCCGGTCGTGATCGTGGTGTTGTCGACGCCGTAGACGCCGTCCGAGATCTGGAAACCGGTGAGGTGGTGCTTGCTGTCGACGACGACCGAGGCCGGGTTGACGTTCGAGACGGCGCCGTTCACGGCGCCGGTGCTGCGGAAGCTCAGTTCGTTCGGATACGCGTAGTAGCCGGACGCCGGGTTCAGGACACGCGTGCCCCAGGCGCCGTTGGCCAGCTGGGTGGCCGAGATGGTGTCGCTGGAGGCTGGGCCGCTGAAGCCGTTCGGGCCGCGCACGTTGCCCGCGGGATTGACGGCCACGCCGCCAAAGCCGAGGTTGGTGCTGTAGGAGATGACGTCGCCCTTGCTGCGGCTATGCTTGGCATAGACGCTCAGCGCGTCGCTGACCTTGAAGTCGAGGCGGATGTCGCCGCTGGTGCGCTCGTCGTTCCAGCGGTTGACGAAGTAGCGGGTATTGCTCGGGGTCCAGTCGTTCCACTGGCCGAGGCAGCTCAGCAGCGCCAGCTGGGTGATGTTCTGGGCGTTGGTGCGGCCGTTGTTGGCGGTGGCGATCTGGTTGGCCACGCTGGCCGGCAGCAGCGGGAATTTCTGGTAGCACTCGGCCTTGGTCTTGGCCGCAGCCGAGCCTTCCAGCACGTCCTTCGGCGTCATGCTGACCCAGCTGCCCATCGCTGCGTTGCTGTACGGCGAAGTGTAGAACGGGGTGGTCGAGGCCGCGTCGTTCAGGTTCAGGGTATCGGGACGCAGCGCGACCGTCTTCTCGGGCGAATTGTCGAAGTCCATCAGGCGGACCTTGCCGACCTGGCCGTTGGTGCCGCCCTGGTTGATCGAGTGGGCTTCCTGGTTGACCTTGCTCTTCGAGAGGTTGACCAGCACGCCCAGCCGATCGTTCATGAACTTCTTGACGCCGATGAGGTTCAGGTTCGGGTTTTTCTTCTTGTTGAGCGAATTCTGCTGGCCGGCCACGCGGAAGGACAGGTAATCCTTCTTGAAGTCCAGGCCGTTGCGGGTCTGGATGCGCACGCCGCCGCCGAGCGAGCCTTCGGTCATGTCGGCGGTCGAGCCTTTGACCACGTCCACGCTCTTGATCAGGTCCGAGGACAGCTGGCGCATCTCGACCGAACGCCCGCCCGAGGTATCGGCGCCGGCGGTGATGCCGCCCAACATGTCGGCGCCGCCGGCCTGCTGCACGCCCATGCCGTCCAGTTCCACGCGGGTCAGCTCCGGACCATTGCCGCGGATCGACACGCTGATGCCCTCGCCGAATTCGCCGCGGTCGACGGCCACGCCGGCGATACGGGAAATCGCGTCGGCGACGTTACGGTCGGGGAAAGCGCCGACGTCTTCGGCGATGATCGAATCCTGCGCGGTGGCGGCATTCTTCTTGCGTGCGATGGCGCTGCGCTGCGATTCGCGCGAGCCGACCACCAGCACCGTCTCGACGGCGCCTGCCGGCGCAGCGGCCGTGGACGAGGTTGACGATGCCTGGGAATCGGCTTGGGATGATGCGGCCTGCTGCGCGTACGCGCCGCCTGCGACCAGCGAAGCCAGTGCCATGGCCACGGCCTGGCTGGTGCGGTTTACTGGGAAACCATGCTTGGAATACGGTGCCATCTCTCCTCCATGTTGTCTGTCTTATATGCGTTTCGGGGTGAAACCTGCTGCCCGGAAACGAGTAACGAAAGCGATTGTTATTGAACGAAATCAATACAACAATAAGGATTGATGTATTAGCGGCAAACACTCATGGGCTTGAGCGGTTGCGTGCGAAACCGCCACAGTTGCCGGCGTGACGCTGCCGTGGGGGAGAAGGCGACCGATGCCGTTTGTGACATCGCAGCGGCAAGATTGCTTATCGGTCCCTTCTGCGCGATTCAGGGATGCTCGTAGAATTCCGCTTCGACGATCGCGAGTGCGGAACGCGGGACGCGCTGGGCGCCGGTGTCGGTATTGGCCTGGTTTGCGACCTCAAGCAGCTGGATCGCGCCGCTGTCAGTGGCGTCGCCATCGAGGGCGATGCGCACCTGGCTGCCGCGCTGTGGCTTGAGCGGCAGCGTCACGTAGCCCAGGCTCTTCGGCGTCACGCCGCGCCACACCTCCACGCCATCGACATGGACACGCAGCGGATAGCTGCGTTCGCGCCAGCCGGCCAGCTTGAGCGTCACTTCGCGCAGCAGCGCCGGACGCGCCAGCTGGTAGGTGATCTCAGCGGCTTCGCCGGCCTTGCTGGTCCAGCTGGTGGTCTCGTCGTCGTCGAAGGAGTGCGAAGCCTGTTCTCCGTTGCTGGCCGCCGCGGCGGACACGACCGGCACCGCGATGCGCGAGACCGCGAACGAGGGCGTGGCCGGGGTCGCGCCGCGGTCCAGGCGCAGCGGCGGCGGCGCCGGCAGCGCGGCGAGTCCGCCAGCGACCTTGACCGCAGTGGAGGCGAAGCTGATCTCCGCCGGCGCCAGGCCGTCGGCGCGAGCGCGCAGCACGATCCTGCCCGGCTGCGTGGTGCTGCGCACGAACACGCGGTTGACGCCGCCCTCCACCGGCAGCGAGCGCGCCAGGATATGGTTGTTCGGCCCTTGTGCGATGCCGCCGCGCCACTCGGCCGGACCATCCAGCGCGAAGTGCACGGTGTCCAGCGCCACCGGATTGCGCCGGCCCTGGGCATCGACCGCCTCGACCTGCAGCAGCGCCAGGTCGGCGCCGTCGGCGCGCAGGCCATGCGGCGACGCGATGCGGCTGAGGCGCAGCGCCACCGGCTTGCCGGCCGTGACCAGGCGCGTCTCGCACACCTTCCTGCCCTTGGCGTCATAGCCGACCGCCTTGAGTTCGCCCTCTTCCCAGGCCACCTTGTCGAAGGTGAACAGGAAGCGCTCGCTCTGGCGTGCGCTGCCGACCTCCTTGCCGTTGATGGTCAGCCTGACCGTCTCGGCGCTCGAGATCACGTGCACCGGCTTGACCGTACCGGGCGCATGGTTCCAGTGACCGACGATGTGGGCGCGCGGACGCTCGACGTCGACCCAGCCGTCCCACATCACCTGGTGCGCGTAGAAGCCGTCCTTCGGGATGCGCATGGCGTCGACTTCGCCGCTGCGCCGGTAGTTCTCGGCGCCGCGGTGGTGGGTATTACTGTCCGAGAAAATGATGTTGACGCCGCCGCTCGAGACACGGGTGCCGGTGCCCGGGCGCTCGCGCCAGTAGTCGTACCAGCGGCGCACGGTCTCGATCGCAAAGCTGTCCTGGTTGTGGTTGTAGGCCGGCGCCGGCTGGTCCTTGTGCGGCGGACCGTCGCCGTTCTTGTGGAAAGGCGGACTGAGTTCGTCCCAGAACTTGCGCGCCCCCTCGTCGCGGGCGTACTCCATCGCCCACACCGGCATGCGCGCGCTCTTATTGATGTACAACATTTCGCCGCCGTACTCGGACACCTGCTGCAGCGCAGTGCTCAGCATCTCGCGGCTGCCGGCGGCGCGGCCGCCATGCGGGTCGTAGCGGTCGCGCAGCGCCTTCACCTCCGCCATGTGCTCGGCACTGACGCCCTTGTTCCCGGCTTCGTAGAACAGGATGCTCGGGTGGTTGCGGAAGTAGACGATCGCGTCGCGCATGGCTTCCATGCGCTGGCCCCAGCGGCGGCCGTCGACGTCCTTCTCGGAGTCGCCGGCCGGCATGGCCTGCATCAGGCCGATGCGGTCGAGCGACTCGACGTCCTGCTTCCAGGGCGCGGTATGCATCCAGCGGATCAGGTTGGCGTTGCTCTCGAGCGCCAGGCCGTTGCTGTAGTCGCTCAGCCAGCTCGGGACCGACAGGCCGATCGCCGGCCATTCGTTCGAGGTGCGCTGGGCATAGCCCTTCATCTGCAGCACGCGGTCGTTCAGCTTGACCACGCCGTTGCCGAATTCCGTCTTGCGGAAGCCCGTGCGGGTGCTGACGCGGTCGAGCGGCTTGCCGTCGACCTTGAGGGTGGTGACCACCTCGTACAGGTAGCCATAACCCCAGCTCCAGAAGTGCAGGCCCTTTACTTTTGCACTGGCCTTGGCCACGCTGGTGGCGCCGGGGGCCAGGGTCTGGGCGGGCGCGGCGAAGCGCGCCACTGGCTTGCCGTCCTTGTCGCGTACTTCGACCTCGTAAGTGAAGCGGCGCGGCTGCTTCGATTCGTTGCGCACTTCCGATTCGGCCACGATGGTCGCCGTGCGGCCGGCGATGTCGAAGTCCTGCGCGTAGACGTAGACCCCTTGCGTGCCCAGGTTCGAGTACAGCGGCAGGGTCTGGTACAGCGCTTCGGTCACGTGCAGGCGCACGTTCTTCGGCAGGCCGCCGTAGTTGGCGTTGAAGTTGCGGTCGGCCCACTGGTAGCGCTGGCCGCTGGCCTGCTCCTTATAGTCCCAGCGGTTATCGGTGCGCACCGCCACGACGTTCTCACCCTTCACCAGTGCCGCGCCGATCTCGAAGCCGAAGGCCGTCACGCCGTTCTCGTGCAGGCCGATGCGGCGGCCGTTGACGAACACCTCGGCGGCCTGGCGCGCGCCTTCGAACTCGAGGAAGACCTTCTGGCCCGGCTTCAGGTCCTTGAGCGTGAAGCGTTTCCGGTACCAGGCCACCCCTAGCGTATGGTCGACGATGTCCTTGGCAAACGCGTCGTCCTCGTTCCAGGCGCGCGGCAGCGCGACCTGCTTCCAGCCGGCGTCGTCGAATCCGGGCTGGGCGGCCCCCGCAGGATCGCCGACCAGCAGCTTCCAGCCGGGATTGAAGTCGTACCGGGCGCGCTCGGCCAGGGCCGGAGCGCTTGCCAGCAGCGCGGCGAGGCCGAATGCGGAGAGGGTGAACGGGGTGGGACGGAACATCATGGGGTCTCCATTGTTGGAATTTGCGCTAATATATTAGTAGATCAGCGTCCCGCTGCTCGTCTTTCCGATAATTACTCAAGATCGTGAGCGTTCAGGGCCCCGTCATTGACACCCGCCCCGAATCAGCCGGTAATGGCGCTCCACGTTCCAACCCGTCCGACAACACCATGACCAAACCATTCAAACGCATCCTCTTCACCGGCGCCGGTGGCAACCTGGGCCGCCGCCTGCGCGAACGCCTGCACGAATTCGCCGACATCGTCCGCCTGGCCGACATCGCCGCGGGTGTGGCAAACCTCGGGCCGGCCGGTGCCGGCGAGGAAATCGTGGAATGCGACCTGGCCGACCGCGAGCAGGTGATGCGCATGTGCGAAGGGGTGGACGCGATCCTGCACTTCGGCGGCGTGTCCACCGAAGTCGAATTCGCACCTATCATGCAGGCCAACATCCTCGGCATGGTCAACCTGTACGAGGCCGTGCACAAGCTGGGCATCCGGCGCGTGGTCTTCGCCAGCAGCAACCACACCATGGGCATGTACCAGACCAGCGAGCGCGTCGACGCCGCCATGCCGACCCGCGCCGACGGCTACTACGGCCTGTCCAAGGTATGGGGCGAGAACCTGTCGCGCTACTACTGGGACCGTTTCGGCATCGAGACCGTGTGCCTGCGCATCGGCTTCTGCTTCCCCGAGCCGGCCACCCACCGCCAGATGGTGACCTGGTTCAGCCTGGACGACATGGTCGAACTGCTGCGCCGTTCGCTGCTGACTCCGCGCGTCGGCCACACCATCACCTTCGGCGTCTCAAGCAATCCTGGCCGCTGGTGGGACGACCGCCACTCGCGCCACCTGGCCTTCGAGGCCAAGGACAGCTCGGCCCAGTTCCTCGGCAATCTGCCGCAAGAATTCGCTTACCCGCCGGCGGACGACCTCACGACCTTCCTCCAGGGTGGCGCCTTCGTGACGGCCGGCCCCAAGTATCCCTCATGAGCCGCCTTGCCACCGGCCGCCGAGCAGCCGGCCCGATCGCGCTGGCCTTCATTGCGCTCCCCGCAGGCGCCGAGGTCAGGCTGCCTGCCATCCTGTCCGACCACATGGTGCTGCAGCGTGCCGCCAGGGTGCCGGTCTGGGGCTGGGCGGCGCCGGGCGAAGGGGTATCGGTGCGCTTCGGGAACCAGGCGCGCAGCATGCAGGCCGGGCCGGATGGCCGCTGGCGCGTCGAGCTCGACCTGGCCAGGGCCCCTCATGCGCCGGGCCTGCTGGTGGTCAGCGGCGAAGGCAATCGGATCGTGGTGAACGATGTGCTGGTCGGCGAAGTCTGGCTGGCCTCGGGCCAGTCGAACATGGAAAAGCCGCTCGGCGAAAAAAAGGGTTCATCGCACTTTCCCGGGGAACGCATCCTTGATTTTCAGGAAGAAGTAGGATGCGTCTTGAAATCCGTAGGCCATGCGCTTGATGACCTTGATGCGATTGTTGACGCCTTCCAG
>NZ_JCASIE010000039.1:0-11200 GCF_059685865.1 Telluria sp. ZB4P36
ACCGCGATCAACCAGAGCTGGTCGATGGACTTCATGCACGACCAGCTTGCCGACGGTCGCAGCATCCGTCTGTTCAATGTGATCGACGACTTCAACCGCGAAGGCTTGGGGATTGAGCTCGACTTCTCGTTGCCTTCAGAGCGCGTGATCCGCTCGCTCGACCGGATCATCGAATGGCGCGGCAAGCCCGCAGCCATCCGATGCGACAACGGTCCTGAATACATCAGCGCAGTGACCTTGGCATGGGCAGCAAAACGCGGCATCCGTATCGACTTCATCCAGCCTGGGCAGCCACAACAAAACGCCTATGTGGAGCGCTACAACAGGACAGTTCGCTACGATTGGCTTGCCCACCACCTGTTCGAGACGCTCGACGAAATCCAGGAATTTGCCACCAACTGGTTGTGGACCTACAATCACGACCGGCCCAACATGGCACTCGGCGGTATCACGCCAAAACAGAAATTAGCACTGGCCGCTTAACCTCTACTTTTAGCGTGCTCTAAAAAATGGGGGGATTACCGGCGCTGCGCGGTATTGCGCTGGGCCGGCGCAACTTCCTGTTTGCCGGCGCCGACAGCGGCGGCGAACGCGCCGCTGCCATGTATGGGCTGATTGGAACGGCCAGGCTGAACGGGATCGACCCCGAAGCCTGGTTGCGCCATGTGCTAACGCATATCGCCGATCATCCTGTGAATCAGGTCGACGACTTCCTGCCCTGGAACTGTGCCGCCAACCTGGCCGGCTGAACTCCGCTTCCCAGCGGTGTGGCAAGCATCATCTCGTCTTTGCTTGCAGCGCTCAAGACGGTGCTGGGAAGACGCTTACAGTTCATGCAATCTTGCGTAAGGCTTGCCTCGAATGGGACTGGACCGACCGGGTTCCGAAAGTGAAGATGTACCCGGAGCCGAAGCGCCGCGTCCGGTGGATCACGCCCAAGCAGGCCAAAGGGTTGTTGGCAGCGTTACCTGAGCACCAGCGGAACATTGCACTATTCGCGCTGGTAACCGGGCTAAGACAGAGTAATGTGGTACGTCTGCGATGGTCGCAGGTTGACTTTGAGCGACGTACAGCCTGGATTTGCAGCCGATGAGGCAAAGGGCGGTGAGGACATCCACGTTTCGCTGTGTGACCTGGCGGTGGAAGTACTGGAAGGCCAGCGTGGCAAGCACTCGGAGCGCGTCTTCACGTACAAGGGCAACCCGATCAGGTACGTGAACACAAAGGCCTGGCGCAATGCGTTGAAGCGAGCCAGCATCAAGGATTTTCGCTGGCACGACCTGCGGCACACCTGGGCCAGCTGGCTGATCCAGAACGGCACGCCGTTGTACGACCTGCAGGAGATGGGCGGCTGGAAATCTGCCGCGATGGTGCGGCGGTAAGCGCACCTGGCGCCGGCGCACATGGCGCGTCACGCGGCGGTAGTAAACGGGCTACTGCGCGTCACAAGTACGGCACAGTAGGTAGAAGAGAGGACTGCCACAGATACAAAAAAAAGGCGTCACGATCACTCGTAACGCCTTCATTGTTTGCTGCTAAATTCGTGGTAGGCCGTGCGGGATTCGAACCTGCGACCAACGGATTAAAAGTCCGCTGCTCTACCAGCTGAGCTAACGACCCGAAAGAGGCAGCATTATAGCCGGACGTTCCGGTTTGCGCTAGTGCCTTTGCACAACCCAGCATCAACCCAGCGCCGCAGTCACCTTCAACACCTCATCAACCGTAGTCACGCCTTCGACCACCTTCATCGCCCCCGCAATCCGCAGCGGCTTCATCCCATCAGCCACGCTCTGCTGCCGCAGCTTCTGGATGTCGCCGGATTCCCGGATGACATGCGCGAATCCTTCACTCACTGTCAGCAGCTCGTAGATGCCGGTGCGCCCACGGTAACCAGTCTGCCGGCACTCCGGACATCCAATCGGACGGTACACGCTAGCCGGCTTCGGGATATTCCAAGCTCCCCCAATGCCCTGCCACACTTCATCGCTCAGTTCACCCCCAGGCGCCTTGCAGTCCGGGCAGAGCGTGCGTACCAGCCGCTGCGCCATCACCCCGATCAGCGTCGCCTCGAGCAGATAATCGGGCACCCCCAGCTCCAGCAAGCGCACCACCGCAGCGGGTGCATCATTCGTATGCAGCGTCGAAAACACCAGGTGCCCCGTCAAGGCCGCCTGGATCGCCATCTCGGCCGTCTGCAGATCGCGAATCTCGCCCACCATGATGATGTCCGGATCCTGGCGCATCAGCGCGCGCACGCCATCCGCAAACGACAGGTCGATCCCCGGCTGCACCTGCATCTGGTTGAACGAGGCCTCGACCATTTCGATCGGATCCTCGACCGTGCACACATTGACTTCGCTGGTCGCGAGCGCTTTCAGGGTCGTATACAAAGTCGTCGTCTTGCCCGACCCAGTCGGCCCGGTAACGAGGATAATTCCATGCGGCCGATTGGTCAGCGCATCCCAGCGCGCCGCGTCATCCGGCGGAAAGCCCAATTCCGGCAGCGTCTTGACGACCACCTCCGGATCGAAAATCCGCATGACGAGCTTTTCGCCAAAGGCCGTCGGCAGCGTCGACAAACGCAACTCGACTTCCTGACCGCCGGCGGTACGCGTCTTGATCCGCCCATCTTGCGGCCGCCGCTTTTCGATCACGTCCATCCGTCCGAGCAGCTTGATGCGGGCCGTCATGGCGATCATCACCACGGCCGGCACCTGGTAGACCTGGTGCAGCACGCCATCGATGCGGAAGCGGATCACCGCGAACTCGCGTTTCGGCTCCAGGTGGATATCCGACGCGCGCTGTTCAAAGGCATAACTCCACAGCCAGTCGACGATGTTGACGATGTGCTGGTCATTCGCATCGAACTGCTTGTTCGATTTGCCCAATTCGACCAGTTGCTCGAAGTTGTTGCGCATCGCCAGGTCTTGCCCGGTGCTGCGGTTGGCATCGCGGATCGTCTTGGCCAGGCTGAAAAACTGCGAGATGTACTGCGCGATGTCGAGCGGATTGGCCAGCACCAGTTCGATCTTGCGGCGCGAGACCTTGGCGATCTCGGCTTCCCATTCGACATTGGCCGGATCGGCCGTCGCGACCACCAGCGTGGAGCCGGTCATTTCCACCGGCAGGATATTGAAGCGCGCCGCATAGCTGGCCGACATCATGTCGGCCACCTTGGTGAAATCGATCTTCAGCGGATCGATGCGGATGAAGGGCAGGCCGACCTTGCTCGCGCACCATTCGGTCAGCGCGTCGAGCGTCAGCAGCCGGTGCGGCGGCTGGGCCGAGACCAGTTTGCACTGGGCCACTGCGGTGAGCGGATGCATCGATCCGGCCGCATTCTTGAAGATGCCCTGTGCATGGGCGAATTGCGCCTTGACGTGTTCCTTGGTGACGATGCCGTCCGCCAGCAGCCACGAGAAAATCGACTGCAGGTCGAGCGCGCGCAGGCGCGGCGCCTTGGAAGTCGATGTGGCAGCATTCTGGATGGCACTCGTGTTCACGTTCGGCTCCCGAGGGTTTGCTTCAGTCAGCGGCGAAAATACCCTTGATCCAGGTCTTCGCCGGCAGCTTGGTACTGGCCACGATCTGCGCCGCGCGCGCCGTAAGCGCTTCCTTGTCGAGTTGCGGGCGGTTCTTGAAGCATAGCGCCACCACATTGCCTTCGTGGACTTCCGGCAGGCAGATTACGTGCTCGAAGGCGAATTTCATCGCCTTCAGGTTCTTGGCGTAGCTTGGGTGGTCGCCGAACAGGTTGACCGTCATGACGCCGCCTTCGGACAGGCAATCGTTGCAGGCCTGGTAGAACTCCGGCGTATCGAGCACCGGCCCGCGCGCGGTGGCGTCATACAGGTCGCATTGCAGCACGTCGATCGCGCCGTGATTGTCGGGATCGTGGACGAAATCCATCGCATCCATTTCCAGCACCTGCAGGCGCTCGTCCTTGGGCGGCAGCTTGAACATCGAGGCGCAGATGCCGATCACCGCGGCATTGAGCTCGACCGCGGTGACGCGCGCCTCCGGGAACTTGCGGTAGCAGAACTTGGTGAGGGTGGCAGCGCCAAGGCCGAGCTGCACGATGACGCGCGGTGATTCGATGAACAGCATCCAGGCCATCATCTGCTGCGCGTATTCCAGTTCCGGCCAGTCCGGCTTGCGGATGCGCATCGCTCCCTGCACCCATTCGGTACCGAAGTGGAGGTAGCGGACGCCGTCCTGTTCGGACAAGGTGACGGGGGCGAACTTCGGCTTGCGCGTGGGACGGCGCGAGGATTCGGCCTGTTCGATGGATTTACGTTTGATGAGCATAGGGCAACCTGGTTGAATCGCCCTATTATCGGGGGAGGGGTTCCCGCAGCGCAAGCGCGGGAACCCGTGGCGCCGGATTGGCGCCGGCGCGGGTATTAATAATCGATCGGCTGCACCGACACGCGCAGGCGCACGCGGTTGCCCGGATCGCGGTTCATCAGCGTGGTGTAGGTCTGGCCGCGGAACTCGTAGGTGACATCGTAGCCGGCGGTGCGCGACTCGTAGGCGTCGACGGTACGGCACTGGCGCACGGCCTGTTCCTGCACGCCGCCTTGCGGGCGGTTGTTGTTCTCCGCGCGGTCGCCGACCATGGCGCCGGCGATGGCGCCGGCCGCAGTCGCAGCGACCCGGCCGCTACCGCTGCCGACCTGGTTGCCGAGCAGGCCGCCGACGAGGCCGCCGACGATCCCGCCGCCGACGCCACGCTGCTGCTCGACCGGCACCTGCACGTACTCGGTGCGGCATTCCTGGCGCGGCATGCGGATCTGCTCCACGCGGGGCTGGACGCGCACCACGCGGCCGAAGTCTTCGAAATCCTGGGCCTGGGCCAGCGGCAGTGCGGCAAGGCCCATGGCGGCGATGATCAGTTTGGCTTGAAAGTTCATGTTCTACCTCGTAGTGGAGACATCGACGAGTCTGGTGGGGGAAGGGAACCGACCGGACTTTGATGCCTCCTATGGTAATCCGATCCCGGCGGACTCAACGAATCTGCGTGGCAACAAAATGTAACAGCAGCGCAACCATCTTTCTCCCAGCGCCAGAATGGCAGGTACCTTGTCGATGGCCTTATTTATACAGATGTCGTCCTACCATTTTTTACAAACGCAATTCCTGTAATCACATTTGGGTTGCTTCCAATACCACAAAACGTTACCCTTACACAGCAAGGTCTTATTGGCGCGAGGAAACGACAATAGAAGTGCCACATCATACCGACCTGGTCAAATGAGGAAAAAATGAGTTTGTTGATGAGAGTGCCGCCTAATCTTGTGCAGTCGATCCGCGCTTTTCGCGTCGTCGAGCTGCAGCAGGAGGCTGCGCGCCTTGGTCAGCACTTCTTGTATGCACATTGTGCCAATACCTTGACCAAGCAGCAGGTGTGCGCCCGCATCGGCGAAAATTTTTATTTCCCCAAGCCCTGCAGCAAGAATTTCGACGCGCTGCGCAAATGCCTCACCGAGACCGTCGCCGAGGCCGGTCCGCAGCCGGGCTTCCTCGTCGTGCTGGAACAATTGCCAAGCGCGCAAAAATTCGACAAGGAAGCACGCGAGAACCTGCTCGACGTGTTCCGCGACGCGGCGGAATTCTGGGCCGAGAAGAAGGTCCCGTTCCGCGTATTTTACTCGTTCGCGATTCCGGCCTAAGACAGCCTCGAACGGCCAGCCTACCCCCGCCCGCCGCGGTTGCCCGCCGGCGATACGGTACAATGCGGGGTATGAAAAATATCGTGATCCTCATTTCCGGCCGTGGCAGCAACATGGAAGCGCTTGTGCGCGCCCTTGAAACCGAAGGCTGGCCGGCCAGAATCGCGGCAGTCATCAGCAACAAACCGGAAGCGAAGGGCCTGGAATTCGCCGCCGCCCGCGGCATCCCGACCGCAGTCGTCGCCAACAAGGAATACGCAAGCCGCGCCGAGTTCGACGCGGCGCTGCAGGAAACGATCGACCGCTTCGCCCCCGACCTCGTCGTGCTCGCCGGCTTCATGCGCATCCTCACTGCGCCTTTCGTCGAGCACTACGCCGGCCGTATGCTGAACATTCATCCTTCGCTGCTGCCGCTGTTCCCGGGCCTGGGCACGCACCAGCAGGCCATTGACGCCGGCGAGAAGGAACATGGCGCGACCGTCCATTTCGTAACGGCCGAGCTCGATCACGGCCCGGTCGTGGCGCAGGCGCGCGTGCCCGTGCTGCCGGATGACACCGAGGACACGCTGTCCGCCCGCGTGCTCGTCGAGGAACACAAGCTCTACCCGTATGCGGTGCGCCTGTTCGTCGAAGACAGGCTCAGTATTGAAAACGGCGATGTGCGCATTAACGAAGCGCCCGCCGAAACCACAAGCATCTAAACAAAGGAACACAATGAGATTGCCACCAGCAATCCTCGGCAATACGGAAGAGGTATTGCGCGAGGTACTGCGCTTTACATCGCCGGCCGACGTCACGCTATCGCGCTACTTCAAGGACCATCCACGCTTCGGCGGCCGCGAGCGCGGCGTCATCGCGGAAGCGGTGTACGCAGTCCTGCGCAACAAATCCTTCTTCACCGATTTCGCCGGCGCCGGCAACATGCCCTCGATGCGCAAGCTGGCCCTGCTGGGCCTGTCCGAAACCGTCGGCATCGACGCCCTCGGCGGCCTGAGCGAGGACGAAACGCAGTTTCTTACCCGCATCAAGGAAGTCGACCGCAAGCTGCTGCCGCCGCAGATGCAGGCCAACCTGCCGACCTGGCTGTACGACAAATTCGTGGCGCAGTTCGGCGAAACCGAAGCGCTCGAGCTGGCCGCGGTGCTGAATACCCCGGCGCCGCTCGACCTGCGCGTGAATTCCATCAAGGCCAACCGCGACGACGTGATGGCCGAACTGGCCAAGGCGCCAATCGCGGCCGAGCCGATGCGTTACGCGCCGCTCGGCCTGCGTGTGTTCAAAAAGCCTGCGCTGCAAAACCTGCCGCTGTTCAAGGAAGGCGCGATCGAAGTCCAGGACGAGGGCAGCCAGGTGCTGGCGCAAATCGTGGGCGCGCGCCGCGGCGAGATGGTGGTGGACTTCTGCGCCGGCGCCGGCGGCAAGACCCTGGCGCTGGGCGCGACCATGCGCAATACCGGCCGCCTGTACGCCTTCGATGTTTCCGAAAAACGTCTGGCCAAGCTGAAACCGCGCATGGCGCGCAGCGGCCTGTCGAACGTGCATCCGGTGCTGATCGCGCACGAGCGCGACGCCAAGATCAAGCGCCTGGCCGGCAAGATCGACCGCGTGCTGGTCGATGCGCCGTGCAGCGGCCTTGGCACCCTGCGCCGCAACCCGGACGTCAAGTGGCGCCAGAAGCCGGAAGCCGTGGCCGAGATGCAGGAAAAACAGACGGCGATCCTGGACGGCGCGGCGCGCCTGGTCAAGAACGGCGGCCGCCTGGTGTACGCCACCTGCAGCCTGCTGAACGAAGAGAACGACGTGATCGTCGAACAATTCCTGTCGACCCACCCGGACTTCGAACTGGTGCCGATGAAGGACGTGCTGGCCGAGCAGAAGATTCCGCTCGAGATGGACCAGTACCTCAAGATGCTGCCGCACAAGCACCAGACCGACGGCTTCTTCGCTGCCGTGCTCCAGCGCAAGGCGAAAGCCAAGGCGGCCGAGGCGGAGAAAGCCGCGGACGAGGCCGGCGAAGAAGAAGCTTAACGCCGGAACATGCCGCTCCAGCAACTGCTGGCCGACCTGCTCGGCGACATCCACAAGCCTGCCATCCTGTGGCAGGCACTTGCCATTGTCCTGTGCGTGACGGTCGGCTGGGGCCTGGCGCGGCTGATGCACCGGTCCTGGCTGGCGAGCCACCAGGACCAGCACCGCGGCCTGATCGGCCTGGGCATGGCCAGCTTCAGCCGCGTGCTGCCGCCGCTGCTGATCCTCGGCCTGCTGGTGGTCACGCGCGCCGTCATGGCGAACTACCAGAGCGTGCACCTGCTCGATATCGCGGTGCCGCTGTCCTCTTCGTTCGCAGTCATCCGCACCTTCTTCTATCTGTTGCGGCGGATATTCGGGCGTCACGGCCAACTGGGCGAAGCGCTGCAGACCTTCGAGAAGATCTTCGCGCTGGGCGTGTGGCTGGTCGTCGCCCTGCATATCGTCGGTGCGCTGCCGGACGTCATCCGCTTCTTCGATAACACTAAACTGCCAATCGGCAAAGACGGGACCTCGCTGGCCGAACTGGTCGAAGGCATCGTGTCGATCGTGGTGCTGATGATGCTGGCGCTGTGGGCGGGCGCCGCACTGGAAGAGCGCCTGATGAAGGTCGAGCGCATGCACACCTCGAGCCGGGTGGTGCTGGCGCGCATGAGCCGGGCAGTACTGATCCTCGTCGCCGTGCTGTTCAGCCTGAGGCAGGCGGGCCTCGACCTGACCGTGCTGTCGGTATTCGGCGGCGCCCTGGGCGTCGGCCTCGGTCTCGGCATGCAGCGTATCGCGAGCAATTACGTGTCCGGCTTCATCATCCTGCTGGAACGCAGCCTGACCATCGGCGATCCGATCACGCTCGATAAATATTCCGGCAAGGTGGCGCGCATCAATACGCGCTACACGGTGCTGCGCGGTGCCGACGGTACCCAGACCCTGTTGCCGAACGAGATGCTGATCACGGGCGTGGTGCTGAACCAGTCCTCGACCAACCGCAACGTGCGCGCCGTCACCAAGCTGACCGTGTCCTACGACAGCGACCTGAGCGTGGTGATGCCGCTGCTGGAAGCCCTGCCGCGCGGCGTGCCGCGGGTGCTGGAAGAACCGGCGCCGAACGTGCTGCTGAATGCTTTCACGCAAGATGGTTACGAGCTCGAAGTCGGTTTCTGGCTGGGCGACCCGGAAAACGGGCAGGGCGGGCCGATCTCCGAGGTGAACAAGAAGATTTATGCACTTGTCCATGCGGGCGAAATCAAACTTGGTCATCCGTCCATGGATACGCGCCTCCTTGATGCCCATATAACATCGGTTGTGGCACGCACGTCCAATCAAGCTTGATTCCTACATGAATTCGGGCATCTTGGAGTGCCGTGTGACACTAGAACCGCGTAAAATACTGGCTTGCGTGACGATGTGAATGAACAGTGCGTTGACG
Source organism: Telluria sp. ZB4P36 (assembly GCF_059685865.1). NCBI lineage: Bacteria > Pseudomonadati > Pseudomonadota > Betaproteobacteria > Burkholderiales > Oxalobacteraceae > Telluria > Telluria sp. ZB4P36. Next base: position 9,127 of record NZ_JCASIE010000039.1, read on the forward strand.
CAACACCCAATGGAGACTGAATGAATTTCTTTAGTAGCGAGACTGCGCATGCCGTGCTGCAGTTCCTGTCCACCGGCCTGCTGGACTTCACCGGCTGGCAGGTTTTCTTCGCCACGCTCGTACTGACGCACATCACGATTGCTGCTGTCACGATCTACCTGCACCGTCACCAGGCGCACCGCGCCCTGGACCTGCATGCCATCCCGAGCCATTTCTTCCGCTTCTGGCTGTGGCTGACCACCGGCCAGGTGACCAAGGAATGGGCGTCGATCCACCGCAAGCACCACGCCAAGTGCGATACCGAAGAGGATCCGCACAGCCCGCAGACCCGCGGCATCCGCAAGGTGCTGTTCGAAGGTGCCGAGCTGTACCGCGCCGAGAGCAAGGTCAAGGAAACGATGGAGAAGTACGGCCACGGTACGCCGGACGACTGGATCGAGCGTAACCTGTACACGAAGCACAGCGCCATGGGCGTGGTGCTGATGCTCCTGATCGACGTCGCGCTGTTCGGCATCGTCGGTATGTCGGTGTGGGCGGTCCAGATGATGTGGATCCCGATCACCGCCGCCGGCATCATCAACGGCATCGGCCACTACTGGGGCTACCGCAACTACGACTGCAGCGATGCGGCCACCAACATCTTCCCGCTGGGCATCCTGATCGGCGGCGAGGAACTGCACAACAACCACCACACCTTCGCCACCTCGGCCAAGCTGTCGAGCAAGTGGTACGAGTTCGACCTGGGCTGGGGCTACATCCGCATCCTGGAAACCCTGCGCCTGGCCAAGGTGAAAAAGGTCGCGCCGGCACCGAAGTTCGCCAAGGACAAGATGGTGGCCGACCTCGACACCCTGCAGTCGGTGATCGCCAACCGCTACGACGTGATGGCCAAGTATGCCAAGTCGGTGCGCCATGCTTTCCATGAGGAATTCGAGCACCTGAAGCACAAGGCCGAGCTGGAAGCGCGCTTCCTGAAGAGCTCGCGCAAGCTGATGCAGCGTGAACCGGCCAAGCTGGAGTCGTCGCAGAAGCAGCAACTGGTCGAGCTGTTCCAGCACAGCAAGGCGCTGGAAACTATGCACCAGATGCGCGTGGAACTGGGCGCGATCTGGGAGCGTTCGCATGCAACCCGCGACCAGCTGCTGCAGCAGCTGCAGGACTGGTGCGCACGCGCCGAAGCCTCGGGCATCAAGTCGCTGCAGGACTTTTCGCTGCGCCTGCGCAGCTACGCATAAACAGTTTTGCGACGATAACAAGCGGCTGCTATCGAAAACGTGGACGAAAGTGTTCACCGTTCTCTTCCTGCCCCGAGCCGTCCTGCTGACCGAGCTCGTACCTGACAGGCGTGACTTTCCCGCCTCCCGCCGGCAGCAAGCCGGCGGCAGTGCCGGGCGTTACCGCCTGGCTCGCCACGGGTAGCGCCCTTGCCGCCGCGAGGGCGCCGGTGGCGAGCCGTTGCAGATTGATCGCGGCGTTCACGTCGCGGTCGTGGTCGGCGCCGCACCCGCTGCAGGTCCAGCTGCGCTGGCCGAGGGCGAGACCGCCGTTCTTCGTGCCACACCTGGAGCACAGCTTGCTCGACGGGTACCAGCGGTCCGCCAGCACCAGCTCCGTGCCGTAGCGCAGCGCCTTGTACTGCAGCTGGCGCCGGATTTCGTAGAAACCGACGTCGGCGATCGCGCGTGACAGGCGCGCGTTGGCCAGCATGCCCTTCACGTTCAGGTCCTCGATCACGACCGCTTGGTTTTCGCGGCAGAGACGGGAGGTGAGCTTGTGGAGGAAATCGTGGCGCACCCGCGCGATACGGGCGTGCAGGCGCGCCAGTGCCTTGCTTGCCTTGGTCCGGTTGTTCGACACCGGCAGCCGCGTGCCCTTCGGGATCCGGCCTGTGATCCCGGCGGCCGCCTTGGCCCTTTTCAGCTTGCGCGACAGGCGGCGACTGCGGATGCGTACCCGGCGCAGCGCCGCCTTCAAGGGGCGCGGCGCGGCGATCTTCTCGCCGGTCGACAGGGTCGCGGCGCTGCTCACGCCCAGGTCGACGCCGATGACCCCATCCGCGGTCCGGGAACGGCGC
>NZ_JCASIE010000040.1:0-10966 GCF_059685865.1 Telluria sp. ZB4P36
TCATGCTCTTGAATGAAGAACGGCCCGGCCGAAAAATCGACCGGGCCGTCAAGGCCCTACCTCATCGTTACACCGTTCGTGTCCTGAAGAAGGACCTTAACTGAACGGCATTACACCTTGCGGTGGCTTTTTCTTTTGCAACTTGGCGGAGACGGTGGAAGTCCTATTGGGTCGCAAAACCTGCATGGATACTGGCGTTCATCCAATACAAATTTGGCACTACCCCTTCTCATCCTCTTTCATGCGTTGCTCGAACCAGGACAATGAAGGACGATCCTGCACTCATCAGCACTGACTTCCCAAAAAAAAGATTCTGCGCGCGGATAGCGTCATCAGATCGCTTGCCGTCGCTAACGCAACGCGGCGACCGCCGATGACTTGAGGACAACTTTGCAGGGTCTGTCTCGTCCCTGCAATCAATGGCTCACACTTCGACCGCACTTTTAAACTTACACGAGTTCGCCTAGATGAACGAACAAGCGAGCGAACCTTAGGAAAGCGAACGTCTTCTGGCCTTCCACCATCGCGAGCGACTCTGCCAGAAGGCCCCGAGACTAGCTTAGTGATTATTTAACTGACGACACTTCATTCGTCAATATTTTTCAATGGCATGCATTGGTCGCCCGATCCGATATCGACGAATTATCCTTGCGGACTCTCAGTCATCTGCTGGCAGTACTTGCTGAGATTCTCCGGCAGATCAGTCGGACACACGCCGCATTGCTTATTCCCGGGAACCGCGTAGTCGATAAATTTAGGATATGGCAGCTTGAGGCTCGCCATAATCTGCCGGAACTCCTCAATCGAACGGTCCAAACCAAGGCGAGGATTGCGCTCCTTTTCTTGCATGACGGAAGACACCCACCTTTTCTGATAATCATGCGCCGGGTAGACGAGCGTTTCATCGGGCAGCGTGAACAGCTTTCCGCGCACGCTGTGGAAGAGCGCATCCGAATCGCCCTGCTGGAAGTCGGTGCGCCCGCAAGCTTCGATCAACAGGGCGTCGCCCGTGAAGACGCGGTCCCCGAGCACATAGGCAAAATGACCCGACGTATGGCCCGGCGTATGCAGGGGCTGGAATTCCATTGAGCCCACTCTGAAAGGCGTCCCCTCTTCCAGCTGAACATCCGCGCAGTCAACGCGTTCCGCCGCTGGCGCTGCAATCCTGCTCCCCACCCTGTTCTTCAGTTCCAGCGCCGCCGTGATGTGGTCGGCGTGAACATGGGTGTCGATGCTGTATGCAAGTGTCAGCCCCAGGCGCCGAAGCTCCTCCAGGTCACGATCGATGGTCACGATCACCGGGTCAATCAATACCGCTTGCCCGGTTTCCGGACAGCCGACCAGATAGGTGTAGGTACTGGACAAAGGCTCAAACAGCTGGCGAAAGATCATGCGGTTTCTCCTACTGACGATCGGGGCGTACGTGCCCTCGGATTCCGCAGTATAGAACGTCGATGAGGTCTCTGGCGCGCACTGCCACCGCGAGAAAGCCGCGTTCGATCGCTAATGCTGCATTAATCCGCGAGCTTTAGCATTCCGTGGCAAGTTGGTCTCGAAGCCATGACACGGCCGCTGCATGACGGTCCTGTCGGGCTGTCCTTTCAGGAGCGAAGTGGTGGACGAATTCGACGTAGGCAGTTTGGGAATTCCGGTGCTGGCCATCCTCGCCAGCGCCGCAGTCAGCTGGTGGTACTGGCGCAGGATTGGTTGGCACAGTTGGCCGGTAGTGTGGAAGACGATTCTGGGCAGCTTGGTCGCCGCCCGGATCACGTTCGTACTCCAGAATGCACCGGAGTATGCTGCCGAGCCGCTCTCGATCCTGAATCTCAGTGACGGTGGATTCTCGGACACGGCCGGCATCCTGGTGGCATTCATGCTGGGGGCGCACCTGACTGCCAGGACGAACACGCCGCGCCGGCCGGTTTTCGCCGCAGTCCTGGGTGCGGGCGTGGTCTGGATCGGCGGCGCCATCGCCCTGCTCGATTTCGGACCGCCCAGCACACCGGTGCCCCTGGTCGAGCTACGGCGGCTCGACGGCACGCCGGTGCAGCTGCGGACCCTGACGGACAAGCCGATGGTGGTCAACCTGTGGGCTACATGGTGCCCGCCGTGCCGGCGCGAGATGCCTGCGCTGCAGGATGCCCAGAGGCGCCATCCCGGCATCACCTTCGTCTTCGTCAACGAAGGCGAGGACGCGGTGACGATCGGGGCGTTCCTGGCGCAGCAAAAGCTGCATCTCGACAACGTACTGACCGACCGCGCCAGGGAACTCGGCCGCCGCACTGGATCGTTTGCCATGCCGACGACGCTCTTTTACGGCAAGGATGGACGCCTGTTCATGCGTCACATGGGTGAACTCGACCGTAAGGGCCTCGACAGACGCCTGGAAATGCTCGCAGCGCCTGGGACGGGGGCCAGGCGCTGACCAGTGGCCGGCCGAACCCGCCGCCATTGATCACCCCGCCATCGCGCGGGACGTATGCGAAGCCCCGCCGTTCAGGCGCAGCAAATGCGCGGCCTGCTCCGGAGCGAGCTTGAAGGTGCTGACGACCGCCAGCAGCTCCTGCGCCTGCGCCCGCATCGCGTCAGCCGCAGCAGCGGCCTCTTCGACCAGCGCCGCATTCTGCTGCGTGACCTGGTCCATTTGTGCGATGGCCTGGTTGACCTGGGCGATTCCGGCACTCTGTTCCTGTCCGGCAAGCGTGATTTCCGCCATGATGTCTGTGACGCGCTTCACGCTGGCGACGACCTCGGTCATGGTGTCGCCCGCGACATTGACGAGCTTACTCCCAGCATCGACCTTGCCTACCGAGTCGCCGATCAGCGCCTTGATTTCCTTTGCAGCGGCCGCACTGCGCTGCGCGAGGTTGCGTACTTCGGATGCCACCACCGCAAAGCCCCGGCCCTGCTCACCGGCACGTGCAGCTTCCACCGCCGCGTTCAGTGCCAGGATATTGGTCTGAAATGCGATGCCGTCGATCACGCCGATGATGTCGGCAATGCGCTTGGCGGCCTCGTTGATCGCACCCATCGTACCCACCACCTCCTCTACTACCTGGCCACCCTTCAGCGCGACCTCGGAAGCCGTCGTGGCCAGCTCGTTAGCATGACGCACGCTTTCGGTGTTTTGCTGCACGGTGCTGGTGAGCTCCTCCATCGAGGCTGCGGTTTCCTCGAGCGAGCTGGCCTGCTCTTCGGTACGTGCCGACAGATCCAGGTTGCCCGCAGCGATTTCGCCTGACGCAGTCGTGATCGTATCGGTGCCGTCGCGTACCTGCTGCACCAGGGTAGCCAGGCTGTGCTGCATCTGGCGCATGGCGAACATCAGGCTGGTCCGGTTGCGCTCGTCATCGAGGGCAATCTGCACGGTCAGGTCGCCGGCCGCGATCGACCCGGCAATGCTCGCGGCATAGTCAGGCTCGCCGCCCAGCTGACGGGTAATACTGCGGGTGAGCCAGAACGCGACGGCGCCGCCCGCAACGATGGCGAAGAAAGCAAGTACCAGGCTCAGCGTGAACATCGTTTGCGTACGTGCGATCAGTTCGGTCTTGACCTGTTCCGCCGCCGTGTTTTTCTCCTTCAGGATCTTAAACAGCTCCGCACGCATTTCACGCCAGACCGGGGTTTCCTGGCTATTCAGGATCGTGACGCTGGAGGCGGCATCGGTCTTTACCAGTTCGACGATACGATCTTGTACCGCAGCACGCTGCTGCTGAAGGTTTTCCAGCTTCGCCAGCGCAGCCGCTGCGGCGGCATCGTTTTTCGCGAGTACATGGGCGGTTTTCAGCGCGTTGCCGAAGTCCTTGCGTGCAGCTGCCAGGTTCTTGTAGCCGATTTCATTGTCCGGCGCGAGGATGACATTGCGCAGCGCTTGTCCCATTTGCAGACCCTGCGCGTACATCGTATTCGCCTCTCCCAGGAATGCCTGGTCCTGGTCGACAAAGCTGCCGAAACGCGCGCTTGCATCGCGCATGCCCGAAATCGCAACAGCCAGCGCGACCGCGAACAATATAAAAACGATGGCCATGCACAAGGCCATCTTGTTTCGTAATTTCATCCGTTCCTCTCAGATATTCAGGTTCACTGTCTGCACAGCAGTTGCCGAAATTATCTATTGAAACAGATAGTTCCACGAAGAAATAATGATGGAGTTTTGCTTGTTTTCATAGAGTGACGCTGCCATACAACAAGCCTTTATCACTACCAGACGAACGCCTGCAGCCTGCGTCCTCACTGGAGGAAACAGGCTGAGGTGGTCTACCAGTCAGCTGTCGTGCACGCATTGATGCGGGGGTTAATCAGCTCATCAGCAACCCTCTACCCAGGAAGTACATGCTGGTTTAACTGGTGCTGCGCTTCAATTGAATTTAGCCAGCGCCGGATCGGTCACTCGCTGCTCCGGCAGCCCGGTGATGGACGGCAGCTCCGACAGACGGGGCATCCCGCTCCTTACCTGGACCTTTCCCTGCTTGTCGCGCCAGACCACGCCCGGGGTGCCGGCAATGCCGAATCCATCCATCAGCTCTCCGTTGCGCCGGATCGATGCCGCCACCGATGGATGCGACTGCTCGGTCTTACTGGCGTCCGGCTTCCACGGCTTGCCGTGGTTTTCCTCCATGCGCCGGAACGCTGCGGTTTTGTCGGCCGCGGCAAGCACCTCGATCGCTTTCGGCATGCTGGTCGGGCCAAGCGTCGCGACCGGGATCCAGCGCACCTGCAGCCCGGCCGCTTCGTACGGCTGCACGGCACGCCACATGAAGTGGCAATATGGGCAATTCGCGTCGACGAAGGCGTAGATGACGCTCTTCGGATTCTTGATGCTGCCCTCGGCGATGAAGGCCGATTTCTCCAGCTGCGCGAACGCGGCCTCGAAATCCGGCTTGGGGATGTACATGTCTTCATGCTGGGCCGACAGGTTCTGTCCGCGTTCGTCGATCAGCGCTCCCGCTACCAGGGTCTTCCCATCCGCCGTCGTGTACACCAGCGAATAGCGTGCTCCCTGGGCCAGCACCCAGCCCGTGAGCCCGGAGGCCGCCGGGAACTGCTTCACCACCTTGACGCCGGCGTCGACGGCGCGCGCGAGCGCCGGCGGGGTCTGCTGGGCGGCAAGGGCCCCCGTGTTGATGAGTGCTGCCGCAAGAGCGGCAGTTACCATGGCTGAAAGCGCGAGTTTGTAAGCCTGCATGTTGACTCCGATGGGAAAGTTATTATTCAAGGTCGGATGCCCGTTTGCGCGGCCTCGGCCTTGCGCAGCGAAGCGAGGAAGGCATCGGCATTCTCGTAGCCGATGACCCGGGTGCCACCGAGTTCGCGGCCGTCAGCGCCGAAGAAGATGATCCCCGGCGGGCCGAACAGCCCAAAGCGCTTGAGCAGGGCCTGGTCGGCCGAATTATTGGCGGTGACGTCGGCCTGGAGCAGCAGCATCTGCCCGAAGCGCGCCTGGACCCGGGGATCGGAGAAGGTGAAACGCTCCATCTCCTTGCAGGACACGCACCAGTCCGCGTAGAAGTCGAGCATGACGGTCTTCCCGGGACTCCTGGCCAGGATGGCGTCGAGCTCGTCGACCGAACGGACGCGCTGGAACGGAGTCTCTCCATGCGCCTCGGCTGTCGCGAACGGCGCCAACGGATTGCTGCCGCCGGCGGTTAGCCCGGCCAGCTGCGCCAGGCCGAGCACCCCGGCGACCAGGCCGGTCGCCACCGCGAACGGCCGGCGCGGTCGTGGCAGCAGCAGCGAAGCCGCGTAGCCGGCGCCCAGCAGGCCCCAGCCCAGCATCAGGGCCCGCGACGGCAGGACCGGCGCGGCAATCCACAAGGCGGTGCCCAGCATCAGCACGCCGAAGAAGCGCTTGACGCCGTCCATCCAGGCTCCGGCGCGCGGCAACAGCGTGCCCGCCGAGGCGCCGACCAGCAGCAGCGGCACGCTCATGCCGGCGGCCATGGCGAACAGTGCGCTGCCCCCGATGAAGGCATCCTTGGTCTGGCTGATGTACACGAGCGCGCCCGCGAGCGGCGCGGCGACGCAGGGTCCGACGATCAGCGCCGAGATGGCGCCCATCGCAAACACGCCGGCGTGGGTGCCCGCTCCTTGCCGGTTGGACGCCCCCGCCAGGCGCGACTGGATCACCGCCGGCATCTGCAGCTCGAACACGCCGAACATCGGCAAGGCCAGCACGACCATCAGGAGGGCAAACCCGCCCAGCACCCAGGCATTCTGCAGTGCCGCCGCCAGTCCTTCGCCCGCCAGGCCCGCCGCCACGCCCATCGCGGTGTACACGATCGCCATGCCGAGCAAATACGACACTGACAGTGCCAGGCCCCGCAAGCGCGACGCGGAACCCTTGTCGCCGACGATGATCGAGGAAAGGATCGGCAACATCGGCAGGACACAGGGCGTGAACGACAGGCCAAGGCCCAAGAGCAGGAACATCGGGACGATGACCGCCAGCTCGCGGCTGCTCAATGCCCGTTCGATGCGCCCGCTATCGTTGTCGTTCGATAGCGTGCTGTCCGGCGCGGCAGCTGCCGGCCGAGGGCTTGCCTGCGCCGCGGCGGCGCTCGAGGACGCCCCCGCCGGCCCGGCAGCGGCCAGGACCGCGGTCGATGCCATCGGCGGGTAGCACAATCCTTTGTCGGAGCAGCCCTGCGAAGTGGTCTTCAATCTGAAGCTTCCGTTCCCGTCCACCGGAATACGCAGCTTGACGATGCCCCGGTAGGTTTCCATCTCCTTCTGGAAAGTCTCGTCGAAGTGCTTCTCGCCGGCCGGGAAGGCAGGCTGTCCCAGCCGGGTCTGCCCGGCTTCGAATGCGAAGCGCTCGCGGTACATGTAATAGCCCGGTGCGATGTCGAAGCGCACTTCCGCCGTCTGTCCGTCGACCATGGTGGCGGCGAAGCGGAATGCCTGCTCAGGGGGCAGGAAATCGTCGTCGGCCGCCGCCGCGCTGCCGGAGGCTGCAAGCAGCACCGCGGCAAGCGGGACCAGCAGCGCCAACAGCCACCGGCCCAGTCCGGTTACCGTACGTGATAAGAAGACCATACGCTCTCTCCTGTTGTTCATTGATGTCGCTCTGTCGCGTTTGCGGCTCAGCGCTTGCTGCGCAGGACTGCCAGGTGTTCGGCCAGCGTCGCGCTCGATACCTCCCCCATCCGCTTGTCGACAAGGATGCCGTTCGCGTCGACGAACAGCGTGGTGGGCAGGCCCGGGACGCCGGCTGCCTTGGCGAGTGCTCCACCGGGGTCGAGCACCACGTTCCGCAGCGGCAGGCCCTCGGCCTTCAGGTAGGCACGTACCGCGACGCTGTCCTCGCCCTGGTTGACGAACACGAAGCTCAGGTCGCTCGCTTCCCGCTGTGCCTTGCCAAGGGCGGGCATTTCTCGCCTGCAAGGCGGACACCAGCTGGCCCACAGGTTGACCACCATGGGCTTGCCGGCAAACATGGCCAAGGGAACGGCGCGCCCGTCGAGATCCGTCAGCGTCACCTCGGGCAAGGCCTGGCGCTCGGTGGCTATGCGAAGCAGCCCATTCCCGCCGATCCAGATGAAGAGGCCGGCCCATACGGCGCTGACGATCGCCGCACGCTGGTCGGCCCTGCGCCATGCCAGGAGGGCACCGATGACGACGGCCGCCGTGAAGCCCGCGACAGGCGCCAGCCCGCCGTCGCGCAGGTCGGGCAGCCGCCAGGGCTCCTCCGCGTACAGAGGCCAGTAACGGGCGACAAAGACGATGCGGGCCACGAATATCGCCCCGGCGATGATCAGCCAGAGCGAGCCCTCGGCCTTCACGCCGCGCGCGGCTGCCACCCGGTTGCCGATCGCAGAGCCGAGGATGATCGTTGCAAAGATGACCAGCAGTTGCCCGGGCAATGCGAGCGGTCCGAGTGTGACAGTCATGGTGTTGTGCTTTCCTGCGCATGGCGCCGGCCCGGACGGGCCCGGATGGGCCCGGACAGCGCCAGGCGAATGCCTCATCCTATTCTTTGCCGATTAGCACCACATTAACGAATCTGCCGAACTGCCAGGACGCCCGCTCCCGCCTACCCGTTAATCGCGGCATAACCGTAAAGCGGTAAGATCGCGGTTCCTGCTTTTACTACTCGGGTTAGCCATGCGTGTACTCGTCATCGAAGACGACGAACTTGTCGCCAGCGGCATTCTGGCCGGCTTGCGCCTTTCGGGAATCGGGGCCGACCATGTCGCCAATGCCTCGCAAGCGGAAATGGCCGTGCAGACCGGCCGCTTCGACGTCCTTCTCCTCGATCTCGGACTGCCGGATACGGACGGGCTCACGCTGCTCAAGCGCTGGCGCGGCGCGGGCAAGGACTGGCCGGTGCTAGTCCTGACCGCGCGCGATGACGTACAGGACAAGGTGGCCGGCCTGCGCAGCGGCGCCGACGACTACCTCGTGAAACCTTTCGAGCTCGACGAACTGGTCGCACGGCTGCATGCGCTGCAGCGGCGCAGTGCCGGCCGCAGCGTCGACCGCATCGAACATGGTCCGCTTGCCTTCGACCCGGCCACCCAGGTGGTGACGCTGGATGGGAACCCGGTCGAGCTGTCGCGGCGCGAGCTGGCCCTGCTCCAGGCCCTCCTCAACAGCGGCCAGCGCATCCTCAGTGCCGACCAGGTCAAGGACAGCCTGTATGGGCTCGGCGATGGTGTCGAAAGCAATGCCCTGAACGTCCACATCTACCACCTGCGCCGCAAGCTCGGGCCGAACATCGTGGAGACCGTGCGTGGCCTTGGGTACCGGCTCGGCAAGGCGGGGGCATGAAGACGCTGCGCCTGCGCCTGCTGGTCACGATCGGCGCCTCGTTCGCGCTATTCTGGACCATGTCCTCGGTCTGGACGCTGGTCGACCTGCGCGACGAGTTCCGCGACGCACTCGACGAGCGGCTTGCTGCATCGGCGCGCATGGTCGCCGCGCTGATCGCCGACTCGCCCCATCTTTCGATGCAACCGGGCTCGCGCGGGTCCAGCCCGATCCCTTACCTGGTCCGCACCGACAACGTGGCCTGCGAGATCCGGCAGCTGCGGGGCGGCATCGTGGGCCGCACCGAGAACAGTCCGCAGCGCCTCGGCCTGGTATCGCCCGGCTACCGCACCCGCGTCATCGACGGCATAACCTGGCGCAGCTACACCATCGAGCACAATGGCATGCGCATCACCACCGCCGACAAAGTGGAGCGCCGCCAGCAGCTGTTCCGAAACATCGCGTTCGCGACCTTCGTGCCCTTCCTGGTTGCCATGGGCGCGACCCTGTTCGCGCTATGGTTGGCCGTACGCCATGGCCTGCGCCCACTGGAAAGGATCCGCGTTGCCCTCGAGGCCCGCGAACCCGGCGCGCTGCAGCCGCTGCCCGAGCAGGACCTGCCGCGCGAACTCGTCCCGCTGGTCACGACCGTCAACGGTCTGCTGGCCAGGATCGAATCCACCATCGAGCGCGAACGGCGCTTCACCGGCGACGCCGCGCACGAACTGCGCACCCCGCTCACCGCCGTGAAAACCCATCTCCAGGTCGCCCGGATGAGCGCAGGCGGACCGGAGACGGCAGTCGCGCTGCAGCAGGCCGAACGCGGGGTGGGCCGCCTTCAAGGCATCATCAACCAGCTCCTGATCCTGGCGCGCGTCGAGGGGTCGATGTCGTTCGAGGACGACGAGCGCCTGCCAGCCGGCGCAATCGCGGAGCAGGTCCTCGCGCAACTTCCGGCGCAGCAGGCCGCCAGGGCGCGCGTGCGTGACGAAGGCGGCGCGGCGTGCGTGCTCCGCCTGCCGGCATCCCTGGCGGTGACGGCGCTGCGCAACATCGTCGACAACGCGCTGCGCTACGGCGACGGCGACGCCCCTGTCGCGCTGCGGATCGTGCGGCATGGCGGGACAGCGGGTTTCACCGTGGAAGACCAGGGCGGCGGCATGAGCGAGGCGGAGATCGGCAAGGCCGGACAGCGCTTCTGGCGCAAGGGTGGCGGCCAGGGCAGCGGCCTGGGCCTGTCGATCGTCAAGGCGATCGTCGCGCGCTACGACGGCAGCTGGACACTGGAACGCCGCGAGGGTGGCGGCTTGGCCGCGCACCTGCGCTTTCCCACCCAGCGAAGCGCTTGATTGGACAGGCCCAGACGGCTTTCCTGGCGCGCGCCCGCCATTTCCTTATTGTCGTAGATTGGGAAGCGCTTATGTGTGCAGGCCTGGAAAGACCGGAAGTTCGATCGGATTTTATATTTTCAGAAAAGGAAATGAGATGAACAAAGTCTTGACAATATTGGCGGTCGCATTCATTGGTGCGAGCGCACCGGCCCTGGCCATGGACGACATGAACAAGGGCATGAAGATGAAGATGAATATGAAGATGATGGACTCCAACGGCGACGGCGCCATATCAAAGGAGGAGTTCATGAAGCACCACGAGATGATGTACGAAAAGATGAAAAAAAACAAAGATGGGACGGTTGACTTGAAAGACATGTCGATGATGAGCCCTCACGATATGAACATGATGGGCAAGGACAAGCCCAAGGCTGCAGCGAAAGAGACCGAGGCGATGTCCAAATAAAGCCGATGTGTTTCGCCGGCATTAGCCGTCCGCGCCCGATGAAACCATCAGGCTGTGTTCACGGTTAACGCCAGCTACCCCGTCACGCACTCGCTCCGGAGAGCAAGCGGCTCGAATTCAGCACTACGCTCAGGCTGCTCGCCAGCATGGCGCAGGCTGCCGCCACCGGGGTCACCATCCCGCTCGATGCCAGCGCCAGCACCGCCACGTTGTAAATCATGGAGAACGCCAGGTTCTGGCGCACCACCCTGACGGTATGCCGTGCATGCCGCCAGGCCACGGCAACCTGCTCGACGCCGCCGCTTGTGAACTGACCCCAAATAGTTGGACGTTAAGTCGTTAAGCGCCCATGGCCTGGGTCCTGTACTGCACGGGACTCAGGCCTTTTAGTTTGAGTTTGATGCGGTCATTATTGTAATAC
>NZ_JCASIE010000041.1:0-10303 GCF_059685865.1 Telluria sp. ZB4P36
TTTGACAGACTGATTTGTTTGGCGACTATCAATCTACCAACATCAAACCTCCGCCACCACCTCCCGCTCAGTTCGTCAATCCCGTCTTCCCCCATTTCCCGCGAAGAACCAAAAAAAGGGCCAGCGTCCGACCTTTGGCGCCGAGGAGCATATCGCCGCCGCCGACCATCCCGACATCCGCCTGTTCAAGGTGGCCAGGACCAAGGCCGAGCGGCCGGCCGACGACGTCGAGGGTTCCTGGGTGATCACCTCCCCCGCCTCGATCGTGGCCAGCCAGTTCTCGGCCGCGGCCTACCATTTCGGGCGCCGCCTGGGGCAGGAGCTGGGCACGCCGGTCGGCCTGATCGACGCCACCTGGGGCGGCACCCGCATCGAATCCTGGACGCCGCCGGATCTTCTCGGGCCTGTGAATCTGCCCGCTGCGGTCAAGGACCGGCCGGCCTCGCTGTACAACGGCATGATCGCCGGCCTGGCGCCCTTCGCGCTCAGGGGCGCGCTCTGGTACCAGGGCGAGTCGAACATCCTCCACACCGACGACGGCCCGGCCTATACAGCGAAGATGGAAGCGATGATCGCCGGCTGGCGCCGCGCGTTCGGGCTGGAGCTGCCCTTCTACTACGTGCAGCTGGCGCCGCACCTGTATTCGGTGGTGCGTGCCGACCAGGTGCTGCACGGTGCCGAATCCTTGCCGCGCCTGCGCGAAGCCCAGGCTGACGCGCTACGCATCCCTGGTACGGCGATGATCGTCACCACCGACCTTGCCGACGACCTGCGCGATATCCACCCGCGCGACAAGCAGACCGTCGGGCTGCGCCTGGCCAACCTGGCGCTGGCCAAGACCTATGGCCGGCCCGGCGTCGAGCCTTTCGGCCCCACCTACCGTGCGCTGCGCTTCGCGGATGGGCGCGCGGTCGTCAGCTTCGACCACGCCCAGGGACTGGCGGCACGCGACGGCAAGCCGTTGGACTGGTTCGAGATCGCTGGCAACGATGGCAAGTTCCATCCAGCGCAGGCGCGCATCGAGGGCGGTGAAATCGTGGTGAGCAGCACGAATGTCGCGGATCCAAAACTGGTGCGCTTCGGCTGGCACGAGGCGGCGACGCCGAACCTCGTCAACCGCGCCGGCCTGCCTGCGCTACCCTTCCGGTCGGAACACCCGATTCCGTCCAACCCGCTATCGCGATAAAAAAGGCGGCCGTCAGCGCAGCATGCACGGCCGCTTGTTGTCGAACTTCCAGTCCGGAATCAGGAACTGCATCGCCGCGGCGTCGTCGCGCGCACCCAGGCCCATGTTCCTGTAGGCCTGGTGCGCCGCTTCCAGCGCATCCGGATCGAGCTCGATGCCCAGACCCGGCCTGGCCGGCACCCTCACCTCGCCGCCTTCGATGCGCAGCGGCTCCTTCGTCAAGCGCTGGCCGTCCTGCCAGATCCAGTGGGTGTCGATCGCCGTCACCTTGCCCGGCGCCGCGGCGCCGACGTGGGTGAACATGGCCAGCGAGATGTCGAAGTGGTTGTTCGAGTGCGAGCCCCAGGTCAGGCCGAACATCTCGCACAACTGGGCCACGCGCACCGAGCCCTGCATGGTCCAGAAATGCGGGTCGGCCAGTGGGATGTCGACCGACTGCAACTGGATCGAGTGCGCCATCTGGCGGAAATCGGTGGCAATCATGTTGGTGGCGGTCGGCAGGCCGGTGGCGCGGCGGAACTCGGCCATGACCTCGCGGCCGGAGAAACCGTTTTCGGCGCCGCAGGGATCTTCGGCATAGGCCAGCACGCCGTGCTTGTCGCGGCACAGGCGCACCGCTTCCGCCAGCGTCCAGGCGCCGTTCGGGTCGAGCGTGACGCGCGCCTCCGGGAAACGCTCGTGCAAGGCCACGGCGGCTTCCATTTCGGCGTCGCCCGCCAACACGCCGCCCTTGAGCTTGAAGTCCTGGAAGCCGTAGCGCGCCTGGGCCGCTTCGGCCAGCGCGACCACCGCCTCCGGGCTCATCGCCTCTTCATTGCGCAGCCTGAACCATGCGTCGTCCGCATCCTGCTCGCCGCGGTAGGCCAGGCTGGTCCTGGCACGGTCGCCGATGTAGAACAGGTAGCCCAGCATCGGCACCGCGGCGCGCTGCTGGCCTTCGCCCAGCAGCGCCGCCACCGGCAGGTTCATGAACTGGCCCAGCAGGTCGAGGAAGCTTGATTCCACCGCGGTGACGGCGTGAATCGTGGTGCGCAGGTCGAAGGTCTGCAGGCCGCGCCCGCCCGCGTCGCGGCTGGCGAAGGTGGTGCGCATGGCGTTCAGCACCGCGTTATAGTCGCCCAGCGACTTGCCGATGATCAGGGGACGCGCATCCTCGAGGGTCTGGCGGATCGATTCGCCTCCCGGCACTTCGCCCAGGCCGGTATTGCCGGCGCTGTCGGTAAGGACGACGATGTTGCGGGTGAACCAGGGACCGTGGGCGCCGCTCAGGTTCATGAGCATGCTGTCCTGGCCGGCGACGGGGACGACCCGCATCGCGGTGATGACGGGGGCGCCTGAGACGGGGGTGTTCATCGATGACTCCAAAGGTAGGTGATTCGCTTATTTCGTGCGGTAGTAGTCGGCCAGCACGCCGAAGGCCTGCTTGCGAACGCCCGTCTCGGACAGGATGCCCTTGCGGTTCCAGCCGTTCTGGAACACCGGATGCTCGCGGCGCGGCGAGCGGAAGTCCTTCAGGATCCAGGGCGACATGCCGCGCAGGGTCGGGATCTGTTCGGCCATCGCCAGGGTCTGGCGGTAGTACTCGGCCTGGTACTCCTCGGTGAATTTCTTCATGCCGTCGTTGCGATAGCCTGCGAGGGCGTCGGCGCCGAATTCGGACAGGATCAGCGGGCGGTCGGCCGGCACCTTCCATTTCAGCTTGGCGACGGCGTCGAGCTTGTCGGGGCCGTACCAGCCGGCGTAGGTGTTCACGGCCAGCACGTCGAGCTTGCCGGCCAGCGGATCATCGATGGCCAGCGCGTCGCCGTCGTGCTTGACCAGCAGCGCCGCGCTTACCAGGCGCGACGGGTCCAGCTGGCGCACGTTGTCCGCCATCGCGGCATGGAAGCGCGTGCGCGCGTCCGCCACCGGCGTCTCGTTACCGACGCTCCACATGATCATCGAGGCGCGGTTGCGGTCACGGTAGATGGTCTCGGCCTGCATCGCCAGCGCCTTGCGCAGCACCGCCGGGTTGTCCCAGTCGACCGTCCAGTAGACCGGGATTTCGCTCCACACCAGCAGGCCCATTTCGTCGGCCAGGCGCACTGTGGTCTCCGAATGGGGGTAGTGCGACAGGCGCACGTAGTTGGCGCCGAGGCCGTGCTTGATCTCGTGCAGCAGCGCGCGCGAGCTTGGCGCCGTCATGTTGCGCGCCGGGTTGGGGCCGAGCTCTTCTTCATGCAGCGAAATGCCGCGCAGCCAGACCGGTTTGCCGTTCAGGAGGATCTGGCTTCCTTTGACCTCGATGGTGCGGAAGCCGACGCGCTCATGCACTTCGTCCTGCACCGTATCGCTGGAAGTGCTGAAGCGCACGTCGTAGAGCATCGGCTTCTCGGGCGACCAGCGCTCCAGGCCTTTCGGGGGCGCCACCTCGAACACGGCGCGGCCGTTAGCGTCGGTGACGGCGCGGGCAGTGGCGAGCGCGCCGATCGCCACCGTCACCGCCTGGTTGGCGGCCTGCGCTCCCTGCAGGCGCACTTCGCCGGCGATGCGGCCGTCCGGACGCAGCTGGATCATGGCGTCGTCGATGAAAGTGGCCGGGGTCGTGATCAGCCGCACCGGGCGGGTGATGCCGCCGTACAGGTCCCAGTCGGTGATGAAGGTCGGGATCGATTGCGCGTCGTGGGTCGAATCGACGCCGACCACCAGGCGGTTGTCGCCGGCGCGCAGGGCCCCCGTCACTTCCAGGACGAAGGGGGTGAAGCCGCCCTCGTGGCGCCCCACTTCCTTGCCGTTCAGGTAGACGTAGGCGCGGTAGTTGACGGCTTCGAAGCGCAGGAAGGCGCGCTTGCCGCCCAGGGCCCCGGCGCCGAACTTGCGCTGGAACCAGACCAGGCCATCGTAGTAGCGCATCTCGGGCGTCGCGGCATTCCAGGCGCCCGGCACATTGATGATCGGGCCACGGTCGAGGTCGAACTCGAAGAAATCCACCCCGCCCTTCGCTTCGACGGCGGCGACGTCGACGTCGCGGTAGCGCTGCATGCGCGATTTCGCCACCCAGCCGTTGATGTCGGTGAGGCCGGTGCGGTACAGGTCCTTGGAATAGGTCCACTGGCCCGACAGGTCCTGGCTGTCGCGGGACAGCGCGCCGGTCAGGAGAAAGGCGGGCCGCAGGTCTTGCGCCGTGACGGGCAGGCTGGCGAGCGCGCCGATGAATATCCAGAATGCTGCGACGAGTGTTTTCATGGGTTTCCGTGGGATTTGCTTGGATGCACCGGTTCATCAGCCATGTGGGGATTGTACACGACGCTGATATATTAGTATACGTGCGCAGTATAGCGGGCAAGCCGCCCACCGTGCGCTCAAGTTCTTGATCAAAAAAAGACGCACGAACCGCGAGGTCCGTGCGTCAAACAGGAGACGCAACAGGAAACGGATCAGAACATGTACTTGACCCGCACGCCGAAGTAACGGTCCGCGTTGCGCGGCAGCGTCTGCGTCAGGACATGGACGCGGCCGAACACGTTGAAGTTGTCGCCGATGAAGCTGGCATAGCTCTTGTCGAACAGGTTGTTGACGTAAAAGGTGATTTTCACGTTCTGGGCCGGGTTCGTGAACGCGAGGCTGCCGTTGACGATGCTGTAGCCGCCCTGCTCCACCAGCGGATTGGCCGCCAGGTCGTAGTTGACCCGCGACTGGTACTGGTAGTTCAGGTTGGCGATGCCGCTGTAGCCGGTCTCGCCGAGCGGGAAATTGTAGGTCGCTCCCAGGTTGGCCTTGATGCGCGGGGCATTCGTGAGCCGCTTGCCGGACAGGTCCTGCACGGCGCCGTTACCGATCGCGATGCAGCCTTCCGCGGCCGACTGGCCCGGATAGCAGTTCGTGTTCGGGAACTTCTTGATGAGGGCATCGACCCAGGCCAGCGAGCCTTCCAGCAGCAGGGTATTGACCGGCTTGCCCTGCACTTCCAGCTCGACGCCGCGGGTACGCAGTTCGCCCACGTTGCTGACGATGTTCTCGCCGACGCCGCTGACCGGATCGATGCGGCGCGACTGCGCCTGGAAGTCTTCGTAGTCGGTATGGAAGGCGGTCGCGTTGAGCTGCAGGCGATTGCGCAGGAAGCGGCTCTTCAGGCCCAGTTCCCAGGCGCGGGAGGTTTCGGGCGCCACCGGCTGGCGCACGCGGCCGGCATTGAAGCCGGTCGACACGTCATAGCCGGCGCCCTTGTAGCCGGTGGCGAAGGAGCCGTACACCATCACGTCCCGGGCCAGGTCGTGCTGCAGGGCGAGCTTGCCGGTGGCCGCATCGTCGCGGCTGCGGCCGCTGAAGCTGACCGGCACGGCGGGCACGCGGTTGGTGAAATCGACCTCGATGGTTTCGCGGTTCAGGCGCAGGCCGGCGCTCACGCGGGTGCTCGGGGTGAAGCGGTATTCGCCCTGGCCGAAGGCGGCAAGGGTCTGGTTGCCGGCGCGCGCCTCCCAGTTCGCCACCGACAGGACCGGACCGCGCAGGTAGCTGCGCTCGGTGCGCGAATCGGCGTAATACAGGCCGCCGAGATAGCTCAGGGCGCCGTCGCCGTTCGAGGTCAGGCGCAGTTCCTGGGTCGACATGCGCGAGCGGTAGGGACCGCCGGCGACGACGCCGCCGTGCCGCGCGCCATTGGTCAGCGCGCCCAGCACGTCGAGGCTGGTGCCGTCGAAGTCGGTGAGGAAATCGAACTGCCAGTCCTGCCAGGTGCTGACCGAGGTCAGCGTATGACCGCCCAGCTTCCAGTTCAGGGTGGCGCTCAGGCTGCGGTTGTCGTGCTCGGCGAATCCCGGATCGTCGACGCGTACGTCGCGGTTGTCGGGTCCCGGGCTGATGCCGGCCAGGCCCGGCTCGATCGGCGCCACGCCCTGCTGGCGCGCGCCCGGCGGCACCACCCGGAAGCTGGTGACCGGTCCTTCGGTGCGGCGCTTGCTGTAGTCCGCGATCAGCCGGCCGTCGAAGCTGGACGACGGCTTGAAGTCCAGGCGCAGGCGCAGGCCCTTGCTGCGCTCGCCGTTCAGTTCGGCGCCGCTGAGCAGGTTGTCGATATCGCCCCGGCGTTGGCCGGCATAGGCGTTGAGGCGATAGCCAAGCTTCCCGTTCACGGGACCGGAGATGCCGGTCTCGACCCGCCGTTCGCCGTCGCTGGTCAGGCTCATCTGCACATGCCCTTCGCGCTCTTCGCTCGATTCTTTGGTGACGATGTTGATGACGCCGGCCGACGAGTTCTTGCCGAACAGGGTGCCCTGCGGACCGCGCAGCACTTCCACGCGGGCGATGTCGCTCAGGTTCGAGAATGCCTGCAGCTGTTGGATCACCGGCACGTCGTCGACGATCACGGAGACGGCCGACTCGATGCCGATGCTGAAGGCGAAGGTGCCGATGCCGCGCAACGCGATATTGTTGTTGTTCGGGTTCTCGTTGATGGTCAGCGCCGGCGCCACGCGGGTCAGGTCGCTGAAATCGTCGATCTGCTGGTTCTCGATGGCGCGGGCGTCCACCGTGCTCACAGCCACCGGCACGTTCTGCATCAACTGCGGCCGCTTCTGCGCGGTGACGGTCACGACCTGCAGTTCCTCCGCCGGCTGGGCGGCGCTGTCCTGGGCGTGGGTGGGAAGCGCGGTGGCCGCCGCCAGCAGCGCGACGGCGCTGGCGATGGCGGTACGGGATGAAATGCGGCGCGGGGGAACAAGATGCATCGTGTCTCCTTTATTGGAATATGTTGGCGGGCACCATCAAGCTAATACATTAGTGTTCTTGAACCTCAAGCACAAGCAGACTCCGCCATTACTCATCAAGTTGATTAATTGCCGGAAATCTATCGACCGCGCTGACACTCTCTACTACCATCATTCACGAACACTGATATATCAGTGGCGCACGGTCAAAGGCCTGGCGGCCGCGCCACTACCGCTAACCCCATTACAGGACCGGCGCGCCACGCAGCGGCCGGCACGCAGACATGACCCGACACACCCCTTCGCGCAGGCATTTCCTGCGCTCGGCCAGCGCGCTGCCCTTCCTTGCTTCCGTCCCCGGCCTGTCTCGGGCCGTCACGGCAAATACCACGACCAGGCCAGCCCCGGTCTCCGGCACCGCCCTGCGCTGGCTGGACGGCAAGTCGCCCGCCCGCTTCGAAGGCTGCACCCTGGGCGTGCCCTGGCCGCGCGGCACCCTGCGCCTGCCCGCCAACAAGCGCCTCGACTTCACGCTCGGCGGACATGGTCCGGCCATGCAGTCCTGGCCGCTGGCCTACTGGCCGGACGGCTCGCTGAAGTGGACCGCCCATGCGGTCGCCGGCGGCGCCGCGCTTGATGCCTATGACCTGCGGGCCGGGGCGCCGGCGCGCGGCACGGTCGCGGTCAAGGAAAAAGCGGACGGCGTGCTGATCACGGCCGGCGAGCTGGCGTGGAGCGTCCCCCGCAGCGGCGAGTTCCTGGTGCGCAGCGCCACGCGCGCCGGCCGGGTCACGATGCAGAACATGAAACTGGTGGCCCTGCGCCAGGACGGTCCGCAGCTGGAAGCCACGGGCAGCGTGTCGCGCCAGCCCTTCACCAGCAAGCTCACCAGACTGACGGTCGAGCAGACCGGCCCGGTGCGCGCCGTGGTCAAGCTCGACGGCTTGCACAGCGACGGCGCGCGCGACTGGCTGCCCTTCTCGGTGCGCCTGTATTTCTACAGCGGTTCCGACAGCGTGCGCATCGTGCATTCCTTTATCTTCGATGGCGACCCGGAGAAGGATTTCATCGCCGGCCTCGGCGTGACGGCCCAGGTGCCGATGACCGATCAGACGGTCGACCGCCACGTGCGCTTCTCGGGTGAAGGCGTCGGCGTCTGGGGCGAGGCGGTGCGGCCGGTGACCGGCCTGCGCCGCGATCCGGGCCAGGCCTACCGCGACGCCCAGGTGGCCGGCATGGCGCTGCCGCCGCTAGCCGGCATGGCGAAAGCGGTGCAGGACGGGCTGCAATGGATCCCCGAATGGGGCGACTTCTCGCTGGCACAGCTGTCGCCGGACGGCTTCACGCTGCAGAAACGCCTGCGCCCGGGGCGCGCCTGGATCGACGTGAACGCCGGCACCCGCAGCAAGGGCCTGCTGTACGCGGGCGGCGCATCGGGCGGCGTGGCGCTGGGCCTGAAGGATTTCTGGCAGCGCGCCCCGGCGGGACTGGACGTGCGCCGTGCCGACACCGGAATGGCGGACGTGACGGCCTGGATGTGGTCACCGATGGCGCCGGCCATGGACATGCGTTCCTACCGGGCCGAAGACGGCATGGACACCCACGAGAAGCAGATCGCCGGCCTGAACATCACCTATGAAGACTACGAGGCCGGCTGGGACTCGGCCGTGGGCGTGGCGCGCACCTCGGAGCTGCAGCTGTGGGTGCTGGGTGCAACGCCGTCGCACGAGGCCCTGTCGGCCATGGCCGAGCAGGTCGCCAACCCGGCGCGCCTGGTCTTGGGCCCGCAGCGCATCCACCAGTGCGGCGTGTTCGGCGACTGGGACCCGGTGGATGCCGGCACCCCCGCTAGAGCGCTGATCGAAGACCGCCTGGCCCTGCAGCTGGACCAGTACCTGCGCGAGACCGAGCAGCACCGCTGGTACGGTTTCTGGTCCTACGGCGACGTGATGCACACCTATGACAGCGACCGCCACATGTGGCGCTACGACATCGGCGGCTACGCCTGGGACAACTCCGAGCTCTCGACCGACCTCTGGCTGTGGTACAGCTACCTGCGCACCGGGCGCGCCGACCTGTTCCGCTACGCCGAGGCCATGACCCGCCACACCGGCGAGGTGGACGTCTACCACCTGGGCCGGTTCAAGGGCTTCGGCACCCGCCACGGTGTGCAGCACTGGTCGGACTCGTCGAAGCAGCCGCGCGTCTCGAACGCAGCCTACCGCCGCATCTATTACTTCCTGACGGCGGACGAGCGGGTCGGCGACCTGATGCGCGAACTGCTCGATTCGGACCAGGACCTGCACAAGGTGGACATCTCACGCAAGCTCAAGACGGCCGGCGCGCGCCCGGATGCCTTCATCGGGGCCTCCTTCGGCACCGTCTGGGGCTCGCTGATCGCGGCCTGGCTGGCGGAATGGGAACGCACCGGCGACCTGCGCTGGCGCGACAAGATCGTCAATGGCATGCGGAGCATCGCCGCCCTCAAGTACCAGTGGTTCGCCGCCGGCGCGCCCTATGACCACCGCACCGGCCGCTTCCAGGGCCCCGGCGACAAGGCATCGTTCTCCAACCTGAACGGCGTGTTCGGGGTGGTCGAGCTGAATTCCGAACTCCTGAGCCTGGTGGACGTGCCGGCCTACCGCAAGGCCTGGCTGCAGTACTGCCGCACCTACAATGCGCCGAAGGCCGACATCGAGGCGCTGCTGGGCCGCGACCCCGGCGGACGCGGCATGAGCGACACCAATTCGCGCATGACGGCCTATGCTGCGTATCAAGAGCGCGACCAGGCCCTGTCGCTGCGCGCCTGGCGCGAGTTCTTCGCCTCGGACTGGCTGAAGCAGGATAGCCAGCGCCACACGGTGCGCCGCCTGGGCGGCCCGGCCCTGCTGCGCCCCCTCGACGAGATGTCCGGCATCAGCACCAATGCTTCGGCGCAGTGGGGACTGGCCGCGATCCAGCACATGGCGCTGGGCGCAGATACGCTGGACGAAGCGGCGCGTGCCGCCGGGCTGGTCCGCTGATCGGAGCCGGCCGGCAGCCCAGTTGAAGCGTCCCGCCACCCCGCCCAGGCTGTAGCGGCCTGCGCCCAGGAAGATGAGCGCAATCGCGCTGCCCAGGTACATGCCCTGCAGCTCGAGGGCCCAGCCTCCGGTATTCGACATGGTGAAGAATTCGCCGCTATGGACCAGCAGCAGGGCCACCACCATGTTGATGGCGACCACCGCGGCGGCGGCGCGCGTGAACACGCCGACCAGGATCAGGAGCGGCGCCACCACTTCGCCGACGTAAACCAGGTAGCCGAAGGCGCCCCGCAGGCTAATGCCAGTCAGTTAAGCTGACTGGCATTTTTCATTGGAAACTTGGATCTGGGCTGTTTGACGACTCTTGGATAGGAGCGCGTTCGACGTTCCGGCAAGAGATAGGCACGTGC
>NZ_JCASIE010000042.1:0-9497 GCF_059685865.1 Telluria sp. ZB4P36
ACCGTGAAACGACTTTGCGCCGATGATAGTGCTGCAACCAGTGTGAAAGTAGGTTATCGTCAGGCTAGTTATAAGAAGAACCCCACCAGGTGATCCTGGTGGGGTTTTTTGCTTTGTGCGTCAGTTTGGCATTTGGCGGCCTCCGACACAAACGTTCGTCCTATACATGGCTATCCGCCGGGCAGTTCGACCATGAATGCGGCGGCCAATCGCGCGCCATCGACGACTCGAAGGGCATCGACACCGGGTAGCCTTGCGCATCCCAGCTTGCGTGATCGGAGCAGCCATAGCCGCAGCGATCCTGGCCGATCTTGAGTTCAAGAAGATAGGCGGCCGTTTGAACTGGCTGGCGATCTCCTGCGACCCGCGCAAGCCCACTTCTTCTTCCGCATAGGCAAAGACCTCGATTGTCCTGCGCGGCCGGTAGCCGCTCGCGATCAAGGCGCGCAGCGCTTCAGTCCTGCTGGCGATCCCGGACGCATCGTCGTCCGCCCCCGGCGCGCGCGCCGTGTCGTTCATGCGGGAGCTGAGAATCGAATCGAGATGGGAACCGATCACGACCTGTTCCTTAGCCAGATCCGTGCCGGCTAGTGGATTTGTGGACTGCTTACCTGGGGGCTCAAAGTTCTTCGAGCGATGGCCCGCGCAATCCAACCAGGATAGCCCTGCCGCGGTGGTCGACACGAAATTCACCGTATCTGGCCTTGCTCCAGCGCTCCGCATCCCCTTCTTCGAAATGCCACGCGTCAGTGACCAGCACATTTCTTCCCTTCTGCCGCTGTATCTCGATAAGAAACTCATCATCCTTCAGAGCGCTGGTGTTGTTGTGGAAACGCGTAATCGTCACGATACCGCGTTCTCTGCGCCGGGCGACAGCCATTCGAGACGCAGAGCCCTCCCCATCCAGCTCGGCGGGAAGAGCAAAGTCAAGTGCCATATAGTCACCTTGCATCAGCGAGCGAGGATCGACAGGTGCCAGTTCGACGAACATTGTTTGTCCTTGCCGGATCAGCTGTTCCTTTTGCACGATCCCGATGTTGATGATGGCAAGCGCAAGTACTGCAGGGCAGAGCAAGGCCGCCTTGGTCCACCGTCTTTCCACTGCTGGCACTGGCGAGTCCAGCTGTACAGGCTGCTTGACTTCGATTCCAGCCCGAAAGCTTGCAAGCAGGAGTAAGCCTGCAGCGAGCACCAGCGCTGCCGCTTTGTAAAGCAGTGGCCAATCCAGCGCGTAATACAGCGCCCCAACTGCCCACAGCGCGGCAAGCCCCGCCAGCGCGGCCAGGCGCGGCCGATGCCAGGCGATGCATGCTACAGCGATGAGGAGCAGCGCGCCCAGTGAATCTGCGAAGAAGCTCAGCAGGACAAGAGGGGAAAACGCCATGCAGATCCAGTGCCGCTCGAAGTGCTTGAGCTGAAGAAGCCAGGTGCCAGCAGCAAGTGCAGCCCCGGTCGACAGGATGGCGGAATGGCCGAGCAAGCCACTACCGTACCCCGACAGCCATCCTCGCTCGGGCAATATCTGGCTCATAAGAAACGATTGGCCACTTAGATAGCCCAGCATGACAATGATGACCGCACCTGATCCAATCAGTGCCGATTCCGATAGGGCAGCTAGCGCAAATCGCCCGGTGCGCTCGGCATGGTAGAGGATGACATGGCCAGCCAACCACGCAAACGCAGTGGCGTACCACCTGTTCCATACAAAGGCCCCCTCGAGCACAGCGCGTGCATCGAGTCTCAGGATGGCTACGTTCAGCATGAAAACGGCAACGCCGCTGTACAAGGCTCGAATCCAGGGCTGCGGTACCGATATGACCGTAGCAATCGCCGCAATGGCACATATCGCATCGGCACTGGATCCTTTCCCGGGCATCCATAGCATGAACAGGCTACTCCCGAGCAGGCATACGCCCAGGTATTCGAGGAACAGGGGAGGCTGCCGCATATGAAGAATTGCCGCCGTGCCGGCAAGTACAAGACAGCCAAGGACATACAATTCTTGACCGCCTTTGCTGCCAACGACAGCCAACGCAAACAAGCCACAGATAGGTAACGCCGCGAGAAGGGCGCCAAAAGCAGTCAGCACGACGACCGGCCAAGGATGGCCATGCTTCTCCGTCTTGACGACAGCCGCGTCTACCAGGCCACGCGCAACCGCTTCGCATACAACACCATTAATTCTGTTGGTCACGCTCTTCTCCCTCGCGATGCTGGTTGCGATGCAGGTGGAGGATTGACATGGCGCTCAATACAAGCGCGCCTACTGCGGTCAAACCGACGATGATCAGAATGGCGGACAGCGAGTTGGTTTTCAGCCCGAGCCTGACTGAACCACAGACCAGAAGGACGTCGACCGCCAAGGCGGCGATGGAGAGGGACAGCGTGTCGAACGTGGACCGCATGGTAAAGAACGCACACACAGCGCACATCGCAACGAGCGCAAGCCAGAAGAATGGGATCTCGGAACCAAAAAGGCTCATGACCCCCAATGATGTGGCCAGGCCGGCGGCCGACAGCAGGCCGAAGTTCTGCGACCATACGCCGGCTCCGGTATAAGTGCGCCACGGCTTCGACAACGCCAGGGAAATGGCGAGCGCTACCAGCGTCGCCGAAGACGAGATATGGAATGGTGCACCTGAATCCCATCCAGCCCTGCCGTGCGTTCCGAGCCATGTTGTTATGCCGCACATGGCAACGATAACCCAGGCAGACCATATCAGATCCGAACGGCTCGCAAATGCGAGAGGAAGTGACAGCGCACTCCACAAGGCAAACAGCTGCCATGGATCCGCGCCGGATTGATAATGCTGTCCAAAAAAGCCGAGGAGTGCGCCGATCGAAAGCAGTCCGAACAGGACAAGCCCGATGCGAAAGCGGACAAATTTCCCGGCACCGTAGCACCCTGCAGCGACGAATGCTTCCAGCACTACGAACATGGCAAGGGGATGTTGCGCTTCCCAATTCGCGGCGATGAAAAAGATGAGACCAAGGCCCGCCAGGCCGAGCGCTACTATCCGGATACTTCGTCGCGATACGCCACGAGACAACAGCGTCGAATTGCCCATAGCGGCAATGCGGCTCAATTCATTGTAGGTGGTAGGAGACAGCTGCTGTTGCCTCGCTAGCTCGAGCAAGGCGAGCCGTGTACTCAACATAAGAATATTCTCCAGAGAAAGACGTGGGAAATTTTATGGCTCTCCTCCATGGAAGCTGTTGAGGCTGCACGCTGCTGTGAACAAAGCAATGATTTGAGAAAAAGACGTTTTCTTCGTTATCTGAGCAGTAATCGTACGGTGATTCCTACAGCGCCTCGGAGGCTTCTCCTATACATCCCCACGATTTCGGCGCGCATGATCGGTCCATTGGTTCAGCAAAGCGAAGGAGGAATCATGAAATCGAAGGAAAAAAACCTGGGTGGAGATAACCGTGCGCGCGGTATCCACAAGCCGAAAGGCGTGACGGTTGCCGAAGGCAGCATGCAGACGCGCGCGCCCGGCGCCGTGATGCCCGGCGGGCCCGAGTCACCGTTCAGGATGGCGAGCACGGGGTCGCAGCAGTCGGACACCAACGGCCGCGGCCAACGCGGCGGCGTCGGTGCCGTCCACCAGGGCTGGAGCGCACGCCAACGCGGTGAACGGATGCAGGCACAGGCGGAACAGAACCGCTTGGGCGAAGTCCAGCAATCCGGCCAGGGCGGCATCGAGCAATACCAGCATGCCGGCTCCCGGCAGTCGGACTCCGGCCAGGGTGACGGCAAAGGCCTGCAGGGCCGGCCCGCCCTGCCCGCTTCCGACTTCGGCAGTAAGCCGAACAAGAAGAATCCCGGCAGCTGAACGCCGATGCAGAATATTGCGAGCCCGGGTCTCCCGGGTTTTTTTACGTCCCGCGTCCGACCGCCACAAGCGTGGAAACCGTCTCCTGTCCCAATCTGGGGCACAATGCAGCTGTCAGCCTTGCCATTTCAACCATGACAGGAGAAGCATGAACGAACAGGTCGCACGCAATGTCGTGCTGGTCCGCGCCATCGAGTCCGCCGACGTCAATCACGAGGTATTGAGCGATGACGACCGCAAGTACGCGAGCCGCAGCGCAAAAGAGCTCGCCGCCTGGCAGGCTGCCGACAGCAAGACCGCAGTCGGCCAGCATCATTTCCTGCAGCAGCGCTCCGAACAGATCCTGAAACGCCTGGGCGAACGCTCGCCAGCCTTCGGCGCATTCGCGAAACGCCGGCTGGGCCTGGGAGGCGTCTGGCTCGCCCTGCCATTCCTGGCCTTCGTCAGCGGCGCGGCCATCGACCGCATCGCCGACCCGCAGCGCGTTGACCTGCTCTCCGCTCCCTTCCTGCTGATCATTGGCTGGAACCTGCTGGTCTATCTCTTCATGCTGGTGTGGGCGCTCATCCCGGGCAAACGTCACGGATGGGCGGGACCGAGCCTGCTCCGGCGCCTGAGCGTCGGCAAGGCCGCGGTGCCGCGCAAGCTACCGAAGCCCATGTCTGAAGGCCTTGCCGTCTTCATGGCCGAATGGGCCACCCTGAGCGAGCCGCTCACCCGGGCGCGCCTGCGCCGCACCATCCACCTGGCCGCCACCGGTTTCGCGCTCGGGGCGATCGCCTCGCTGTATGCGCGCGGCCTGCTGACCCAGTACGTGGTCGGCTGGGAAAGTACCTTCCTCGACGGCCGCGAGGTCCATACCCTGCTGTCCTGGCTGCTCATGCCGGCGATGACCGTGTTCCCCTTGTTGCAGGGCTTCTCGCTGGCCGAGATCGAACTGCTGCGCTTTGGGCGCGCCGTCAGCGCCGCGAGCGGTGAGCGCTGGGTCCACCTGTACGGGGCTACGCTGTTGCTGCTGGTCGTGCTGCCGCGCCTCCTGCTCGCGGGCTTTGCCGCCTGGCGTGCACGGCGCCTGGCGCGCCACTTCCCGCTCGACCTCGACCAGCCCTATTACCGCAAGCTGGCCGACAGCATCGGCGCCGGCACCCCGGCACTGCTGCGCGTGCTCCCCTACAGCTACACGCTCGACGAGGCGCGCGACCGCGGCCTGTGGACAATCGCGGCAAGCGCCCTGGGTGCGCAGGCGCGTGTCCAACTGCGCCCGGCAGCCGCCTACGGTACCGAACCCAAGGAAGCCCTGCACGATACGGCGCTCGACGAGGCGGGCGTCACCGTCACCGCCGTCCTGTTCAGTCTTGCCGCCACGCCCGAGAAGGAGAATCACGGCGCCTTCCTCGACTACCTGAGCAAACGCGTACGGCGCGGCGTCGCCGTGCTGGTGGACGAGTCGCCCCTGGTCGAACGCATCGGCGAGCAGCAGGGCAATGCCACGCGCGTGGCGGAACGCACTGCGCTGTGGCGCCAGTTCTGCAGCTTCCACGGCACCTCGGCCACCTTTGTGAACCTGCTCCAGCCGGACAAATATCCGCTCGAGCTGGGCGCCGGCCTGAACCTGCCGGAGCTGCGATGAGCGAGCCGGTCAAGATCCAGTTCGCGCTCGTCTCGCACACCAACAACGGCAAGACGACGCTGGCCCGCACCCTGGTCGGCATGGACGTCGGCGAGGTCCGTGACGCCGCCCACGTGACCCAGTTTGCCGAAGCCCACCTGCTGCAGCAAAGCGAGGCCGGCGACACCCTCATGCTGTGGGACACGCCGGGCTTTGGCGACTCGGTGCGTCTGTTGAAGCGCCTGTCGATGTCGGGCAACCCGATCGGCTGGTTCCTGCGCGAGGTGTTCGACCGCTACCGCGACCGCCCGTTCTGGCTCAGTCAGCAGGCGCTGCGCGCGGCGAAGGAAGAAGCCGACGTCATCCTCTACCTGGTCAACTCCTCGGAGTCGCCGCAGGATGCCGGCTACCTGCCGTCCGAGATGAAGATCCTGGAATGGCTCGCCAAGCCGGTCGTCGTCCTGCTCAACCAGATGGGACCACCGCGCCCCTGCGCCGAGGAATCCGGTGAGCAGGGACGCTGGCGTCAGCACCTGGCCCAATTCCCGGTAGTGCAGGAGGTGCTGCCGCTCGACGCCTTCGCCCGCTGCTGGGTGCACGAACACGTGTTCTACGAAGCGATCGGACACCTGGTCGACGCGGCGAAGCAGCCCGGCTATGCGCGCCTGCTCGAGGCCTGGTCCGCTGCCAACCGCCAACGCTACCTCGCCGCACTGCGCGTCTCGGCCGAACAGCTGGCGGCGGCCGCGCGCGACTCGGAACCGATCGCGGAAGAAGGGCGCAGCATGCTGCGCAGCGCGCTCAAGGCGGTCGGCATCGGCAAGGATGAACAGCGGCGGCAGGAACTGGCGATGGCGGCACTGGTCGAGCGCCTGAACGCCCGCATCAACGGCGCGACCGCACGCATGCTGGCACTGTACCGGATCGACCCGGGCCAGGTGCTGGCGATCAATGCGCGCGTGCGCGACAATTTTGCCGTGCGTGCTCCGGTCGACAAGGCGCAGGCCGGCCTGCTCGGCGCGGTCGTCTCGGGTGCGGCGACCGGGCTGTCGGCCGACATGATGGCCGGCGGGCTGACCATGGGTGCGGGCGCGCTGCTGGGGGCGATCGTCGGCGGCCTGACGATGGCCGGCGCCGCATGGGGCTTCAACCAGGGCACGGACCGCAACAAGCCGGGCGTGCAGTTCGCCGATCCCTTCCTGCAGTCGCTACTGGTCGGGGCGGTGCTGCGCTACCTGGCGGTCGCGCACTTCGGCCGCGGGCGCGGCAACTGGGTCGAGGGAGAAGCGCCGGCATTCTGGCAGCTCGAGGTCGAGCGGGCGCTGGCCGAGCGCGCAGCCGGCCAGCTCGAGCTGTGGCAGGCCGTGCGCGCCGCGCCGGACGATGCGGCGGCGGCAACGCTGGTGGAGGACGTGCTGCGGACCGCGACCGACGCCACGCTGGCCAGGCTCTATCCCGACGTTGCACTGCCCGCGCGCACGGACATCGAGCCTGCCTAGAACTGGTACTGCGCGCTCGCACCCAGGATCCAGTTGCGGCCGGGCGCGGCTTCGTAATAGCGGCGGTTGGCGTCGCCCACGATGACCGAGCCGACATAGCCGCGGTCGAACAGGTTGTTCAGGCGTGCGAACTGCCTGAGCCGCCATCCGCCCAGCTGCTGGCTGGCCTGTACCCGCGCGTTGAAGATCGCGTAGCCCGGTGCCGGTGTCGCAGTATTCGTATCCTCCGCGTACACACGGCTGTTCGCGATCGTCTCCAGGGCGGCGCCGAAGCGCCCGGCCTGCTCCTTCCAGCCCAGCTCCCCGTACAGGCTGGTCTTCGGAATCCCCGGCAGCCGGCTGCCGCGCGGCACGGCGCCGAAGCCTTCGTCGTAAGTGGCGCGCAGCGCGGTGAGTGCGAGGCGCGCGTTCCAGCCTGCGCCGAGTTCCGCATCGAGCGACAGCTCGCCGCCCTGGCGCAGCGTCGCGCTGGCATTGCGGTAGCTGGTGCGGCCGCCCGAGGAGCTGTCCACCACCAGCTCGTCCTGCGTGCGAACCTGGAACATGGCGGCATTCACACGCACCCCGGGTTGAGGCATCGCCTTGACGCCGGCCTCGAGGTGCTTGCCGATGGCCGGCGCCAGGCCGAAGTTGAAGCCGGCACCGGTCCCTGAATAAAACAGTTCGTTCAGGGTCGGGGTTTCGAAGCCGCGCGCGGCGCTGGCGTAGACGTTCAGCGAGGGCGACACCTTGTACAGCACCCCGAGCAGCGGCGAGGTATGGCGGTACTCGACGCTGCCGCTGTCGTTGCCGTTGGCGAGGAAGCGGTCGCTCACGTCGAAGCGGATGCGGCTGCGGCGCACGCCGCCGGTCAAGACCCAGCGATCGCGCTCCCATTCCAATTGGGCGTAGGGATCGAGGCTGCTGACTTCATTCTGCTCGTCGCGGCGCAGATTCCCGTTCACGCCGAAGGTATTGCCGACGAAGTTCTCGAAGCCCAGGCGGGCGTCGCGCGAGCGCGCCAGCTCGATGCCGACGGTCGCGCGCAAGGTGCCGCCTGCCAGTGGGCGTACCGCCCGCCAGTTGGCATCGATGCCGTGGAAGTCGCGATCGAAATCGATCACGCCGCCCGAGTGCGTGGGAGGCGCCTGGAAGCCGCGCGAGAAGGACTGGTACTGGATCACGCGGCGGTTGCCGCCGTAGGCGGTCAGCAGCAGGCGGTCGGGCCCGAAGCGCTGTTCCCAGCTGAGGCCGAACTGCTGGTGGTCGATGCTCTTGCGCGTGTCGTAGCGCTTGGCAAGGGTACGTTGCGGCGACTGGGTATCGGTGGTGTCGATCTCGCCGGCGCGTGGATCGCGCTGATAGGTGGCCCAGGTCACGCCCAGCGGATCCTGGGTATCGTCCTGGCGCAGGCCGCTCGCCGTGATGACCAAACGGCTGCCGGCCGTGGGCTCGGACACGAGCTTGGCGTAGGCCTGGTCGCGGGTGGCGGCGCTGTGATCGCGGTAGCCATCGGTCTCGAAGCGCGAGGCATCCAGCAGGTAGCCGAGTTTGCCGCTTCTGCCCTGGGCGTTGATGTCGGTCTTGCGCAGGCCGTCGCTGCCGGCGGCGAAGCTGGCTTCGACAGCCGGTGTGCCCTTTGGATCGCGGGTGAACAGCTGGACCACACCGCCGGAATGGTTGCCGTACAGGGCGGAGAAGGGGCCGCGCAATACCTCGATGCGCTCGGCCATGTCGAGGTTGAAGGTCGCGGCCTGGCCCTGGCCGTCCGGCATGGTGGCCGGGATGCCGTCCGCCACCAGACGTACCCCGCGCACGCCGAATGCCGAGCGTGCGCCGAAGCCGCGTGACGAAATCTGCAAGTCCTGCGCATAGTTCTGGCGGTCGCGCGCGACCAGGCCGGGCACGGCGGCCAGGGCTTCGGAGGCATTCACCCGCGGCTGGGTATCCCGGATCTGCGCCGCGTCGACGATGTCGATCGCAGCGGGCAGGTCGAAACTGCTGTGTTCCGAACGGGTGGCGCTGACCACCACGACATTCAAGGGGGCGCGGACCTCATCGGCCACAGCGCAGAGTGGCGCCGACATGCATGCTGCGGCGATGGCGGTCCGGCGGAAAAAAGGGTGCTTCATGTAGTCTCCAATTGCTCATAGCACCCGTACAACCGGCATGCTGGTACGGCAGGCAATATACCCGGCATTGATAAAACGGACACGCACAAGAACTTCCTTAACACGCAGAGCAGGGCTTGCGGACCCCGCCAGGGTTTGTTATAGTTCGCCTCCGCTTCGGCAGTGACCGAAAAAGGTTAACGTAATCAAGTGGTTACGTTGACAAGGTCCGCAGGAAAATCTGCAACGAAGCGAACGAGGGGTTGACGAGAAAAGCGAAACACTTCATACTCTCACTTCTCTGCTGCTGACGAACACAACGCTTCGTACGGTGCAGCAAGGTAGTACAGAACAAGAGTTCTTTAACAATCAACAGTCGATAAGTGTGGGCGTTTGATGAAGGTGCCAGTGACTTCGGTCGCTGATTACTTAAATTATCAAATGTTCACAAAAGTATTAACGT
>NZ_JCASIE010000043.1:0-5404 GCF_059685865.1 Telluria sp. ZB4P36
TGGAAGGCGTCAACAATCGCATCAAGGTCATCAAGCGCATGGCCTACGGATTTCAAGACGCATCCTACTTCTTCCTGAAAATCAAGGATGCGTTCCCCGGGAAAGTGCGATGAACCTATTTTGATCATCTTGTCGATAATATTTACAGTTACGTTTAATTGAAAGTAAAAGACTAGGTATTTCAAGGACTTATGTGGCTGGCATGATTCTGGCTTTAAGGGAAATACCAAAACATAAACTGGGAAATGTTACTGAAAGTCAAATTATGAATTAGGGAAAGAATGGCCAATAAGAAAGTATTACATCTCTAGTATTCCTGAAAGGAAATAAAATGTTTACTCTTCGTTCTGCAGTTTGCGCTTCGGCTCTTGCCATCCCACTATTCATGACTGCCGGCGTGGCAAATGCCGCTATCGTTACGGGTAGTTCTGGCGGTACGTTCTCCGATGTCACTAACTGTAATGGCGATAATTGCCGTCGAAACACCACCAGCAACGGCGCCAACACCCAGCTCGAATGGGGCTACACCACTGGTTTCCTTGGCATTGGCGCCCAACCCGGTTCGACGCTGACTGGAGTGGATCGTACCTGGAATGTGCCCACCAACGCCAATGACGTTGTATTGGCAGAATTAGTCTGGTTCAACAAGGCTACTCCTTCCGGTGTAACGCCGGATGTGTTTAGTGCCAAATATACCTTGGTAATTAACTTCACAAGTCCGACCGTTACCGGCGATACCGAGGTCT
The DNA here is from genome assembly GCF_059685865.1 of Telluria sp. ZB4P36. Classification (NCBI taxonomy): domain Bacteria; kingdom Pseudomonadati; phylum Pseudomonadota; class Betaproteobacteria; order Burkholderiales; family Oxalobacteraceae; genus Telluria; species Telluria sp. ZB4P36. The sequence goes on from NZ_JCASIE010000043.1 coordinate 747, forward strand.
TCCAACTGAATATCACCAATCCCACGAATAATACTGGCGATTTTATCAATGGTTTGCTGATGGCCGACCTTGCAAATCTCTCGTTCAACCTGGGCAGTGTCCTCATGTCGGACCTGAAATACATCATCGGCGGAGGCGGAGGCAGTTTCAGCTCGAATACCTGGTATAACCCGGAAAACACGACGTCGAAACTATATATTACCGCCGACTTCAAGGACAAGCCGACCATGGTGCCGGAGCCTGCTTCGCTTGGTCTGCTGGCGATCGGCTTCCTTGGGCTTGGCATTGGTATGCGTCGCCGTCAGGCCTGAGTAAGCGCTACGCGCGATCGAAGCGGCAGGCCACCGCACTGTCAATGGGCCGATAAAAAAGCTTGCGCTTGAAAGCGCAAGCTTTTTACATTGGATTCGGCATGGGCGGAAAACGGGCCGCCTCTTGAACGGTACGCGGCGCGATGACAACCCCAAAAACAAAGAGCACGTCCTTCGACGTGCTCTTTGTTTTTGCCCGTCCCTGGCGCGGCCAGGGCAGCGCGGCTTACGCCTGCGGCTGGATGTTCGCTGCCTGCTTGCCTTTCGGGCCAGCAGTGATGTCGAAGATCACGCGCTGGTTTTCCGCCAGCGACTTGAAGCCTTGGGTGTTAATGGCCGAGAAGTGTGCAAAGACGTCTTCGCCGCCACCGTCCGGGGTGATGAAGCCGAAACCTTTTGCATCGTTGAACCACTTTACAGTGCCAGTCGCCATGGTAATTCCCTCTTGAAGTTTATCTGTTTTATTCGCGTTGTCGGCCTACCTGGAGGCTATAAAACCAGCGGCGTGCTCAACATTGCAAAAATGATTATAGAGACAATTTTTTAAAAGTGAAGCAACTTTTGCAATCGTGCGCTCCTCTTTTCAACATCGTGCCGCCGGTCTCCGACAGCGGCCCAATGGTTCAGAAACTCAGCGGCATCCGCACCGTCAGCGACACGTCCGGGGTGTCGCGCGTCACGCCGGCGCCCACCGCGATGCTCAGCGAACGCTTGTCGTTGAAGCGGTACGAATAGCCCAGCAGCAGGGTGCCGAGCTGGGTCCGCACCGATCCCGGCACGTTCTTGCCGTTCTGTTTCATGCGTCCCACCGTGCTGTGGTCATAACCCAGGCTGAGCGAGGCCTTGTCGTTCAGCGCCAGGCCCATGCCGAAGTTGAAGCCGATGATCGCGCCCGGTGCCAGCTCGCCCAGCGGCTCGCGGATGTTGTTGCGCACCAGGCGTTCCACGTTGCTGCGCTTGAAGTTGTGCAGGTAGCTCAGGTTACCGAAGAACACCGCCGGGTCGGACGGGAACAGCCAGGTCAGGCTGCCCTGCAGCGAGTGGAAGCCCGAACCGGTCGGCAGCGACAGCGGCAGGCCGGTGCCGGTCACGTTCTCGCCGATGCAGCGCGTCTGGCAGTCGGTCACGACTTCGAAGGGGTCCTTGCCGGTGACCGACTTGTAGCGCAGGCCGCCGATGTAATAGGCCTTGTCCGGGCCGCCGTTGTTCAACTGGTAGCGCCCGGCCACTTCGACGTCGCCCATGTCCTTGCCGCTGGTATTGAAGACACGCTCGACCGCCGTGCCGGTGAAGATCTCGCGGCTGACGGTGGCGTCCGAGCGGTACACGTAGGGCAGCTTGACCTCGACTTCCATCCGGTTGTTCAGGCCGGTACGCGCGGTGAGCGAACCGGTGAAGGTGTTGCGCTTGATCTCGCGCACGTCCACCAGGCCGATCAGGAGCGCCGGGATGACGGTGTAGCCGACCAGCGCCACCCGGTTGCTCGACGAGTAGCCGAACTGGATCGCGGGCTCGAGGATGTACCTGCCGCGCGGCGTCAGCACGCCCGGGGCTTCGAACAGCGGCGCCACTTCGGGCGGGCGCTGGTCTTTCTGGTTGCGGTTCACGCTGGTCTGCTGCGCCTGGGCAGGCGCACGCGCCGCCGTCTGGGCCGGAGCAGGGCCGGGAGCGGCCGGCGCCGGGGTCGACGGCGGCCGGCTGTTGTTCGGCGCATTGCTGTTCTGCGCGGTTTTCTGCGCGTTGTTCTGCGGCGCCGCCGTGCCGCTGTTCTGGCCACCGGTGCCGCGCTGCTCGGACAGCAGCAGGTCGTCGGCGCGCGGCGGCAGTTCCAGGTTATCAGCCAGGACCGGCCTTGCCTCGTCGCGCCGCTCTTCGATGCGGTCGATCTTGGCGCGCTGCGCCTGCAGTTCGCGCATCAGCTTGTCGACGAGTTCGCGCTGCGCCGCCAGTTCGGCCTTCAGCGTAGCCAGTTCGGCGCTCTTGTCTGCATCGGTACCAGGCGGCTGCTGCGCATGGGCGAGCGGGGCCAGCAGCATCGCCGCCAGGCCCGCCGCGCCGAGGCGCGCGACGTGAGTGGGCATTCGTTTCTCCATCGGCAGGTTAATAATAATGCAATATTACAGGCTTCCTGCCGAGCGCACGATTGCGTCCCGAATGGTTCCGTGAAAATTAATGTCCTTGAGGAGTGCCATGCTGTTGACGGTCGAGGAAATGGTCGTCTGGGCCAGGATGGCCTGGTGGTCCAGGCTGTTCTGTACCAGGGTGGCGCCGCTGCCCAGGGCGATATCGTTGGGCGCGTAATTGCTGCCGCCGATCTGGATCAGGCGCGCCGTGCCGAGGGCGTCGCGCGCCTGCAACAGCTGGTCCGCGTTCATCGAGGCGACGTCCGGAATGACGACATTGGTGCGCGACAGCACCTCGCCGTTGACGGAGACCACGCGTTCGATCCCGAGCGAGATATTCAGGCCGCCCGGCACGTCGAAGCCCCCGCGGGCGTCCTCGAGGACGGCGGTGTCCACCGGCGCCCATTCGTCGGCGCCGATGATGGCGGCCTGCTTGCCGGCAGCTTCCTGGGCCAGGGCTGCGCCGCAGGCTCCGGCCAGCAGCGTGGCCGCGAGGGCCCGGCCTGCGTGTGTGAGCCAGTGCATGGTATTCCTTTCAAAAGTCGCCAGGGCCGAACTTCGGCAGGCTCTGGCTGTACTGCTCCTGGTTGATGCCGGTGCCGAGCGGAGCGCGCGGTGCGGCACGCCAGTCGTCGGCGCCATTGAAAGCCACCTTGCCCGGGAATTTGTGTACGACGAACAGCAGTTTGTTGGCCCACAGTTCCATGAAGCGGTCGCGCGTCACGGAACGGGTGCCGCTGGACGGGTCGCCCAGCAGGATGCGGCCATCCTCGGCGCCCTTGATGACGACGAAATGGTTGTAGCCGCGGTCGCTGATCAGGACGATCGCCGGCAGCTTGGCTTCGAGCAGCTTGTCGAGCGGCTGCTGGAAGCCGTCGCCGACGAAACCGCGGGTGGCCAGGTAGCGCTTCATGTCGAGCATGGAAAAGCCCTGCTGGCGGATCTTGGCCTGGTCGCCGCTCAGGAACATCTTCTCGAAGACTTCCTTTTCGCCGACCGGGGTGTTGTAGTGGTAGGTCAGCAGGGTGGCCAGGGCGGCCGATCCGCAGCTGAAATCGAACTGCTGGCGAGTGGTCTTGCGGAACTTGATGTCTTTTAAAGAGGTGACCGGCACCGTGGCGCGCTGGCCGATGGCCAGCTCGATGCTCGATGCCAGGCATCCCGGCGCCAGCAACATGCCGCACAGCGCGGCGGAGATGGCGAACAGTTTTTTCATAAAGCCTTCATGCCTATTGCAGCCGGAGATTGATGACCGTGGCGTTCTGGATCAGGACGTTCGAGCCGCTGTTCTGGATCACCATCGGCAAGCCTTGCGCATTGGCGAAGGAGCCGCTGTCGATGACGTTGTTGCCGCTGACGGTATTGACCGCGGTGTTGTTGCCCACCGTGCCACCCAGGACGGCTTCGGTATGGACGGTGTCGTCCTTGCCGCTGGCATGCCCCAGGCGGTCGGCCGTCACGGCCTCGCCGAAGCTGCTGTCGGCGGGGGCCGCCTTGACGTCGTACAGGAAGCTGATCTTGACCGGCAGCTTCTCCGGATCGGCGGCCTGGACCGCCAGCGGTAGCGCGACCAGCGCCGCCAGCACGAATCGGTTCACAGGTTTCATAAGATTCCTCTCGGTTCGAAAAACCGCCGCGCGGCGGGAGCCGCACGGCGGTCACTGCTGGACTTACTGGCCGGAGCCGACGGTCATGTTCGACTGAACGTTGACGCTCTGCTGGATCAGCGACGAGAAGCCGTTGTTCTGGCTGATCACCGAGACGCCGGCAGCCGACTGGGCAATGTTCGACATGGTGTTCGACATGTCGAAGGTGCCGGTGGTCACGCTCTGGGTGCCGCCGTTGCCGCCGGTGCCCGCGCCGCCTGCGCCGCCGGTGGCTGCGCCGCCGGTGTTGGTGCCGCCTGCGCCGCCTGCGCCCGAGGTGTTGGTGCCGCCTGCGCCGCCTTCGCCGCCAGCGCCGCCGGTAGCTTCACCCGAGGTGGCCGCGCCGCTGGTCGAGGTGCCGCCGGTGGCTGCACCACCTGCCGCGCCTGCGCCGCCTGCGTTCGATGCGTCGCCGCTCGCTGCGCCCGAGCCGCCTGCGCCGCCCGCTGCACCGGCACCGCCTGCGCCGCCTTCAGCGCCTGCACCGCCCGCACCGCCGGCTGCACCGGCACCGCCGGCGCCGCCTGCACCGCCCATGCCGCCTACGCCGCCTGCCGCGCCTGCGCCGCCGGTCGAGG
>NZ_JCASIE010000044.1:0-5035 GCF_059685865.1 Telluria sp. ZB4P36
GTACTACCTTGCTGCACCGTACGAAGCGTTGTGTTCGTCAGCAGCAGAGAAGTGAGAGTATGCAGTGTTTCGCTTTTCTCGTCAACCCCTCGTTCGCTTCGTTGCAGATTTTCCTGCTGAGCTCGTTACCGTAAGCACTTGATTACGGTAACGTTTTCGTTGCTCGAACTGAAGCGGAGGCGAACTATAGCAAAGCCATGGCCAGCTTGCAAGGGCTTCGCCATCAAGGCATCGGGATCAGTTCGATGCGCTCCCTGGCCGCCTTCTCGACTACCTCCCGCGAATACAGCAAGGGGAAATACTTACCCTCTGCCCAGCCGGCGGCCAGGTCGCGGTAATGCGGACTGTCCGGGTTGCCCGACTGTCCCGGAGTGTTGATCGCACGTGAGTTGTCCCAGTTCCCGACGTCGAGCACCATCCGGAACGATGGACCATGCGCGTGCCAGAAGCTGTTGGGATGGTAGCTCGACACGTTGACCGTGTAGGCTCCCCCTCCCCTTGGCAGCGGCCCCACATTGACCCGCGCGTGGCCGGCACGGTCGAGGATGGGCGCCATCGGATGCACGAAGTAGCTGAAATGCAGCCGTCCCCATTGCCATCGCCCGGGATCCGGCCCCTGCAGGGCTTCCATCTCTTCCCATGCGCGTCGGAGTGTCTGCAGGAGGAGTTCGTTACGCTTGCGGACCGCATCGGCGCCGAAGCGTCGAGCCGGCTTTTCCAGCGATTCGATCAGGACGCTGGCATGCGGTGCGTCCATCGCTTCCGCCGCAAGCGGCGGCAGTACCGCTGCCTTGAATGCATTGCCGAGGTGACGCGACCACCACAGCTCGTACAGCGCCGCGGCCGACGAGGTGGCGGCCTCCTCCCCGTTCCAGGCAGACAGCAGGCGCAGCGCAGCCTGGGTTTTCCGGTCCTGCGAGGACAGTGGCTTGAACAGGGCCACCAGCCGGCGCGCGTTCAGCGATACCACGTCGTTCTGCAGGCGCTCCATGTCTTCCATGCTCGCCTTGGGGGTCGCCGACAGCACTTGCGCGATGCGCCGTGCACGCGCATTGTCCGGCCATTCGAAGCCGAGCTTGTGCTCCTTGTACGGAAAGCCGGCCGGCAGGTTCATTTCGTTCGCCGATGCGAACCAGCCCTGCTTCGGATTCAGGACATAGGGCAGCTTCGCGCCGTCGAGGAAGCCCTTCCATTCGTAGCGGCCGTCGCCCGGTACCGGCATCAGTCCATCCCAGTTCGGACGCACGGGCACCAGGCCGCCGGCGACCCAGCCGATGTTCCCGGCCGTGTCGGCGTACACCTGGTTTTCGGTAGGCGCGCCCCAGCGCTCCATCGCGCGCCGGAACTGCGTGAAGTCCTGGGCCTTCATGTAGTCGATGCTGCCGAAGTAAGGCGCCATGCCGGGCGCGGTCCACGCGGTGCGGACCGCGAGCGCGCGGCGCTTACCGGCATCCTGGTGGATCACGGGGCCGTGGCGGGTGAAGCGCAGCTCGACCGTCGTGGCAGGCCGGCCGCGCACCGCCAGCTTCTCGCGCACCACGCGGAAGTCTTCCCAGGCGCCTTGGTAGCGGTACTGCTGCGGATTGGCGGGATTGGTCTCGTAGACGTACAGGTCTTCCTGGTCGATGCTTAAGATGGTCAGCCCGAAAGCGACCTTGCCGTTATGGCCGATCGACACCCCCGGCAGCGCCGGCTCGCCCGCGCCGATGACGTCGAGGCCCGGCGCGCTGAGGTGCACGATGTAGCGCAGCGACGGCGCACCGTAGGCGCGGTGCGGATCGTTCGCCAGGATCGGACGCCCGGTGGCCGTGCGCGATGGCCCGACCACCCAGTTGTTGCTGCCCTCGAGCGTTTCCTCGTTCGGGGCCGCGCGCGATGCCTGCAGCGCCTGGCGGTCGAAGCGGACGTTGTCGGTAGCCAGTGTGAAGACGTCGAGTGCGTCATCGGGCAGGCAGGGATCGAGCCCCTCGGGCACGCGGGTCGTCCAGGCCGGCGACAGCTGGGCGCGCACCGCGTCCGCCGCCAGGCCGGCACGGCAGACCACGCGCGAGCGGGCGAACTCCTGGGTCAGGTTGCGCGTGAGTCCGTGGCTGCGAATACGCACCACGTCTTCCGGGCGCCATTTCGCCGGCTGGTAACCGAGCTGGCGGAACTCGAAGGGCAGCAGCTCCGGCTTGCGCGCAATATAGTCGATGTAGGCGTTGATGCCGGCGACGAAACGGGCGCTGGTCCGTTGTGCATCCTTGCCGTAGGCGGCCCATTCAGGCTCCATGCTCCCGCGGTACAGGAACAGGCGCGCCGCCCGGTCCTGCTCAACGTACGAGGGACCGAACACCGACGCCAGCTCGCCCAGCCCGCGGCGGCGCCACAGGTCGATCTGGAACAGGCGGTCGCGCGCGGCGTTGAAGCCCTGGACGAAGAAAGCGTCGTCCTGGCTGGCGGCGTAGATGTGCGGGACGCCCCAGCGGTCGACCAGGATGCGGGCCGGCTGGGAGAGACCCGCCACTTTTATCGGCTGTGCGGCCGCGGAGAGCGCGGCGCACAACAGCAGCGCCGCGCCGATTCCGACCGCCCCCCTCACGCCGCCGTCGCCACTGCGGTCGCGGCAACCGGTGCGCCGATACGCATCGGCGGGATCTGCCAGTAGGTCACGGCACGCCACAGCCATTCCATCGGACCGTAACGGAAGCGCGACAGCCACACATGGCTGAATACGATCTGCACCGCCGCGAGCGCCACGACGAACAGCATCTGGTCGACGCGCGAGATGCCCCAGTTGCCGAAGCCGTAGCCGAAGAAGAAGGTGGAGGCGACCAGCGATTGCGTCAGGTAGTTGGTCAGGGCCATGCGGCCGAAGGGTGCCAGCAAGCTCACCTTGTTCAGGGGCGAGGCGCTGTAGAGCATCACGATCACCAGGCTGACATAGCCGAGCGAGGCCGGGAGGTTACCCAGCATCTGCAGGCCGGAGGCCAGCTGGAAGCCGTCGGCGCCGCGTGAACCGGGAATCGCATGCATGGCGATGGTGGAGCCGAGCAGGCCCATGCCGATGCCGACAGGAAGGCCGAACATGGCGAGCTTGCGGAACAGCGGCAGGTGGGCCTGCGCCTTTTCCATGATGCCCGAGCGGACGAACCAGGTGCCGATCAGGAACATGGCGATCAGGATCGTGGCGAAGCCAACCTGGCCGGGAGCATCGTCGACGAAGTTCTTGGCGCGCAAGCTGACTGCGTCGGCGAAGCTTCCCTTGGTGAGCACGTCGGTTTCTTTCTTGATTCGCTCTTCGCGTTCCTTCAGGTTCTTGGCGCGTTCGGCGGCCTGCTTCTTCTGCTTTTCCGCCTGCTCCTTCGTTGCCACGACGGGCGGCTTCTCCGGGAAGAAGTACATCGATGCCCCGGCCCCCGTCATCATGAAGAACGAGAAGCAGTACAGGCCCACGCCGATGCGCCACGAACGTCCCGGCCGGTCGGCGTGGTACTTCCTGGTGAGGAGGCCGAGCGTGATGAGAGCCGCGCCGACGAGCGGCAGGCCGAAGCGGGCTGGCGGCGGCGTGTCTGGCAGGAACCAGCACACAGCGCCGCCGATCAGGGCGAGCGCCCCGGCCAGCATGAACACGAAGAACACCGCCAGCGGCTTCCCGAAGTACCACATGCGCTGCTCGCCGCGCAGCCACCACGCGACAAAGCCGAAGAAGGCCAGGCCGCCGGCAGTGCCGAACAGCCAGTCCATACCAGGAATGAAACCGCCGCCGATGCACAGGACGATCGCCAGCAGGGTCCACTTGGCCCGGCCGTACAGGACGATCAGCAGTGCGGTCGCGGCGACCGCGTAGCTGAACAGGATGTCGCCGGAGAACAGGAAGATGTGGTGCAAGGCGCCGAAGACCGCCAGGGCGGCAATGCGGCGCATGTAGGGAACCAGGAAACTGCGGCCGGCGCGCTCTGCCCTCGTGAGCATGACGGCGAAGCCCATGCCGAACAGGAGGGAGAAGATGGTCCAGAACTTACCGACGACGAAATACTGGACGAAGTAGCTGACCCAGAAGTTGGCGCCGCTAAGGCCGGTTTGCATGCCCGAACCGATCGCGGCGGTGGCGCGGTTGAAAAACTCGACGTTCATCATCAGGATGCCGATGAGGGCAAAGCCGCGTACGACGTCGAGCGCCTGTATGCGTTCGTTACTTGCGACTGGCGTCAATGCCGCCGGTGCGGGTGGGTGGTCCATCGCCATCTCCTTCTGGTTTTGATCAGGTGATCGTATTCCAGCGGCTCGCGGGCGACCGGCTCTATGCGACGAAATGCCGGAAAGCGGTGACAGGATGTATTTATCAGGGGCGTTATTAATCTTGCATGAAGACGTGGCCACTCGGCATCGCTTGCAATTAGCTAGTGTGCGATCTATATTGGGCCGATGAAGACTCCTGCCTCCCCCTCGTCCGCGCCTGTCCTGGACACCCAGCTGTGCTTTGCCCTGTACTCGACCTCACTGGCGATGATGCGTGTTTACCGCGGCCTGCTGCCGAAACTCGGGCTGACCTATCCGCAATACCTGGTGATGATGGTGTTGTGGGAACAGGACCAGTTGACGGTATCGGATATCGGCGAGCGCCTTTTCCTCGACTCCGCAACCCTGACGCCACTCCTCAAACGGATGGAAGCGCAGGGCCTGGTGCAGCGGGCGCGTGCCCGTGCTGATGAGCGGCAGGTCATCGTGACGCTCACCGAGCAGGGCCAGGCATTGCGCAAGGATGCTGCGGCCCTGATGCCTGAGATCCTGTGCGCCAGCAAATGCTCGGTCGAAGAGATCACCAGCCTGCGCGACCAGCTGGTCAGCCTGCGCAAGAACCTGAACGGTAGCGCCGGGGTGTAAACCTTCATTACATCCGGATGCAGAATGCAAAAAAGCCCACTCAGATCACTGAGTGGGGTTTCTCTTATAACTAGCCTGACGATAACCTACTTTCACACTGGTTGCAGCACTATCATCGGCGCAAAGTCGTTTCACGGTCCTGTTCGGGATGGGAAGGGGTGGGACCGAC
>NZ_JCASIE010000045.1:0-4432 GCF_059685865.1 Telluria sp. ZB4P36
CGGCATGCCTCGCCTCACTTAACCTCAACTACTCGAACCGCCCGGTGCGGACCCGCATGCCGGGTGGTGTGGGAGGGGACCGGCCAGACAACTGGCCGCCCCTATCCCGATTCGTCCATAGAACGGGGCGCCATGCTAATTCGACGGGAATTTGTTAACGAACAGTTACGTTGAGCGTTATCAAGCCCTGCAATTGTCGCGTCTGGCATTTTTGACGTTCAGTTTTTTCTGCGGGAAGAGTCTCAATGAACTTTCTGAACGTCGCGGGTCTTTCGCCCGAGCTCACCCAGTCGTACCGCCCCATCCGCCTACGTTTATTGCACCCGCAGTCCATTCTCGATGACGTCTTGTTGGTCAAGCATGTCAGCGGCCGGGAAGCGCTATGCGGCGATATCGAATATCGCTTGCTGTGCGTCTCCACCCGGGCGGACCTGCCGCTCAAGGAATTCATTGCGCTGCCGGCGGAACTGCAATTCGTCACGGATCGTGGCCGCTTGCGTTCGGTGTGCGGCATCGTCGCTCAGGCGTGCGCGGGGCAAAGCGATGGAGGACTTGCGACTTACCAGTTGCTGATACGCGACGCGCTGGCCATGATGGAGCGGCGCACCAATACCCGCGTGTTCCGCACCATGAACGAAGTCGACATCAGCGCGGCCGTCATCCGTGAATGGCGATGTATCAATCCGGTGCTGGCCAAAGCCTTCGACATCGATACAAGCGGTATCACAGGCGTCTATGCACCGCGCGAGTTCACGATGCAGCACAACGAGTCGGATGCTGCGTTCCTGCGCCGTTTGTGGAAGCGGCAAGGGATCGCCTGGGGCTTCCGGCCCGGCCAAGCCAGCGAGTCCAGCAGTCCGGCTGCGGCTTCCCATACGCTCGTGTTGTTCGATACGCCACAGTCACTGGAACAGAATGCTGCCGGTACGGTGCGCTTTCATCGCGATGCCGGTACCGAAGCGCGCGATGGCGTCATCAACTGGAGCGCCGTTCGCACCCTGGCTCCAGGCAGAATTGCCCGTCAAAGCTGGGATCACAAGCAAGGCCGGATGATGTCGGTTCAATCGCCGACCACGATGCGGCAAGGCGAATACGGCGACCAGTTCGCGTTCAGTCTGGACGACTACCAGATCGACGCGCCCCACCTTGGTGACGATGACAGCGACTACCGCAGGCTCGGCGAATTGCGGATGCAGCGTCACGAATACGAAGCCAAGTGCTTTCATGGCGAAAGCGGCGTGCGCGATCTGTGCGTCGGGGAGTGGATCCTGCTCGATGGGCATCCCGACATCGATACCCACGCGGAGGATGAGCGTGAGTTCGTGCTCACGGACTTGTCCCTGGTTGCCGAGAACAATCTTCCCAAGGACGTCGACGAGCGGGCCCGGCGTCTGTTTGCTGCCAACGCCTGGCAGCAGGACTCAACTGGGGACGCGCTGGTACAGGCCAGCGAGGAGCGCGGCGTCAAGTACACCAATCGTTTTACCTGCGTGCGCCGCGGCATCCCGATCGTGCCAGGTTACGACCCGTGTACCGACCTGCCGCGCGTGCGATTGCAGTCCGCGATCGTCGTCGGTCCGCCGGGAGAAGAAGTGCATTGCGATGCACTCGGCCGGATCAAGCTACGCTTTCTTGGCACGCGCGAACAGGACCATCCGGACGGCGCCGGGGCCAGCAATAGCGACCGCGATTCGGCGTGGGTGCGCGTTGCCAGCCATTGGGCGAGCGATCGCTGGGGCGCCATTAGTCTGCCCCGTGTCGGGGATGAGGTACTGGTGGACTTCCTGGGAGGCGACCCGGACAAGCCGATTGTCATCGGCCGCGTGTTTGGCGGCACGGCATTGCCGCCAGCGTTCAGCCATGCAGGTGACTTGCCCGGCAACCGCTTCATTGCGGGCATCAAGAGCAAGGAAGTGCAAGGCATGCGCTGCAACCAGCTGCGGCTGGATGACACGCCAGGGCAAATCAGTGCGCAGCTGGCCAGCGAACATGGACACAGCCAGTTGAACCTCGGGTGCTTGACGCACCCGCGCAGGGAGGGCGAGGGAGAAGCGCGTGGAGAAGGGGCCGAATTGCGCAGTGATCATTCGGTCGTGCTGCGCGCGGCACGGCTCATGCTGCTCACCACTCAGGCTATGCTCGGCGCCTCGGGTAGGCAACTGGAACGCGAGCCTTTGCTGGCGCTTCTTGAGGGATCGGAGGGACTTCTCAAGGAGCTGGGCGAGTTCGCCGAACAGCACCAGGCCATGTCGGTCGATCTCGCGCCGCATCGGCAGTTGGCACAGGATCTGCAACAGGCAGAACAAACAGGCCAGAACTCCGCGCCGCTCATCGCCCAATATGCCGCGGGCGGTTTCGTCAGCGGCACGCCGAACTCGTCAGTCAGCTACGCCGGCCGGCAGCAGACCTTCGCAGCGCAGCAGCATATCCAGGCCGTCGCGGGGCAGCGCGTAAACATCCAGGCAGGCAAAGGCATTTCCCTGTTCGCGCACCAGGACGGCATGAAGCATATCGCGCGCGCCGGCAAGCTGGATATCCAGGCGCAGCAGGATAGCATCGGCATCGCGGCGGATCGCGACGTCAAGATCACTGCCAGCCAGGGCGAGATCGTAATCGCGGCGAAGAAGAGCCTGACGCTGCTCTGCGGCGGCGCCTACATCAGAATCGCGGACGGCAAGATCGAGCATGGCTGTGCTGGTGACTTCACCGTGAAGGCCGGCATGCACAAGTGGGGCGGCCCCGCCCAGCAGGAGGCGCAGTTGCCGTTCTTCCCGACTGCCGAACACACCAACTGGCTGAAACTCGATCTCGATGGCTACGAGGGGGCGGCGATGGCCGGCGTGCCCTACATCCTGCATTTCGCGGACGGCCAGACAAAGGATGGCACGCTCGACGGCAGTGGCATGGCCGAGGAGCGTAATTTGCCCGACACCGTCTCGAAAGTCGTCTATCACAACGTGCCGTCCGCCAAGGACCAGCCAAGGCCCACGGCTGGCGACCTTTTGTCCAGCCTGGATCCGCTCGTGGCCCAGGAACCGAACCTGATCGACATGTCCCAAGATCGCAGGGGGAAATAATGGCGGATCAAACACTCGATGCACTGAACGAGGTGCATGGGCAGGCAAAGCCGGACGATGTGGGGATAGGCGAGTGGATCTGGGGTGCACTGCAAGGCGATTTCAATGCCGAACGGACGAGCGGGCAGATCGGCTTCGACATGGTGGTGTCGCTGTTTCCGATCGTCGATACCTTGTGCGACCTGCGTGACCTGTGCGCGAACGTCCGGCAGTACCGCAAGGATCCGGCCAACAAGGTGACGCTGTTCTTCATTGCGACCACGATAGTCGGCTTCATTCCGGAGGTCGGTACGGTCGTCAAAAGCGTACTGCGCCTGGTCTGGGTCTACCTGAAGCCCCTGGTCAAGCATGCCGATGACATCACCAACACGGGCAAGCTGGTGGCGGCCGCCGGTCGGGCATGCGATGCCGCGCTGCCGAAGATCACCGAATACGTGCAACACAACCGCGTAGCGAAATGGGCGACGGACGGCAAGCTGCCGGATATCTACCAGTTCGCGGCCAAGACCATCCGCGAGGCGGGTGACAAGCTCAATCCGGCCAAGCTCAAGGCCATGCTGGATGAGAAATTCGATGAACTGAAGGCATTGCTCGAGAAGATAAGGCCGATCGTGCCGAGTAATGTGCGCGAGCATCTCGACGAACTGCTGAAGTTTATCGATGCGAAGCGGCGCGCTATCAGCGGGGCTGTTCAGACCTATGCGAAGCCGGTGCAGACTGTGCTCAAAGTGATTGCGAAGAAGCTGGATGACCAGGCTTGGAAGGTCGAGACTTACCGGACCAATCGGGGATGGATCGCGCCAATTTCGGAATCGGGGTCGGCGAAGCTGATCAATGCGAAGCCGCCGAAGTGGGTAGTGAAGCGGCCTAGGGAAATGAAATTTCCGCAGATGCAGATGAATGAAAAAATTAACAGGTTGGCAAGAAATCATCCAGACCATCCGCCACTTGAAAAGTGGCTCGTCGAAACTTTTTCGAATAAAGGAAAGAAGATCCAAGCAGATACGATTAAAGGACCCGCGAAGCTATACCGTGTTGTCGATCCATCCAATGAAGGCGCTGGCATATTTTGGATGACAGAGGCCGAGTTCAAGACAATCAAGAATCGGGATGAATGGCGCAGCAAGTTTGCGGTTAAACCAGAATGGAACCAGAATGGATGGGTCGTCGAATACGAGATCAAGGCAGGAGAGTCGCTAAATGTTTGGCGGGGACCGGCCGCGGGGCAAGACCTCAAAGTGAGGTGTACTGTCAATAACGGACACGCATGTCTTAAGCCGCCTGCGGCTGTTCGCTGAAGGATTCGGCGAACAACGCTGGCGGAACAAAGCCGATGCGGGAATGGCGCCGCTGTC
>NZ_JCASIE010000046.1:0-1317 GCF_059685865.1 Telluria sp. ZB4P36
GGCCGTTGTTGCGCAGCCAGCCGAGCAGCGCATCCAGGCCGGCGTCGAACACGCGGCTGTGCTCCATCAGCGGCGCGGCATGGCGCTGCAGGCGCTTCAGGTAGAGCGGACCGCCGGCCTTCGGGCCGGTGCCCGATTTACCTTCGCCGCCGAAAGGCTGCACGCCCACGACCGCGCCGACGATGTTGCGGTTCACGTAGATGTTGCCGACGTGGGCGCGCGAGACGATGAAGTCGATGGTCTCGTCGATCCGCGAATGCACGCCCAGGGTCAGGCCGTAGCCGGTCGCGTTGATGGTGTCGATCACCTTCGGCAGCTCGGCGCGGCGGTAGCGCACGATGTGCAGGACCGGACCGAAGACCTCGTGCTTCAGTTCCGCCAGCGAGCCGATTTCCAGCACGGTCGGCGGCACGAAGGTGCCGGCCTTGCTGACGCTGTCCGGCAGCTCGAGCGCGAAGTGGCTGCGCGCGGTGGCGCGCATGCGCTCGATGTGGGCCAGCAGGTTGCGCTGGGCTTCGGCATCGATCACCGGGCCGATGTCGGTGGCCAGGCGGTCGGGCGAGCCGACCCGCAGTTCCTGCATCGCGCCCTTGAGCATGGTGATGGTCTTGTCGGCGATGTCCTGCTGCAGGAACAGCACGCGCAGCGCCGAGCAGCGCTGGCCGGCCGAGTCGAAGGCCGAGGACAGCACGTCCTGCACCACCTGCTCCGGCAGCGCCGAGGAGTCGACGATCAGCGCGTTCTGGCCACCGGTTTCGGCCACCAGCGGGATGTCGATGCCCTCGCTTTCGGCACGCTTCGCCAGGGTGCGGTTGATCAGCTGGGCCACTTCGGTGGAGCCGGTGAAGATCACGCCCTTGACGCGCGAGTCCGAGGTCAGGGCGGCGCCCACCACTTCGCCGCGGCCCGGCAGCAGCTGCAGCGCAGCGCGCGGGCAGCCGGCTTCGATGAACAGCTCGACCGCACGGTGCGCGATCAGCGGGGTCTGTTCGGCCGGCTTGGCCAGCACCACGTTGCCGGCCGCGAGGGCGGCGGCCACCTGGCCGGTGAAGATCGCCAGCGGGAAGTTCCATGGGCTGATGCAGCTGACCGGGCCCAGTGCGCCATCGGCTTTCGATTCACGGATTTGCACCGCGTAGTAGCGCAGGAAGTCCACCGCTTCGCGCAGTTCGGCGATTGCGTTCGGCAGCGATTTGCCGGCTTCGCGCACGGCCAGCGCCATCAGCTCGGTGCCGTTCTGCTCGAACAGGTCGGCGGTGCGTTCCAGCACGCCGGCGCGGGTGTCGACGCCCGTTGCTTCCCATTCGGCGGCGAAGG
>NZ_JCASIE010000046.1:1417-3079 GCF_059685865.1 Telluria sp. ZB4P36
GACCTGGCCCACGATGTCGCTCGACATGGCGGGATTGACGATATTCGCTTTCTCGCTCGCTTCCACCGGACCGGCGATCAGCGGCGCGGCGCTGTGCCGGCGCTGCTTGGCCAGGCCTTCCGCGGTTGCGGTCAGCATGTTCTCGTTGACCAGGTCCAGGCCGGCCGAATTCTTGCGCTCGTCACCGAACAGCTGCAGCGGCAGCGCGATCGCCGGGTGTGGCTTGCCGCCGGCCGCGCGTGCCTGCTCGAAGGGATCGGCCAGCAGGCTGTCGATGGCCACGTTCTCGTCCACGATCTGGTTCACGAAGGACGAGTTGGCGCCGTTTTCCAGCAGGCGGCGCACCAGATAGGCCAGCAGGGTCTCGTGCGAACCGACCGGGGCGTAGATGCGGCAGGCCTTGTCCAGCTTGCGCGGGCCGACGACCTGGTCGTACAGGGTCTCGCCCATGCCGTGCAGGCACTGGAATTCGTAGTTGCTGATGCCCTCGGCCTTGGCCCAGGTGTAGATCACCGACAGCGAGTGCGCGTTGTGGGTCGCGAACTGCGGATAGATGATGTCGCTGGCCGCCAGCAGCTTGCGTGCGCAGGTGAGATAGGACAGGTCGGTGTACACCTTGCGCGTGTAGACCGGATAGCCCGGCATGCCGTCGACCTGGGCGCGCTTGATCTCGGCGTCCCAGTAGGCGCCCTTCACCAGGCGCACCATGAACTTGCGGCCGCTCCTCTTGGCCAGGTCGACCACGAAGTCGATCACGAAGGGGCAGCGCTTCTGGTAGGCCTGCACCACCAGGCCGATGCCGTCGAATCCGGCCAGTTCAGGATCGAATGCCAGTGCCTCCAGCATGTCGAGCGAGATCTCGAGGCGGTCGGCTTCTTCGGCGTCGATGTTGATGCCGATGTTGTACTGCTTGGCCAGCAGGACCAGGCTGCGCACGCGCGGCAGCAGCTCGTTCATCACGCGCCAGTACTGGGCGCGGCTGTAGCGCGGATGCAGGGCCGACAGCTTGATCGAGATGCCCGGGCCGTCCTTGATGCCGCGGCCGTTCGAGGCCTTGCCGATCGCATGGATCGCGGTTTCGTACGAGGCGTAGTAGTTTTTGGCGTCCGCTTCGGTGAGCGCGGCTTCGCCCAGCATGTCGTAGGAGTAGCGGTAGCCGCGGGTTTCGTTCTCGCGGCTGTTCTTCAGCGCTTCCTCGATGGTCTGGCCGGTGACGAACTGGTTGCCCAGCATGCGCATCGCCATGTCGACGCCCTTGCGGATCAGGGGTTCGCCGCCCTTGGCGATCAGGCGGGTGAGCGCCGATCCCAGGTTCTTTTCGCTGTTGGTCGAGACCAGCTTGCCGGTGATGAGCAGGCCCCAGGTCGCCGCGTTGACGAACAGCGAAGGCGATTCGCCCAGGTGCTTCTTCCAGTCGCCCTTGCTGATCTTGTCGGCGATGAGGCGGTCGGCGGTCTCGCTGTCCGGAATGCGCAGCAGGGCTTCGGCCAGGCACATCAGCGCCACGCCTTCTTCCGACGACAGCGAGAACTCGTGCATCAGCGCGTCGACGCCCGAGGAGCGGGTGCGCTTCTCGCGCACGCTCGAGACCAGGCGGTGGGCCAGCATGTAGGCGTCGCCGTTGGCGCTGGCACCCTGGCCCAGCAGCCACTGCACGGCCTC
>NZ_JCASIE010000047.1:0-2755 GCF_059685865.1 Telluria sp. ZB4P36
CCGCTCGGCTATATACCGCCGGCAGAAGCTGAGGCAAACTATTACAAGCAATTGAGCGGTCAGGCTGTTCCGGCCTGACTCACACTAACCAGCCTCCACGAAAGCCGGGGCGATTCAGGCGACATGGATTACCAAGGTGTTCTTGACGCTTCGGTCGCGACTTCACAAACGCCTGTCCTTCTGAGTGTGCCACGCGTCATGTTAACTCCTAGGCAATTTCACCAACAGACTTCCCTGTCAGACGAACTGAAACCAGCCAGCACTACTGCACAGCACGAGACTTATGCGTCTTGGGCCGATGGCGGTAGATCACGGCTGCCATACGCCCTTTCCCCTGCCGTGAGATCTGGTGCATCCGCAAGCCGCATCAAGCGCCAGCCACTGCGGCGTTGAATTGCCTGCGGGGCGTTCGACGAGTGGCTGAAGATGCCCGGAGCAACAGTAAATGTAGCCGGCGGCAGCAAGCTTCCGTGGGCGAACCAACGTGTGCCATCAAGCGCATGCGATTCTTCACAACGCCACCAGCCGCTTGCTGGGCACGGGACTCCAGTTGAGGAATAGCTGCCAATTGTGACACGGTCGCCGTTTCCGTTGGCAGGGATGCCAAGAGCGACCACCGTGCTGCTCGGCACTAACGCCTTCGCTAATGGCAGAGGTGGCGGGAGTCTTTTACGTGCACGGTGGTCGACAAGTTTCCAGGTAGTTCGATTCTTCGATTCGTAACTGGGCTGCAACCCGCGTACTCTTTCCCATAGGGTTGGCTGGGGTAGTAACAGAGCCTGCGGCATCGGCTCTCCCTTTTTGATGTACTGTCGTTGGCCGCCGAGCACGCCAATTCCGTCGCCGCCTTCACTGCAAAGCCACCAGCCGCTTTCCGGACATTTGTCTCCCGCTGAAGCGTATGTCCCGATCGGAACCGCAACTTGCTCAATCTGGGCAGTGGCACGGGGCGTTGTTGACCGCAAGCGAATGCTTGAGGTGATCTTGTCCCATAACCCGAGTGCGGCACCATCTGACAAGGAGGACGGTACCGGACCGTTGGTGCTGGTGCCCGTATTCATTCTGAAAACGAGGTGAGGGATCAGGACGTTGTCTTCCGTCCCATTTACCTCCCACCAAAAAGTATGAACGCGGGCATCGTTTTCCTCTACATATAGTTCGACCAGCTCCTCGCCAGGAAGGCCATCGATCTCGCGGCGTGCCGCGCGCAACTTGGAAATGCGCGCTCTCTCTGATAGGGAGAGTCGGCCTTCCCCAGCTTCGGCCCTTTCCAAGAGTCCCTGTTGGTCGGGCGTGAGACCCGCTGAAAGTATGAGCATGAAGTCAACGTCTGGATGACTTGGGAGCTTGGCGAGCATCATGATTTGTTCGCCTTGATCAGCTGTGAGCGGGTCACGGAAATAGGCCCGGTCGAGGCAGAATCCAGATTCGTGAGGAATGCGGTTTTCCACGTTTGCAACTAACTTCTCGACCAGCAAAGGCAAGTCTTTGATCCATGCGGGATCCCGGCCCTCAGAGGAGAAGTCGATGCTAATGCCATTGCCGTGTACAAGCGCTTCTACCGTAACGTCTTCGTAGCGATATCGCTCCAGTTCCAATCCTTTTGCTCGGGTGCCCTCCGTGACTGTCCGGCTATGCACGAACATCTTTCCGCTGATTCCGGTGTCAGTGTTTAAATCTCGCGCCACTTCCAGATTTTTTTTCCCGCCGGGCCTGTCTGGTTTCGACGAGATTTGGGCCTCGCGTTCGGAGATACGTTTCTGAAACTCATTCAGGGTTTCATCGAAAGCCCGAATGTTGAACCCGTCAATGCGAGCTTGAGTCAGTTCGACCTGCGCATCCTCTGGTACGTCGACCAAGATTCTGCCGACGCATACCGTTTTCATTTTCTCGGTCATACGCGCTACCTCGTGTTTGTCCCGGCGAACTACCTCATGTTTGTCCAAGACCTCGCCCACAGCCCAAGTAGCCGCCAGTCCCGCGCAGAGGATCCCGGCTAGCATCCCTGCCAGCCTGTCCTGGACCCAACGTTTCACAAGGTCTCCTGAACAATCTTGTTGATCAAGCGGAGAGTAAGCATGAGCATGCCGTCATTTGTATATGACGTTTGATGATCGTAGCCCTCCGTCGCAAAGACCTGTTTGACTTTGCCAACTGGCCCGGCACCGGATTGATGAGAAACCGTCCCGTCACCGCGGGTGTCCTGCTGCTCAGGCGCGAAATGCAGCTCGGTTTTCCCCTCGATCAGGACACGGCGTTTTCCCGTCGATGTCTGACCAAGGTAGCGAGCACTTGCAAGGTTTCCTGGCGTAAGCGCGGTGACCCCACCTGCCTGCTGATATGCGACCCATCGAATCTGTCCGAATGACAGCTTTCCGGAATCGTCACCATAAAACACGTAGGTGTGTGGGTGATAATAGTTTCCTAAAGCTCGGTGGAACCGTTCCGCAGTATCAACTGCCGCCTCAATAGCCTTTTGAACGCCGTTAGGCATTTTTCGGTACTTTTCGGCTGGATCCGCAAGCGCTGGATTGATTAGTCGATACCACGAAGTCGTATCGCGGTAAAGGTCGTATGGGTTTTGAAGGTTCGCGTTGGGGAAGTACAAGCCGTCAAAAAGCCTAGTCTGATGTCGGACTGAGGTACTCTGATTTTTTCGGACACTCTTGTTTGGTAAAGTTCACCAACAGGAGCTTTTATGATGACATTGAAGAAGACGTACACCCCGGAACTCAAGGAAGAAGCCGTGAAGCTG
>NZ_JCASIE010000048.1:0-2748 GCF_059685865.1 Telluria sp. ZB4P36
CGCTTCGCTGACCATGCGCACAGCGCGCTCGATGACTTCGGGGGAATACTTGGGTTGCTTCTTCATAGCTCCATTTTCTCAAAGAATGGAGCCTCCACAAAACTCGGGGCGGTTCACCTTGACCGTTACCATGCATGAGCTCTTTGCGCGAATAGTGCCCTGGTTCAAGGTCACCGTCGAGCCACCATTGGGCGCCGTTACCGTTCCATAGCAAGTGGTGCTGGCGCCGCCATAGCCCGCCACCCGCACTCCGTAGGGCAGCGTGTCAACGAGCGGTGCGGTCAGGGTGGAGGCCACGGTGTTCGGGTTGATCAACGTGATGGTCAGTACCGAAATCTGGCGTTCCTTGATGGTGGACGGGCTGAATGACTTCTTCACGATCGGCGGAGTGTGCTTCTTGGTGACCGTCAAGGTCGCCACCGCCGGCGCGGTATTGCTGCCGTTCGTCGTCTGCAAGGCACCGGCGGGCAAGGTGTTGGTAAAGTAGCCTGCCGCATTCGCAGTCACCCGAACCGTCACTGTGCAGGAACCGTTGGCAGGAATGATCCCCCCGTTCAAGGTCACCGTCGATCCACCGGGAGCGGCTGCGACGTTCCCGCCGCAAGTGGTGGCCGCATTCGCTGGCGAGGCAACGACTACACCGGTGGGCAAGGTGTCGACGAGCGGTGCCGTAAGGATAGCTGGAAGGAGACCGGTGTTGTTCAACGTAATGGTGAGCGTTGAGAATCCACCCGTCGTGATGCTCGCCGGGCCGAACGCTTTTCCTAGTGTCACCGAAGATGGCGGCGTTACCGGGATCACCGTGAGGGTCGCAGTGGCCGGTCCGGTATTGCTGCCGTTGGTGGTTTGCAATGAGCCGGCGGGCACGGTATTAATATACGCCCCCCCGGCAGCCGCAGTCACGTTCACGCTCACTGTGCATGAGCCATTCGCAGCGATCGCGCCTCCAGTCAGCGTCACCGACGAGGCGGAGGTCGTGACCACCCCGCCGCAGGTAGTGGTGGCGCCGGGCGCCGCCGCAACTGTGACGCCGGTGGGCAAGTTGTCGCTGAACGGTGCGGTCAGGGCGGCTGGCGCGCTACCAGTGTTGCTCAAGGTGAGGGTTAGAGTGGACGTTCCACCAGCGGCGATGGTTGCGGGAGTAAATGCTTTGCTCACTGACACCGACGCGGTCATACATACCGTCGGGGTGACGATGTTCGAATCGAGCGTCACTGAACCATTTTGCGCCAGAGCCCTGCCTGCAAGGGTTGCGTTGGTGGTCAAGGTAATGCTCGTCAACGCGAGGATGTTGCCTGCGAAGGTCGTGCCGGTACCGATAGTGGCAGAGCTGCCCACCTGCCAGAACACGTTGCAAGACTGGGCATCATTGATGAGCACCACGGACGCGTTGCTTCCGGTAATAAGCGTGCTCCCGGTCTTGAAGATAAACACCGCATTCGGATCGCCCTGCCCGTCAAGCGTCAGCGTGCCACTCAGCGATGCCGACGACGCAAAGCAGTAGACACCGGGCACCAGCGTCATGCCCGCGAGATCGGTTGGCACACCAAACGTGGTGGTGCACGCTTGACCCGCGAGGTTGTTGTAGGCAGTCGTGGTGTCCGCCTGGGCACTTTGTGCGACCGCATCGCCGGCGTGTATCGCCCCGGTCACGATCCCAGGTGGAAAGCCCGTGATCGCGCTGCCCGGAAAGACACCGAGGTCTCCGTTGAGGATGGTCGGGCCGGTGTTCGTGACTGTCTGGCCGCCCAGCACTGCGAAGCTGCCGGCGGTACCTAAGGACGGTGCCACTTGAGCAAATGCCGGATTGAATGGCAGTGCAATGAGCAGTACGATCAGCATGAGTAGCGCTAACAATTTTCCCGAAAGCCAGCTACACGCTCTTCGTCGGGCATTCGTTCCGGCTGTCGTTTCAGGAGCCTGGGATCCGCCGGAATCACGAGCGAATTCCTTGAAATCGCGGTTTAGTAATGCATGCATGATGTTCTCCATTCCTGGCCGAAAAAGCCTCGCGAACTGCTCGCGGCAAGACCAGAGCGTGTTAGCCCTCGGGCAACAGCCAACAATTGATTGACTTGCCGGAAGAAGCTGGGGAAAAGATTTACTTTCGTTTAATAACAATGCCGCTCCAGTTTTGACACCTCCTTCCTTTGCTCTTTTGGATTGCCAGCGCTTATGTCTATGCCATTCAGAAACGGATTGTGACGATCTTATAGGTAGCTCTTGGGCTCGATGCAAACGCAAGGCGCCAATTCAAGATAAGCCTTGTACACTCCCTGCAGTTGAGCTTCCTCAGATATGTTGAGAGCGTCGAAAATCGACAAACCTCGGGAAATTTATTTCCGAGGTTCACTCGAGTTATTTGGGAATTGCTGCAGCGGATAGAAATGGGGTTTTCCCGGATTAACGGGAAGCGATCTTGAAAGCGGGAAAGGGTTGATGAGGGCCGGACTTGTTGTGTGTCCAACAAAGCTGAGTCAACTCACCGCCTTCATGGCGACATTATTTGAGCTTCTGTTCCAGGGGGGAACTTCACTGCATTGCAACTGGCTCTCAGCACATGAAAGCGGCCAGAGTGATGATTCCATCCCACAAAGCAAAAAACCCCACCAGGATCACCTGGTGGGGTTTTTCTTATAACTAGCCTGACGATAACCTACTTTCACACTGGTTGCAGCACTATCATCGGCGCAAAGTCGTTTCACGGTCCTGTTCGGGATGGGAAGGGGTGGGACCGACTTGCTATGG
>NZ_JCASIE010000049.1:0-2162 GCF_059685865.1 Telluria sp. ZB4P36
TCGCTTCGCTGACCATGCGCACAGCGCGCTCGATGACTTCGGGGGAATACTTGGGTTGCTTCTTCATAGCTCCATTTTCTCAAAGAATGGAGCCTCCACAAAACTCGGGGCGGTTCAGTTCAGCGGATCCGTAATTTGTGTGACGTTGCCCACCGGATCGTACTGATAACTCGTCGTTGTGTTCTGGACTTGTGCCGAGGTCTCGACTGCCATCATCGATAGCAGCGTTGCCACCGCATGTGAAATTGCTTTCTGATAGCTCATAGCGCGGCTCCCGTCACTTGCTTGACCCGGTTCAGCAGATCGTAACTACGGCTGATTTGACGAGCCAATAAGCCGGAACTGTCACGCACCTGCTCAGAGATGCGATTCCCCATCGCATCGAGCGTGTAGGCGATGCTATTGCCAAGGCTGTCAGAGACGCCAGTCTGCCGTCCAGCCGCGTCATAGGTATAGCTCAGCGTACCGCCGGATGGATACACAACCTGAAGCAGTTTCCCCGCGCCGTCGTAGGTGTAGCCGGTCGTTTCCCCGCCCACGGTCACCGTCGCTGGCGCGCCGCGCCAGGTATAGGTAATATCGGTCACCAAACCGTTGGGATCGGTAATGCGCCCCGGCTTTCCATCGGCGTTGTAGCTCGTCAGCAAAGTCTGATGACCAAGGGCATTGGTGACAGTGCTTAGGTTCCCTTGCCCATCGTAAGTGAACGTCGTAGTCGCTGAACCCACGGCGCCAGGTACGGTGGCTTGTGTAACTTGCCCGTGCTCGTTGTACGTATAAGTCCAGACGCGCGCTGTGCCAGTCAGTGACGCGGAAAACCCGAGGGCTCCATTAGTATCGGAAGTTGCACGGACGGTCTTGGTCAGTACATTTGCTTTCGCGTCGTAGATGTAATCGATGCGGCGATTCGGCTCGGCCACGGATTCGGGAACCCGCAAGTAGGCATGCCAACGCGTGCTTGTCTTACGTGCCAATGGCGTCCCGGATGCCTCAGTACGCGTGAGCTCAAGATTGCGCACGGTGTCGTAAGTGTAGGTGGTCGTGATGCCCGCGAAATCGGTGTTGCTCACCATGTTCCCATTCCCGTCATACGAAATAGTATTGGTTGCTGCCGCGCTACCTTCACCGCTCGGCTGCGAAACGGAATTGAGGAGCTTCACCCCGTTTGCCTGCTGAAACAGAATGGTCCGCTGGGCGCCAAGCGGGTCGGTCAGCTTGTTTGTAGACGCATTGAACGCATACTTGTCGACACCGCCAGCACGCTCAGTGGAAATAGGGTAACCATTGGTGTCGTATTTATAGGTCGCGTAACGTACAACATTCCCGGGGCTGATTTCGTAACTGATTCCGGTCAGGAAATGAACGAAATTAGGCTGGCCGTCGACTGGTTGAAATCCGGATTCGTTGTAGTGATAGAACTTACGAAGTCCATCTGGAAAGGTAACATCGGTCAAATTACCGATTACATCGTAGGCATACTGATAGAGCCGTCCGGCCGGATCGATCATTAGGCTGATTCTGCCTTTGGCGTCATAGTGGAACTGCAAGACTCGTCCAAAGCCGTCCGTCACCGCGAGAAGCAAGCCCGGCCTGGGCGCGATGGCCGCCGAAGTCAAGGCATCACTGTACTGAAAAGTTTGTAGCGTACCGCCCTTCAGCTTTTGCGAGACCAGCAGACCGCTCGCGTCATAGACTTCGGTATCGCCACTTGGCGTAACCAGCGTCCAAGTCATGATGTTGCCGCTTTGATCCCTTTCAGACGACAGTCTGTAGTCGGTGTCGCTGTCGGTCGACCATTGATCATTCTGACCCGTCGATTCGAAGTAGATACGGTACCCATCTTGACGGTTGGCGTATGCCCCAGCCGTAGCACCCACACGCGGAGGACCATCTGGCCATCCACGAGGCGCTACATACGCATAGCGCCGAGGCAAGGACAAATACATGGCCTGCGTCGAGGCGAAAGCTGTCAAGGACTTCGCATAGTTATGCTGCCAAACGGCTGAAGCGGCGCTTTCTATGTCTGGTGCAAGCAGGGTGTTCCGGTGAGGTGTACTGTCAATAACGGACACGCATGTCTTAAGCCGCCTGCGGCTGTTCGCTGAAGGATTCGGCGAACAACGCTGGCGGAACAAAGCCGATGCGGGAATGGCGCCGCTGTC
>NZ_JCASIE010000050.1:0-2140 GCF_059685865.1 Telluria sp. ZB4P36
CGGTGCGGGCATTGCCGGTCAGGCCGCCTGCGCCGCCGGCGCCGCCGTTGGCAGCACCGGTGTCGGCTGCGCCGCTGGTGGCGTTGCCGCTGCTGCCGTCGGCGCCTGCGCCGCCCATGGCGCCGTTGGCGCCGCGGGCGTTGCCGCTTGCGCCGCCGTCGCCGCCGCGTGCGTCGCCGCCGGTGGCATCGCCGCCGCGTGCGCCATAACCGCCTGCGCCGTTGGCGTTGCCGCTGTTGATGGCGCTGTTGCCGATGTTGCGGATTTCATTGCCGGTCACGGTGCCGGTCAGGTTGCTGGTGGCGGTAGCGCTCGAGTTGTTGAACGAGCTGGCCACGCTCGAGGTCGAGGTGCCGTTGTTGTTGGCAGCGGCCGCGCCGATTGCGGCGGCGCTCGCGTTGCCGGTGCTGCGATTCTGGCCCGAGGAGTTGCGGTTATCAGAGTTGTTGCTCTGGTCAGTGGTTTGGGTTTGGGTATTGCCGCCTTGGACGTCGCCGGCAGTATTGCCGTCTTGTGCTTGAGCCATGCCGAATGCCAGTGCGATCGCGGTCGCCAGAATAGTGCGCTTCATCTGATACTCCCCTTTGTGTGTCACTGAAAAGTTGAAATGCCCGGCGTTCAATGTCACCGGTCCATCTCACTCTTAGCAGTTTGCGTGCCAGCGAACCTCCGTTCTGCAAGTCTTTGTTTAATTTGAGGATTTTTATGCTAAGCAAGCTTGTAGGACTAGATTGATGGGGAAGTTCAACAACTTCGACGAAGCTTGTCGCAGATCTGTGACACTTGTAACGCAATGGTCACGAGACTGTATCAGGCTGTAACAGCCGCGCCCGGCAATCCATGAGCGAACGCTACTTTGATTGCTTCGGATATGTAGGAAAAAAGGAGGGCGATCCGCCATCGCGGCGAACTGGATTGGCCAATGCAAGGGCTGCTGGAGAAGTGTCGCAGGCTTGTCGCGCTGCGACAGCTGGAGGGTGGACGCGCCCGGCTATTGCAGCCGGAGGTTGATGACGGTGGCGTTCTGGATGAGCACGTTGGAGCCGCTGTTCTGGATCACCATGGGCAAGCCTTGCGCATTGCTGAAGGAGCCGCTGTCGATGACGTTATTGCCGCTGACGGTATTGACCGCGGTATTGTTGCCCACCGTACCGCCCAGTACCGCTTCGGTGTGGATGGTGTCGTCCTTGCCGCTGGTGCGTTCCAGGCTGTCGGCGGCAAGGGCCTCGCCCCAGGTGCCGTCGATGGCGGGCGCCACCTTCACGTCGTACAGGAAGCCGAGCTTGACGGGCAGCTTGTCCGGATCGGCGGCCTGGACCGCCAGAGGTAGCGCGGCAAGCGCCGCCAGCACGAATCGGTTCACGGGTCTCATGACATTCTCCTGTTCTTATAATAAAAACGCCGCGCGGCCGGTGCCGCGCGGCGTTCACTGCCCGACTTACTGGGTCGTGCCGGCGCTGCTGCCGACGTTCATGTTCGACTGAACGTTGACGCTTTGCTGCACCAGCGACGAGAAGCCGCCGTTCTGGCTGATCACCGAGACACCGGCCGCCGCTTGCGAGACGGTATCCATGGTGTTCGACATGTTGAAGGCGCCGGTGCTCACTTCCTGGCTGCCGGCGTTGCCGCCGGTACCCGCGGCACCTGCTCCGCCGGTGGCTGCGCCGCCGGTGTTGGTGCCGCCTGCGCCGCCTGCGCCCGAGGTGTTGCTGCCGCCCATGCCGCCGGCAGCGCCGTCACCGCCGGTTGCGCCACCCGAGGTAGCCGTACCGCTGGTCGATTCGCCGCCGGTGGCTTCGCCGCCTGCCGCGCCTGCGCCGCCGGTGTTGGAAGCGGCACCGCTGGCACCGCCCGCGCCACCTGCACCGCCTGCTGCACCGGCACCGCCTGCGCCGCCCGCTGCGCCGGAACCGCCTGCGCCACCTGCGGCGCCAGCCCCTCCAGCACCGCCTTCGGCACCGGCGCCGCCTGCGCCGCCTGCCGCACCGGCACCGCCGGTCGAGGTGCCGGCTGCGCCGGCGCCTGCGGTCGAGGTGCCGGCTGCGCCGGCGCCTGCGGTGGCGCTGCCTTCAGCGCCTGCACCGCCTGCTGCGCCCGCACCGCCGGTGCCTTCCGCACCTGCGGCGCCGGTACCGGCAGC
>NZ_JCASIE010000051.1:0-2088 GCF_059685865.1 Telluria sp. ZB4P36
GAACGGATACGCTGCTTTCTGTTTCTTGGGCTTCTTGGTGGTCATCACTTCGGTCATGGAACAGTCCTTTCGGCATTATTTCATGACCCCGTTCCACACAGAAAATCTGACAGGCTCGCGGCAATCCACGCCCTTGCATACGATCATACGCATGTCCCGAAAAATTTTGAGTTCCAATAGACCCAGAAAAATTCGAGCCGTTAACTGTCATTGGACTTCGAGTACTGCCAACTGGTGATGTTGCACCCAGTGGGGGATAACGCACTTGCCCTTGCGGCGGCCCACCCCTCCGCTGCAACCCTTCTGGATCAATATGAGAGAGCGGATTTCCCTCTACATAAGCATACGTATTGATCCCGCCCTCAAGCCCAATGGGATCGCTCTGCACATACCGCCCGCTCTGCGGATCGTAATCCCTGAAATAGTTGTAGTAAAGGTTTGATTCAAAATCAGCGTACTGCCCGGCGAACCGTAAGGGCATCCGGACACTGGACAGGCCTCCAGGGCTCTCGTTCGGGGCCGCTGCGCCGAACGCATCGCTGTCCCAGCGCCAAACTACGTCGCCGCTTTGGTTGCTGATCACCCTCGGAGTATCCAGTTGGTCGGTGTGCACGAAATAAACGGTAGCGGGATCGGTGGCCCATGCCGTCACAGGCATTGCCCATAGCACCAACAGCACTATCCGCATCATAAATGTCATCATCGAGTTTCTCTCCACGTTTATTTCAGCAGCGCCACCGGCATGCCGTCCAGGTACACGTACTCGGCATAGACCGTACCCGTGCTCTCCGCGATCAAGCGCCCGTCCCGGTCATAATGGAAGGCGGTACTGCCGCTAGGGGTGGTCTTCTGCACCCGCTGGCCCAAGGCGTTGATCTTGTAGGTCACCAGACCGATGGCCGTATTGGCTGACACCATGCGTCCGCGCGCATCGTAGTTGAAACCGACGGCGTCGGTATTGCTGGTGATACTGCCGTTGAGGTCGCTACTCACCGGTGCGCCCTGCTGCGCGGTCAGACGATTGTTGGACACTCCATAGGAGTAGTTGGTAGTACTCGCACCGACAGTCTTCCGAGTGCGATTGCCCACCGCATCGTAGCCGTAGCTGATGCTGCTGGTCGGGCGCTGCTCGCTTGTGATACGGTTCAGCTCGTCGTAATCGTAGTTCCGATTGTTGGCTGGCACGGCCGCATCGCTGACGCTGGTCAGGCGGCTGGCCGCGTCGTAGCCTACCGTTTGCACTTGGCCGCTCAGGGTATAGCTGGTCATCCGGCCGTCCAGGTCATAGGTCCTGGCATAAGTCTGCCCGTTCCCGAAAAGGAGAGACTGCAGGCGCCCGAAAGGCTGGTAGGTGATCTGCGTCGCCAGCACAGTTGTGGTGCCATTCTTCACAGTCCGTACTTCGCTGATGCGGCCGTTGGAATCAAAGCTGTACTCGATCACGCGCCCGCTCGGATAAATCATGCTAGCAAGGCGACCTGCCGTATCATACTGGTAGCCAGTAACGTAGTTTTGGCCTCCGATGGTGCGGGTGTCGCTGACCACCCGACCGTGAAGGTCGTATCCGAACTGTGTGGTGCCGCTAACGTCGATGATTTGTGTCAGGCGGCCGATACCATTGCTACCCTGGTCGTATATGTAGGTCTCGCTGCCGCCATCGCTATAGGCAACAGCTGTCACGCGGTTCAAGACGTCATAGGTATAGGTCGCGGTCTGCCCCTTCGCGTCCGTGCGCGTCTTCAGGTTGCCTGCTTCGTCGTAAGTATTGACCGTGTTTCCGGTGTCCGGGCTAGCGGTGACAGTCAGGTTGCCGAGGCCATCGATGGTATAGCTGGTGACTAGATTGCGCGCATCGGTCACCTTGACTAGCTGATCCAGCAAGTCGTAGCCATACAACGTGACGCCGTTCTTCGCGTCCGTCGTCTTCGTCATGCGGCCATGCGCGTCGAACTCCTGTTTCGTGATGCGGTTTGAATCGCCCCGGCTTTCGTGGAGGCTGGTTAGTGTGAGTCAGGCCGGAACAGCCTGACCGCTCAATTGCTTGTAATAGTTTGCCTCAGCTTCTGCCGGCGGTATATAGCCGAGCGG